>CAIWRR010000205.1 GCA_903915125.1 Candidatus Firestoneibacteriota bacterium | reverse complement strand
GCAGATTTATCTTGAAAGCAACCTGTTTTATTCCGGCGTGAGGCCGGCCCTGAACGTAGGCATTTCCGTGTCAAGGGTGGGTTCTTCTGCCCAAAACAAGGCCATGAAGAAGGTCGCCGGCAAGATGAAGCTTGACCTGCAACAGTACTGGGATCTTGCCAAGTTCGCGCAGTTCGGAGCCGAGCTTGATAAAGCAACCCAGGCCCAGCTCACGCGCGGGCAGAAAATGGTAGAAATACTAAAGCAGGGACAATACGCCCCCCTTCCCGTGGAAAAACAGGTGATGATCGTCTATGCCGCCACAAACGGCTACCTCGACGATATCCCGACCGAAGCAGTGGGGAGATTTGAAGCAGAATTCTATAAGTTCCTGGATGAGAATTTCGCGAAACTGGTGTCGGAGCTAAGAGACAAGAAGGATATTGACGAGGCCTTTACCGGAGAATTGAAAAAAGCCATTGAGAAGTTCAAACAGGAATTCAAAGCCTGAGCGGAGGAAAGATGAAAATCCTTGAAGCCCTAAAGAAGATTATGACCGGTGAAAAGACCGAAGTGATGAGAGTTCTTGAATCAACGCCTATATTCTCCGGCTTAAACGATCTGGAGCTTAAGAAAATAGAAATAATCACCCACGAACGGGAATACGTTCCGGGAGAAATAGTTTTTCACGAGAACGAACCCGGGGCGGGACTCTACATAATAAGACGCGGAAGCATAAAACTTACTAAAAAATCCGGCGCAGGCGAAGCAGAGGTAGCCGTGCTGAAAAACGGAGAGTTTTTCGGCGAGCTCGCGCTCCTTGATGAGTCTCCCAGGTCGGCGACCGCCACGGCAGGCGAGAAAACACAAATCCTGGGATTCTTCCGTCCTGACTTTCTGAACCTGCTCTCCACCGAACCCAAGCTGGGCGCGAAAGTCCTGCTCAAGCTCTCACAGATACTGGCAATGAGGCTTCGGACCACAACCGCTTCAAGCATCAAAGGAGCCGCGGAGAATGGGCGTTAACAGAACCAGCAAGTGGATGAGCTGGGCTAAACTTTTCGCCATTTATTCGGGCATATTGGCAGCCCTTGTAATCTTTGTAATATTTCAGAATGTATTCATTCCTCTTATTATCGCAATGATCTTTGTTTACCTTCTAAACCCGCTGGCTGACTGGTTTGAAAGTTTCGGCATCCGCAGAACGCTTGCGGTCATACTTATCTTCGCCGGAAGTTTTGTGCTTGTGCTGGGGTTTATCTTCTTTTTCCAAAGTCAAATAACGGGTGAGTTTAACACTCTAAAACGACAAGCGCCCGTCTATGCGGCAAAGCTTAAGCAGGGCCTTCTGGACGGGGCAAATGCGCTGGAAAAGAATTTTTCCTTCATTCCCAAAGGCGATCTTAGGAAGCTCATAGAAGACAAATCCTCCGCTTTTCCGGATTTTCTTGCTAAAAAAATGCCGGATATCCTTGCATGGACAATGGGACTTATTACGTCAGGGATTGTTACGGTCTTCGCGGTTTTTTTCTTCCTCAAAGATGGGAGGAAAATGCGAAAGAGCCTTATAAAAATAGTCCCTAACAAATACTTTGAGACTTTCCTAGTGCTCCTTTTTGAGATAGACCAGTCAATCGGAGCCTACATACGCGGGCAAATAATTGACGGGGCAGTTGTCGGGCTGCTTTCAATAGCAGGATTGTACCTGATAGGCCTGAAATACGGCTTATTCATAGGAGCCCTGTCAGGGGCTTTCAATATTGTCCCTTATCTTGGACCGGTTGCGGCAATGGTGCCGGCAGTCCTGGTCGCCACCGCTGAACATCATGACGCGCTTCTTGCGTTTAAAGCGGTGGGGGTGCTTGCCCTGGTGCAACTAATAGACAATGCAGTCGTTTCTCCCCTGGCTCTCGGAAAATCCGTAGACATTCACCCGCTAATTGTGATATTGATCCTGCCAATAGGCGGGATGCTAATGGGTGTATGGGGAATGCTTCTTGCTGTGCCGCTCTATTGCTCCTTGACAGTCACCTTTGAAATACTTTACAAAGGTATTATAAAGTACGGAAACTGGGAAGCTTAAAAACCACGGAGGATTTATGATAATAGAGATTTCTATCGCAATTATCGCCGCTTGCTGCCTGCTTTTCACGGTCGTTTTTGTAATCTCATTGTTCTACCTGATAAAGCTTTTAAAGAGCGCAAGGACTGTGGTTGACAGCGCGAACAGCCTCATCCAGAAAGCCCAGGCGCACCTTGAAAAAGCCGGGACGGTGATAGACGATGTCAAGTCAGCCGTGGCAAGCCTAAAAGCCGCGCTTGACGTTTTCAGAAACCCGTTTGCATCCCTAATTACTTTCCTGTCCAGCCTCATATCTCTTCTCATAAGCAACCTTCAGGGAAAAGAAAAGGAGACCGCTGTTTCAAAAAGAGTAAAAAACAAATGAATTCGAAAGAAAGAATACTGACAGCGCTGAAATGCAAAACGCCGGACAGAGTTCCCGTGTCAACTTACGAGCTTGATAACGCGCCTGTGAATAACACCTGGGAAAGGCGCCAGCCGGCCTTTACCAAGCTTATGGACTTTATTGAAACCCGCTGCGACCTCTTTCTTCCTTCCGGCATACGCTGGGTTGATCCGTCACAGGAGAAGAACCTGGTCATAACAACCCGCAAGGAAGGTATTCACACTTTTACGGAAGTTATCTGGAAAACACCGAAGGGAGACCTAATAAAAAAGACGCGCGCTGATGAGGGTATCGGCACTGTATGGACCCTGGAACATTTCGTAAAGACAGATGAAGATATTGAAAGAATTCTTTCCGTCCCCCTCTCCGCGGAAAAAGTAAACTGCTTTCATCTTAAGGAAAGCGAAAAGATTCTGGGCGACCGTGGAGTACTCTTTGTCGGATTTGACGACCCTCTTTGCATAGCGGCTGAGATTCTGGAGTTTGGCGAATTTACCGTCAGGGTTTTCACAGACTTTGAAAGAATAAAACTGTTAATGGACAGGCTGCACGAAAGGCAAACATACATTCTCGGTGAAGCTCTCAAACAGCTAAAGGGAATGAACGCCGTCATACGGCTCGTTGGTCCTGAATACGCGACCCCGCCCTATATGCCGCCGGAGATGTTTCATAAACTTGTTTGCGAGTATGATAAAACATATATACGGATGATAAAAGAAGCAGGCTTTATGACCAGGGTGCATTCACACGGAAAAATAGCCAAGGTGCTGGATCATTTCCTTGAACTTGGCGCTGACGCGCTGGACCCTGTAGAACCGCCCACGCAGGGAGACATTACGCTGTCGGACGCGAAAAAGAAGTGCGCAGGACGGATGTGTCTTTGCGGCGGAGTTGAACTGGTTGACCTTGAAAATGGCACGCCCCAGTCGGTTGAGAAGCTTGTAAAAGACTGTATGGAGCAGGCAAAGTCCGAAGGCGGCTACATTATACTTCCGACCGCCTGTCCCATAAACTCTGACCTCTCTCCTAAGACCGAGCAGAACTACTATGCATTTATTGAGAGCGCTATAAAGTACGGGGGGTATTAATAAAGGCAAAAGTTTGTAACGTTCATAAGGTTTATAAGGTTTATAAAGTTCATAACGTAAACATTAGGGACTAGATAAATCAAATCACAAAAGTTTATAACGTTTGTAAAGTTTGTATGCCACACTGCGTGCGTCATGTTCTGTGAGGAAGGATATTATTCATGCCAGACTACGTCTGGCATAGCAGAATAAAGTTTATTACGTAAACATTAGGGATAGCTAAATCAAAGCACAAAAGCTTGTAAGGCTACATCGTAAACCTTTCAGACAAAATCCAAACAAAAGCCAGGAAAACTAATGAATTATAAACCTTTACCTCTGATGGGGCCCGGGGATTCAAAATACTTTCTCCTATT
>CAIWRR010000204.1 GCA_903915125.1 Candidatus Firestoneibacteriota bacterium | reverse complement strand
TTCTCCCGATTCCAGCTTCAAATCCAGAACAACCTGCCTTTTGTTCGCCTGCTTGCGTTCAATTGTTTCCAGGTTGTAGTTTTTTACAAGGTACTTGTCCGTAAGCGGATTCCACTGGTCATAATCTATGCCGTTTATTATTCCGTGAAGGTCCTGCTGCCTCGCGCGAAGCACGCCCTCCATTCCCCTCCCGTACTCTCCGTTATCCAGTATTTCGGCGGCGTATTTTTCGCTTACGGTGGTGATGAGGTCTCCGTAAAGGAGCCCCGCTTTAAGAAAACTAAAACCGTTCCAATATTCCAGCTTCTCCGGAGTGTAAAGCTCCCACGGAAGCGCCGCTTTCTCCATAAAACTGCCCTCAAAGTAACCCTGGTAGGCAATATTGTGTATGGTAACGATTGTTGCGCAGGTTTCAAGAGCCGGAAAACGGCCGAGCTTAAGAAACAGCGGCACGAGGGAAGATTGCCAGTCGTTGCAGTGAATTACGTCAGGTATCCAGTCAAGTTTTTCGCAGGCGGAAAGCACAGCGTTGTTGAAATAAAGGAAGCGCTCGGCGTTATCCGGATAGTCCGCGCCGTTCTCGCCGTAAAAACCCCAGCGCCCGAAATATTTTTCGTTCTCAGTAAACATCACGGTAATGGAGGTGCCGGGAAGCAGGCAGGTCTTGAGCGTGCCGCCGCAGGAAAGTTCGCCGCGGCTGCGCATATTCCAGGTTTTATCTTCTATCGCGCCGTATTTTGGGATTGCGAGCCGGATATCGTGCCCCATCCTAAACAGCGCTTTCGGGAGGGAGCCCGCGACATCAGCAAGCCCGCCGGTTTTGGCAAAAGGCACGGCTTCGGAAGCAACAAAGAGAATCTTTAGGGACTCAGGCATTGAGCACCTTTCTGTTCACAAGGAAGGAGGCAAGTCCAATAACCGCGCAAAGACAGACAAAAATATCTCCTATGCGCATATAGAGCGTGCTTCTTTTAGGAATGACCGGCATTTCTAAAGTAATCTTAGTCTTTTCAAATATCTCTGTCGCCGCAGCTATTTCACCTTTATAGTTAACAAAACCGGATATACCGGTGTTCGCCGCCCTCGCAATGTTCAGGCGCGTCTCAACGGCCCTGAAAGCGAGCATGGAAAAGTGCTGGTAGGGCATCGCCGATTTCTGATACCAGGCGTCATTGGTAATGTTTACCAGATATTCCGCCCCATCATTCGCCCTTTGACGGGCTATTTCAGGGAATATAACCTCATAGCAGATAAGCGGCGAGAACCTCTTTCCCGCCGTAAAGATTGTCGCGCCGGAACCCGGCGAATAATCCGAAACACCGTACTCAAGCTTGCTCACCCCTTTCAGGATATTCCGCAGAGGAATGTATTCCCCGAACGGCACAAGGTGCGTTTTGTTGTACGCTCCGGAGAACTTTCCGTACCGGTCAAACAGGAACGCCGAAACATAAAGTTTGTCAACTCTTCCGTCTTTTTTGAAAATAGCGTCCGGAGTGCCCACGAACTGCGGCGCGCCGGCGGCTTGCGCTATACCGGAAACGACAGCGGCATATTTTTTCTCAGACCGGAGAAAGACCGTTGAGGCGCTCTCCGGCCAGAGATAGAGGTCAACCGGTTTTTTGTTTGAAAGCGCCAGTTCAGTGTAAGTCCTGAAGTTCTCTTCGGTAAACTTTTCATCCCACTTAACGTCCTGGGCAATATTTCCTTGAAGGACGCAGACCGAGACCGAATCCGGTTTTGCCACGGCTTTGAGCGACAGTTTAGACTCCATACCGTTGAGCTCAACTAACCCATAGGAGAAGACAGCAATAAGCACGAGCGCGGCACAAACCGGCCCGAGAAACGCCGCTTTGCCTTGCTTTACTTTTATTAAGGAGGAAGCTACTCCAGCGTTCACAAGCACGATAACAAAGGAAACACCATAGACTCCGAAAAGAGAGCCAAGCTGCAAAAGCGGAGCGAGTTTATACTGCGAGTAGCCGAGCAGGCCCCATGGAAAGCCGGTAAAGATAATACCGCGGAGGTATTCAAGAACGACCCAGAGGAACGGCGCCGCCAAAAGCGGAGCGAATCTGAGAAGCGAAGCGAAGAGCGCGACGTATAGAGCAAGATAGCAGGCTAAGAGCAGCCAGAGCGGCCAGGCAAGAAAACCGAGTTCTTTGATATAGAGAATCCAGTAGAGGAGTCCGGCGAAGAAAACAAAGCCTGTGATAAACCCGATGAGCAAAGCCCTCGGGAAAGTCTCTTTGTTTATGGCCAAAAATAGCGGTATCAAAGCGACCCAGGCAAGATAACCCGACCAGGCAGGAAAGACAGGGTCTAAAACATTTGGAAAACTAAGGAAAAGCAGGATACCGGAAAGGATCGCTAATATAAAATGCCGAGGATTCATACAGCAATTATATGGGTAAATAGGGGTTCTTTGCAATAAGAAAAGAAAATGCAGGGGGTTTTTAACGTTCGTAACGTTTATAACGTTTATAACGAAAACATGAGCCTCCCCGGCCTAAAGTCCGGGGTGTCTCTGCTGTAGTGTAAATATTATTCGTGCCAAATTTCCGCCGGAGGCGGATCCGCCTTTGGCGGACATCCCGTATCGCCATGAATGGCGGGGTGTTCTTTGGCACAAGCGCATAAAAGCCGTGTATTGAGCAGTTATCGTTCTTAACGTTCGTAACGTTTGTAACGTAAACATTAAACCCGTGGTATTGAGCAGTTATCGTTTTTAACGTTTGTAACGTTCTTAACGTTTATAACGAAAACATAAAAGCCGTGTATTGAACAGTTATCGTTCTTAACGTTTATAACGAAAACATTAAGAACGTATTCTCTGGGTTTGGTTCTGATTTCGGTTCTGATTTCGGTTCTGATTTTGCCTTACGTTATGAACGTTACAAACGTTATTAACGTTATAAACCATTTTTACTCGGACTCATCCTTCCCATGGCACTTCTTATACTTCTTCCCGCTTCCGCAGGGACAGGGATCGTTCCTGCCGACTTTAGCAGCTGTACGCCGCACGGGAAGTACCTTTCCTTCCGGTTGTTCCGGAGGAAGATAGGGAGCCCTTGGGCCTCCCATCTGAGGCGGCAGCTGCTGCTGCCTTCTCGCTTCCTGTCCTGAAAGCTGGTCTACTTCTTTGTGCTCGTAAGAGACCCTGGCCGCAGGCTTGCGTTCAATCGCCTGTTCAAATTCCGCCTTATCCTCGCTCTTCACCTGCACCCTTGAAAGGAACTTCAGGACTTCCACCTTAATGTTCTGTATCATTTCCGAGAACATCTCGTAGCCTTCCTTCTGATACTCAAGCAGAGGGTCTTTGCCTGCATAACCGCGAAGCCCGATTCCGGAACGGAGATGATCCATATTGTACAGATGGTCCTTCCACTTGTTGTCTATCGCCTGGAGCATTATCATCCGTTCAAGATGCCTGGTCACATCGGTGCCGTTCATCTGCTCCCTTGCAGAATAGGCCGCTATAACATTTTCGGCCATATGCTCCCTGAAAGTCTCATGCGTGAAGCCTTTCATTTTATCGGGGGACAGGTTCAACTCAATATTGAAAACATCAAGGAGTTTCGCTTTCACGCCCGTGAGATCCCATTCGTAAGAAGTCTTCTTTTCCGGCGCAAACTCCTCCATAAAAAGGTCCAGCGTGTCGTTTATCCACCTGTCAACCTGCTCCTTCACTGTCTCTTTTTCAAGTATCATCCTGCGCTGTGAGTATACAACCTCTCTTTGCTTGTTCATCACATTGTCGTAATCAACGGTGTGCTTTCTGTAATCAAAGTTCATGCCTTCTACGCGCTTCTGCGCGCCTTCAATTGTTTTATTTATCCAGGGGTGAGTTATCGGAGTGCCTTCTTCTATCTTGAAGGTGTCCATTATTTTCACCATGCGCTCCGAACCGAAGACGCGCATCAAATCATCGCCCAGCGAAAGGAAGAATTTTGACGAGCCGGGGTCTCCCTGCCTCGCGCAGCGGCCTCTTAGCTGGTTATCAATACGCCTCGCCTCGTGTCTTTCAGTTCCTATCACATGAAGCCCGCCGAGATCCGCGACCCCCTCGCCGAGTACGATATCGGTTCCCCTTCCCGCCATGTTAGTCGCGACGGTTACCTGTTTGTACTGCCCGGCAAGCGAAATGATCTCCGCTTCGCGTTCGTGGAATTTCGCGTTTAATAGCTGGTGTTTTACGCCTCTCCGGTTCAGCATCTCCGAGAGTTCTTCATTGTGTTCAATGGAAATTGTGCCAACGAGGACGGGGCGCCCCTTCTCGTTCATACCCGCTATTTCGTCGACTATTGCCTTGAGTTTTTCTTTTCTGGTCTTGTAAATCTCGTCGTCGCCGTCCTGGCGGAGCATCGGTTTATTTGTCGGGATTATTACAACGCCGAGCTTGTAAGTGTGCATAAATTCACCGGCTTCCGTTTCGGCGGTGCCGGTCATTCCCGCGAGCTTTTTGTAAAGGCGGAAATAGTTCTGGAGCGTGATTGTCGCAAGCGTCTGGTTTTCTCGCCTGATGTCCACGCCTTCCTTCGCTTCAATGGCCTGGTGCATTCCGTCGCTCCAGCGCCTTCCCGGCATCAGCCTTCCGGTAAACTCATCGACAATCAGGATTTCGCCGTCTTTGACTATATAATCAACATCCTTCTTGTAGAAAGAATGGGCTTTAAGGGCGTTGATGAGGTGATGGACATAGTCCATGTGCAGGCCGTCAAAGAGGTTCGGCATTTCAAGGAGCTGTTCCGCTTTGGCAACGCCGGCGTCGGTTATGGCAAGCGTCTTGTGCTGTTCCTCAACCTTAAAGTCCTCTTCGCGTTTGAAGAAGGGAACGAGGCGGTTCAATTTGTAATATTTGTCGGTTGATTCGTCGGCCGCTCCGGAAATAATAAGCGGGGTCCTGGCTTCGTCTATGAGTATGCTGTCAACCTCGTCAACAATCGCGAAATTGTGCTTACGCTGGACCACTTCGCGCATTGAAGTCGCCATGTTGTCGCGCAGGTAATCAAAGCCGAACTCGTTGTTCGTTCCGTAAGTGATGTCGCAAGCGTAGGCCTCGCGCCTTTCATCCGAAGAAGAATCATTTCTTATACAGCCGACGGTCAGCCCGAGGAACCTGTAGATGTTTCCCATTCCCTTGAAGTTACCCTTGCCCAAGCTGTCGCGCTCCGCAAGGTAATCGTTAACAGTGACGACGTGCACGCCTTCGCCCGAAAGCGCGTTAAGGTAAACAGGAAGAGTGCCTACGAGGGTTTTTCCTTCACCGGTCCTCATCTCCGCGATATTTCCCCAGTGAAGGGCCACACCTCCGAGAAGCTGAACATCAAAATGCCGAAGCCCTATGGAGCGAACCGAGGCCTCGCGGACAACCGCGTAGGCTTCGGGAAGCAATTCGTCAAGCGTCCCGCCTTTGGCAAGCCGCTCCCGAAATTCTACTGTCTTATTTTTGAGCGCTTCGTCAGAGAGCTTTTTGAGCTCAGGCTCAAAAGATTTTATCTGCTCAACGACCGGCCACATCTTACGAAGAAGCCTTTCGTTTTCGCTTCCGAATATTTTTGTCAGAAATTCAAACATATCGTTTTCCTTCGGCTATAAGCCAATAGACAGATTTGCGAATATCATAAGTCCGCCATAAAATGTGCTGCTCGCGACCGGAAGGCTCGCTCCCCCCGTAATTAATACTTTTTCTGTCGGGGTGATGCTTGCGCCGACAGAAGCCCTGCCTATTATGCTTCTGGCAAAATAGAACTCAGTGTCATTGGCTGAGAGCGCCGGGACAGCGTCCAGCCCGCTTCCCGCGTACGTTGCCTTTGCCTCGTACTGAGTTACTCCGTTATATTCCATTATGAACGAAAGCCCGGTGTTTATCGGGTATTCCACCGCGATATTGTACCTGATCTGGGAGCTTGGCCCGACATTAATCGTTCTTTCAGACGAATTATAAGAACTTATCGGAAGCCCGGCAAAAGTGTCTGAGGCCGCCCCCAACCGGTACACATAATAGAAATTTCCGTAGAGGATAAACGGAGCTCTCTTCTCTCTTGTTGCCGTTCCCGCCATAAAATCCCAGGTGCCGGTCCCGGTAGGCAGCTGCGCCGGACCCGGAGAGAACAGGCTCTTTCCATTCGGAAATTTCACGCCGACCTTAAAAGCAGCCTTGTCTGAAGCTGACGAATTCTCCACGCTCTGATTGCCGCCGATGAGCCAGATATCCCCCAAGCCCGCCGCCGTAAGATCCAGAGCTTTCGAGACGCTTACATAATGTCCCGTAAAATAGGGAAGTCTGACTTCAACCTCGCTGCCAAAGGCAGCTCCGTATTTAAAATCCATCAGTACTGTCTGTTCCTGCCTTGAATCTCCGTTAGGGAAGGGAATGTAGCTGCCGCTCCCGTCATAAACACCCTGCGGATTGGCAGAGGAGTAGCCGATGGAAATACTATTTTTCCCTTCTTTTGCTATTTCCGCATCGTCCGTCACAAAAGGACGCGCATGAAGCGAGAGCGCTGCCTCGAGGAGCAGAACTAAAAGAATATTTCTTCGTGTACTCACTATAGGCTCTTCAGAATCTTCTTAATGTTATTCAGGCAGTAGACGCTTGATTCCTTAGCCCCCGAGGTGTACGCCTGGCCTCCGGGACGGTTCACCACATCTTCGGACATCTTCGCAGTCTTCATCCGCCAGTGCGTTTCAAGCGAGACATAGCCGTTATATCCCATATCCTTAAGGGCTTTGAACTGGCCCCAATAATTGATATCGCCTTCGCCGACGGGCACCGACTCCGGCTTGCCTTCGGAGCCCATCTTTACCGCGTCTTTCATATGAAAGTGTATCATGTGCTCTTTTACAAAATTAAAACCGGTCGGGAACGGGCACTCGCCGTAGGTCAAGTCGTGACGTTCGTTAGCCGGGTCCCAGGTAGCGCGGATTACGGGAGAGTTAATATCCTTCATAAATCTTCCGAGCTGGCGGCCGGTTCCGACAAAACACGCGGCTTCGTTCTCAACGCCAAGGATTACGCCGTTGGCCTTGACTCTCTTAACGACCGGGACGAAGTTGTCGAGTATCCTGCCGTAATAAACGTCAAAATCGCCCTTTCTCCAGAAGGTGAAACCTCGCACTATCTTCGTGCCAAGCGCGTGGGCCAGTTCGGAACACTTGTCAAGTATCTCAAAATGCTCTTTTATTTCTTTCGCGTTATCAATGTCGCATTTAAAGAACGGAGCGGCGATGGAACAGCACTTAATACCGTTATCCCTGAAGGCCGACTTGATGGCCTTAATATCTTCCTTAGTCAGCTGGTGTGGCGCCTTGTTCCAGGTGCTGCGGACTTCCACAGCGGCTATTTTTTCCTTTTTGCAGGTTTTTACGAGTTCGGTTAAATCCTGCGAAATCTCGTCTCCGAAAGTGGCTAGCTTGAACATATTTTCCTCCTAAAACAAGTAAGAAAACACAACCTATAGGATAGTTTATAACGTTTATAAGGTTGATAACGTTCATAACGTAAAACTAAAACAAACCGTGGCTCAACCTTATCAACATTACAAGAGAACCGTTTCGTTCGTAAAGTTTATAAAGTTTATAAGGTTCTTAACGGAAAACTAACCTTAGCGGTATTCGTTATAAACGTTACGAACGTTATAAACGTTAAGAAC
>CAIWRR010000203.1 GCA_903915125.1 Candidatus Firestoneibacteriota bacterium | reverse complement strand
TTTACTATAATTAAAGTGCCGGAATGGTTAAAGCAAGAAAGCCTCTGCGGAAAGAACTTGAAACAGAGATACTTGACAGGCTCCGCTATATGTGTTATATGGGTAAATATGTTACACTCGCGACACAATAAGCAGTCCGTCGGAAAATACTGCCGCGTAGCGAGCGTCTTTCGGGCGGGGCGCGCGGCCTCCGCGGCCGGCTCTAAAAAAGGAGATATCCTGGCGGTGAACTTCAGCCCTTCTCCCGGCACCGACAAGCGCGGGCCGACGGCCGTCATCAAGTCGCATTGCGCCGTGGACTTTTCAAAACTGCCGAACGGCACGGCCCTTGAATTAAAACTATTCCCTCCTTCGCTGGCCGGCGAGGCAGGACTCTCCGCCCTGGCCGGGCTTATGCAGACCTTTGTCTCGCTTGGCGGGATCTTTTTGCAGATAGACGCGATAGATACGGAGATGCTGCGGGACGCGCAGGAACACCCGGAAAAATATCCCAATCTCGCGGTCAGGGTCTCGGGCTGGTCCGCCAGGTTCGCCACTTTAAACAAGGAAATGCAGGAAATGATAATAGTGCGGACGGAACAGAATAAATTATGAAAAAACTCTGGGAGGAATTAAATGGACCGTTTTTATAAGGGGATGCGGGCAATATCTTTAATTGCGGGAACATTGCTATTGCCGTCAATAATGCCGGCGGCGGATTATGTCCTGGAAGAAGCCGTGAAACCGGAAGTCGAGTCGTTCTGGAACAAAGATGTAAAGACCTCCTTTCGCCTGATGTCAAAGATCGGAAAGGTAAATGTAATGACGCCGAAGACGGAAAATCCGGCGCCGGTACCCTCCGCGGCGGACAGGGATTTAGGCTTCATTCCTTTTGAAAGAAGTTACCTTTTAATGACCAGTTATAATTATTCTCCCGTTGAAGCCGAAAGAAGAATCGGCGGGCTGAAAATAGCTGCCGCGCCGGGACGTTATGAATCTTTCGCTCTCGGAATTTACCCGCTTCAGACCTCGCAGCTCACGGTTACGGCAAGTGATCTTTCGGGGAACGGAGCTGTCATTCCCGCTGCAAACATCGAGACAGGCTTCCTCCTTCACTTGCTCAAAACCGTAAGTTTTCAGCAGCAGGAAGTAAGGCCTGAAATGATAAATAAAGGAAATACAGGCGATATTTACAAAGGCGTAACAAGAACGCTTTGGTTTACGATTAAGGTTCCGGAAGGCGCGCCGGCCGGAGTATATCAGGGAACGCTGACCGTAACCGCCGGCAAGAAACCGTTTACCGAAAAAATCTCCTTTGAAGTCCTGCCGGTTAAACTTCTTGAAGACTGTGATTTCCCCACCGGCTGGTTCGGCATGCCCCTGGACGATGAGACCCTGCAGTTTGCCATAGAGCACGGCAGCAACAGCGTGGACAGCGGGTTGGAGCCGAAAATGACCTACGCCGGCGGAAAAATCTCTCTGGATTTCTCCGGTCCCAAGAAAAGAGCGGAACAGCTTAGAAAGTTTGGCCTGGAAAAATACCGGCATCAGATATTCCTTATGGAATATGCCAGCGGGCTGATGCATACTTACAATCTCAAAGAGTTCAGCCCTGAATTTAATAAGGCGTTCAAGGAGATAAATGCGCAGCTGGTCAAGTGGTTTGCCGAGAATAAGCTGCGCGTCGTTTTCTTTGTTGTTGATGAACCGCGGGAGGATGCCTCCGCGTATCAGAACAGAAATTACGCCGATACCGTGAAGTATGTGAAACTCTGCCAGGAAGTTCCCGGCGTCATAACAATGGTAACGCCTATGGCGGATGAGCATTTCGGCAGGGATTACACGGGGTTCTGCGATATCCTTGACATCCTGTCAACGCATTCGTATGAATACTCAAGCAAGATGCTTAATAAATGCAAGAACGGGGCCAAGGCGGAACTGTGGCTGTATAATTCCGGCAGAAACCGGCTCTCGTTCGGATTTAATCCCTGGAAATGGAAAGCAAAGGGGCGCAGGGAGTGGGCCTTCGCCTGGGGCTGGACGGAAACGGTATCAAAGGATTTCCTGTCCTGGAGTACTTACGGCGGAGGGGATCCGGCGTGCGGGGTACTCTACCCGGCGGCTAATGGGCCCCAAAGCACTCCTTCGCTTGATAAGGCCCGGGAAGGGACGGATGATATGAAATATATTTACACGCTTGAGTGTAAAATCGCCGCCGCGAAAAACAGCGGAAATCCGGAAGCAGTTGCGGCCGCCGGCAGGGCGGGGCAATTCCTGAAAGCGCTTGAACAAAAAATACCGGAATATTCACGCCTTGTTGCGACGGCCGACACGGGAAACTCCGGTCACGAGCTCGAGGAATGGAGATACGGGATAGCGCAGGAGATAATCAGGCTGGATAAAGTCTTGAAATAGCAAAAGATTCCCGGCTGGCTGAGGGCAAAAGCGGAGAAATGCAACCTATGAAAGAAATAGCAGGACGGATTTTTAACATCCAGCGATTTTCAATACACGACGGGCCCGGCATCAGGACTTCGGTTTTCCTGAAGGGCTGCCCGCTCAATTGCGCCTGGTGCCACAACCCGGAGTCGCGCGAGCGGGACATCGAAATATTTTTTACCGCGGAAAGATGCGCCGGCTGCGGCTGGTGCTTTAAGGCCTGCCCTAACGGCTGCCATATTATGCGGGACGGCGTTCATGTAATGAACCGCGGAAAATGCGCGCGCTGCGGTCTATGCGCGGAAGAATGCTGCTCGCAGGCCCTGGAAGTCGCCGGAAAGGATATTTCTGTCTCCAAAGTCCTTGAAGAGGTTATGAAAGACCTGCAGTTCTACAAAAACACCGGCGGGGGGCTGACGCTGACCGGCGGCGAGCCGCTCGCTCAGTTTGAGTTCGCAAAGGCGCTCCTTTCCGCCGCTAAAAAACAATCATTGCACACCTGTATAGAAACCTGCGGTTACGCCCCCTGGGAACAGTACAGCGCGATAATGCGGGATATTGACATTGTTTTGTTTGACATCAAGGAAAGCGACCCGGCGCTTCACCTGAAATTCACGGGCGCTGAAATGGAACTTCCGCGCGGGAATCTGAGCAGGTTAAATGGGGCCGGAGCCGCAATTATCCTGCGCTGCCCGGTTATTCCCGGGATAAACGACCGGAAGGAACATCTTGAAAGTATCGCCCTGCTTGCCGCGGAGCTTGAAGGCGTCAGGGAGATAGACATTATCCCCTACCACAAACTGGGCGGTTCAAAAGCACAAAGACTCGGGAAGGTTCTTTCTGAACCGTGGGTCTCGCCTTCGGATGAAACGGTTTTGGGCTGGAAGAAAACAGTTGAAAATAAAACTGGCAAGAAAGTGTCAATACTTTAAAGATAGAGGGAAATACCTGCTGAGACGGCCTGCATTCTTAATGAAGCGCTTTCAAGAGAGCCGCCGCCGCTCCCGCCAGGCTAAGCGCTATGAGAGCCGCGTACCTGAGCAAAAGGGCTCCCTTCTCCCGCAGCTCCCTGCCTTCCGCGATAAAGACAAGTTTATCGGAATATCTTCTCCGCTGTTTTGAGCGCTCCGCGTGCTCGCACGAACCGCAGTAGTTCCTGCCGAAAGACCGTTTCGCGCATTCTACGCAGAGCCGTTTCCCGCAGTCAAAACAGGCGGCGCTGGAAATCCGGTTCCCGTGCGATTCGCAGTAAATGGTTTCAAAAATCATTTTAGTTCCTCCTGCGGCAGGAAAGAGCTTTCTCGTAATCTCTCCGGTATTTGTCCGCTTCCCTGTTTTTTTTATAGACACCTGCCCTGGAAAAATACGCGAGCGAGAAGCCCGGGTCAAGTTCTATAGCCGCGGTAAGGTGCACGAGCGCCTCTTCTATTTTTCCGTTTGCAGCCAAAACCTCACCGAGCTTCAGCCGGATATGTTTGTTTCCGGGATGCAGTCTTTCTGCTCTTTCAAGCATTGCGAGTTCCTCCGCTCTTTCATGTTTCGCGGCGTGGGCGTCCGCCAGATTGAGGTAGGCGTCAGGTTCACCGTCATTTTGCAGTATTGATTTTTTGAACCGCAGAATAGCCCCGTCCGGATCGTTCTCCTTAAGCGAAATTAAGCCGAGCGCGTTCTCTATTTCCGCTTCGTTATCGGCTCCCGCCGCGAGTGTTCTGAGTATTATTCGCTCGGCGGACTTTGTGTTTCCCATTACATAATTCAGGAGTCCGAGCGTGTACCCGGCACGCAGGGCCGCGGCTCCCCGCGAAGAAGCCTTTGAAAGCCTTTTCATTGCCTCTCCCGGGTCTTCTTCATTGTGAAAGTAAAGATAACCGGAGGAGTAGAGAACCCGCGGGTCTTTGTATCTTTCCGCGGCAAGAAATAATGCCAGGGCTTCCGCAGGGCGGTTTTGCCTGTACCTGATATAGCCGGAAAGGTAGTTCACTGCGGGGTCATTTTCATATTCTCTTTTTTTCCTGTCAAGCAGGTCTTCTGCTTCCGTAAAAGAGTTTTTTATTATGCAGGCAGAGACCTGTTTCAGGAATGCGTGTTTTTTTCGCAGTAAACCGGCAAGGCGCAGATAGCGGGCGAAAAGAAGCGCGGCGATGATTATCAAGAGGACCGCTATTGCAAAAGAGTTTTCCATTTAAGGTATTTTAGCATAAAGAAGCGCAGTTTTCAGCCGATGCAGTTTACATTTTGACTAATCAGAGTATTTAAAGTAAAATATAGGACAACATTTCGTTCCGATTCCCGCGGTAAAGGAAAAGCCATGAAAAATATCCTTTTAGCTCTGCTTTTTACGGTTCTTTCTGGCGTGTTGACGGCTTCCGAAATTACGGATTTCACCGCCTCGGAACCAACCGGAACAGGCCCCGTAAAAAGGCTTGTTAAGGGAGGAATTCCCCTGCCGGAAGGCAAATACTCGGGCGCAGGCAAATTCGAAATATCCGGGCCGGACGGGAAAATAATACCTGCCGAATTCACTGTGCTAAATAAGTGGCTTGACGGAAGCGTCAAATGGGTTCTTGTAGAGTTTCCGGACACCTTTGCGGCCGGGGAAAAGAAAATTTACAAGCTGGCGGAAAATCCTGATAAACCGGCCCAGAATAATGCCGTCGGACAGTCAGCGGCGGATTCCGCCAAGCTCTTTGAGTTTGTTATTAGAGGCAAAGAGCAGGGTTTCATAAAGGAAGGAGAGCAAATCAGGATAGCGGCCGATTCAGCTGTGAAGAAAAGCTGGATTATCACAGGCAAATTCACGGGCGTTAAGGATAAGTCAGAAAAGGCAGATTATAATGTCCGCGTTGACAGTTACGCCGGGCTTCCGGGCCTTTACGTCAGGACGACCGTCACGGCTGATTGCGAATCCGAATACATGGATATTGCCGGCATCAGTTTCTCCGTTAATGGAACCGGCGGTAACAGGAAACTGTATACCGAAAAAACAGCAATTCAGGAAGACGCTCTCTTTGAAACGCCGGTAATAAAAAGCGTTAACTTGTACACCCAAACAGCGCTAAAGGGCTGGGCTGCCGTTACAGGTGACAGCGGCACTTTTATTGTTTCGTGCGAAGACTTCGCGGAACTAGCGCCGGTCGCGTTTTCTGCTTCAAAGAACGGGTTTTCGTGCGAGCTTTACGCCGGAGACGAACCATACAAAATGAAAAGGGGTTCCGCGGCCACCCACCATATCCGGCTGATCAAGACCGAAGCCAATAAACCCGAAGAAATTCGCAGGGAAGCGTCCGCAGCGCTCAAGAACATTATGCCTGTCTGCCCTCCTGAGTGGTATGTTTCCTCAAAGGCCTTCGGCATGACGGTGAAAGCCGATAAGGAAAAATATCCGAAATACGAAGCCATGATAGAGAGCAATTTTAAGTATGTAAACGGCAACCGCCAGAAACTCAACGAGTACGGAATAAAAGATTTCGGCGACTACAATCACAACAAGCACTGGGGCAACCTGCATTATGACCTTCCCTGGGTTATGTTTGAGCAATTTGCCAGGTCCGGCGAGCTTCGCTTCTTTGATTGGGGAGTTTCTGCCGCCCGCCACCTTATAGACGTGGACCATATCTGGCATCATCCCAACCCTGATATGATAGGCGGAGTTTATGTTGAAGGTATTGACCATAATTCCGCGAAGGGCACTTACGTGGGGTTTGCCAAGAACCACGGCGCGTATTTTTATTATTATCTTACCGGGGATGAAAGGGCGCTTGAGGCCGGCAATGCAACAGGTGATTACGCCATCAGGTGGACCAGGAATCCCGAAGACCTTATCGGCAATGAAGAAAGAGTAATCGGATACGGGCTGCTCTGCCTGGTGCAGTCGTATAAGGCTACCGGAGAGATAAAATATCTAAAGCGCGCGAGGTTTGTTATTGATGTATTGAAGAAATGGCAGAATTCGGCGACCGGCGCCTGGGCCTGCGACCCGCAGAAGGCAGGCGATCCGAGGCCGAAATCTCCGACGAACGGCTGCGTTTTCATGCTTGGCTCGGTTTTTGAGGCGATGATAGATTATTATGAGC
>CAIWRR010000202.1 GCA_903915125.1 Candidatus Firestoneibacteriota bacterium | reverse complement strand
TGATATACCGGAAGAGAAGAAAGATATGCCGATGCCCGGCGGCGGCGGAATGGGCGGAATGGGCGGCGGAATGTACTAAAAAACAATTACTAATTGCTAATTGCTAATTACTAATTGTTGAAGAACAATATTTAAACGGGACCGGGGGCGGGTTAACGCCCGCCCCCGAACCGTAAATAGATACGCTTGAGTGAGCGGCGTATTTAAAGGTGGTAGCTAAATGGGTAAAATAATAGGAATAGATCTTGGAACCAGCAATTCTGCGGCAGCGGCAATGATTGGCGGAAAACCGACCATCATTCCTTCAGCCGAAGGCACCTCGATAGGCGGGAAGGCGTTCCCTTCCTTCGTTGCTTTCACAAAGGACGGTCAG
Source organism: Candidatus Firestoneibacteriota bacterium (assembly GCA_903915125.1). Lineage (GTDB taxonomy): Bacteria > Oederibacteriota > D2-FULL-39-29 > D2-FULL-39-29 > CAIOVX01 > CAIOVX01. Next base: position 3,609 of record CAIWRR010000202.1, on the reverse strand, counting down.
AAGCTCGTTGGCGAGCCGGCAAGGCGCCAGGCGGTTTCCAACACGGAAGGAACAATAATCGCGGCAAAGCGAAAAATGGGCACTGATTTTAAGTTCAAAGCCCACGGAAAAGAATACACTCCTCAGCAAATATCCGCTTTCATACTTCAGAAAGTAAAAGCGGACGCGGAGGCTTTCCTTGGAGAAAAAGTAGAAAAGGCGGTCATCACGGTTCCCGCTTATTTTAACGACAACCAGAGGCAGGCGACTAAAGACGCGGGACAGATAGCGGGTCTTGATGTGGTCCGTATCATCAATGAGCCGACTGCGGCCTGCCTGGCCTACGGGCTTGATAAAGCAGGGAAAGAGCAGAAAATTCTCGTGTTCGATCTCGGCGGCGGTACGCTTGATGTCACCATCATGCACATGGCGGAAGGCGTTTTTGAGGTAGTCTCCACAAGCGGCGACACGCAGCTCGGCGGAACAGACATGGACAACACCCTTATCGACTACATCGCGGGAGAGTTCAAGAAGAGCGAAGGCATAGACATCAGGAACGACAAGATGGCCGTGCAGAGGCTTCGCGAGGCGGGTGAGAAGGCGAAGATAGAACTTTCCACCACGCTTGAGACGGAGATAAACCTTCCGTTTATTTCAGCTGATTCTTCCGGGCCGAAACATCTTGTCTTGAAGATTACCAGGGCAAAGCTGGAAGATCTCGTCGGCCCGACTATTAACAAATGCCGCAAGCCGGTTGAACAGGCTTTATCAGACGCAAAGATGACCTCGAAAGACATTGACCGCGTGATATTTGTCGGCGGCCCCACCAGGATGCCTATAGTACAAAAGCTGGTTGAGGATATAGTAGGCAAGAAAGTTGAAAAAGGGGTGGATCCGATGGAATGCGTCGCGATGGGCGCGGCGGTTCAGGGCGCGGTTATGACGGGCGACGTAAAGGATGTTCTGCTCCTTGACGTGACCCCCCTTTCTCTGGGGATTGAGACGCTTGGCAGCGTATTCACCAAACTTATAGAAAGAAATACCACTATACCCACAAAGAAGAGCCAGACCTTCTCGACCGCGGCGGATAATCAGTCGAGCGTTGAAATCCACGTCTTGCAGGGCGAGCGCCAGATGGCGGCCGACAATACCACGCTTGGCAGGTTCCAGCTGGTCGGCATCGCGCCGGCGCCGAGAGGCGTGCCGCAGATAGACGTCACTTTTGACATCGACGCTAACGGCATCATCCACGTTTCCGCGAAGGACCTGGGAACGGGCAAGGAACAGTCAATGAAGATACAGGCCCCGACCAAGCTTTCAAAAGAAGATATTGACAGGATGGTAAAACAGGCCGAAGAGTTCGCGGAAGCGGACAAGAAGAAGAAAGAATCCATCGAAGCCAAGAACCAGGCTGACCAGCTCATTTACCAGAGCGAGAAGGAGCTTCAGGATTTCGGGCCGAAGCTGGATGATAACCTTAAATCCGAGATTTCCGCCGATATACTGGAACTCAAGAAAACTCTTGAATCCGGCGACGCGGAAAAGATCAAGGCGGCGACCGACAAGCTCAATAAGTCGCGCTCCAAGATGGGAGAAGCGGTTTACAAGCAGACCGGCCAGCAGCCGGGACAAAATCAACAGGGCGGCCCTTCGGGCGCGCCGGGAGCTGGACCGGAAGCCGGCGGCAAGAAGCCGGAGGATAATGTTGTTGATGCGGATTTTAAGGTTGAGGATGATAAGAAATAACCATATATCCCTCTCCCCTTACAGATAAGGGGAGAGCCGGAGAGGGGATCATGAAGTTGTAAATGCAATATGATGTAATTGAGGGCGGGAGCAATCCCGCCCTTTATCTTTTTGGGCATTTGCCTTTGGCAACAAAATATTAGAAATCATTCATTTGACACCCGTTGGTATCTGGCATATACTTTCCATAGAGGCGCCTATTAATGAGACTCATTTTCTACAGGAAGTTGATCTGGCTGACAACAGTTCTTCTGGCAGTCTTTATTCTTTTTGTCTCTCTGCATTTTATTTTTGAGGACCGGATACAGGCGAATGTGAACGGGGAATGCCCCCTCTGCAGTTTAATAACGGCTCTGGGCAATTCCGCCGCGGGTATTCAAGCCGTTCTGCTGCTCTTTTTAGCCCTGGTATTTTTTTCCGTCGGTATTAAATCCGAAAGTGTCCGCTTAGCTGCGAGTCCCTTTGTCTTTTCCAGCCAGGCTCCGCCTCTCTCTTGAAAGCCTAAACCTTTTCATCCCGTAGATAGCACAATTTCATGCACTTTTAATTTAAATCCTAATAAGTACACATGGAGGCAATATGAAGAAAATAGCGTTTCTTGTCATTTTGGCAGGAATAGCATGCGTTGGTTGTTCCACGATGAATACTGCGGCTGCCCCGGCTGATCAGCCGGCAACTCCCGTTCAACCTTCGGTAACGGCTTCCCAACCCGCAGCGGCTCCCGCTCCGGTTGTTGACCAGCCCGCGGCAGCCCCGGCGGCAACACCTGCAGTGACTGCGGCACCGGCAGATCAGACTGCGACAACTCCGGCGCCCGCGGTAACAGTTCCTGCAGCAGACCAGACAGCGGCTCCGGCGAAGTAATAAGTAAAAAGTTTGTAGCGTTTATAGGCCACACGTCGTGTGTCCTGTTTTGTTGGGAAGGATATTGTTCAAGCCGGACTCCGTCCGGCATAGCAAAATAAGCCGCGCTTCGCTCGTCTTGTTCTGTGAAGTAGGATATTAATCATGCCGGACTACGTCCGGCATAGCAGAATAACGTTCATAACGTTCTTAACGTTTGTAACGTAAACATAAAACAAAATGGCCGGGAAACCCCGGCCATTTTTTAAAGATGACTTTATTAGGCATAAATGTTAGAGTTCTTTCATAATGGAAAAATCAGAGAAACTCGCAAACACAGCTATTGCCGCGGCGCTCCGGGAAGGCGCTGAATATGCCGATGTGCGGATTGTCTCACGCCGTTTCGAGATGCTTGAACTGGATAACGGAGCCGTTCAGATATTTGATAATACGAGAAGCAGCGGTTTCGGGGTTAGAGTCCTTTGTGGCGGAGTTTGGGGTTTTGACTGCAGCCCTCTGCTTAACGAAAGTGAAGCAAAAAAGATAGGAAGAAACGCCGCCCTGCTTGCAAAAGCCTGTTCAAAACTCACAAAGAAAAAAATAAAACTCCTTCCGGTAAAGCCCGTCAGGGCCTACTGGGCGGCAAAAGTTAAGATTGACCCTTTCAAGGTTCCCCTGAAGCAGAAACTGGACTTTTTGCGCGGGTTGAGCGCAAAGGCCTTCTCCTTTCCGCAGGTAAAAAATCTCCACGGGGGCATGGATTTTGAATCCGAGCATAAGGTCTTCGCCAGCAGCGAGGGAAGTTTCATTGTTCAGGACCTGCTCTATTCGGCCGTCGGCTACCTGCTGAATGTTGATAACGGCGACGGCGCGATTCCAATTACTTTCAATTCAGAATATCCTCCCTGGGGCTGGAACGGCAATTATCACGGAATGGGTTATGAGACCGTGAATGAACGTCAGTTGAAATCGGGTATAGCCGCTTCTGTCGAGAAAGGCCTTTCTCTTCTCTCAGATATGAAAGAGGCAACGACGTGTCCT
>CAIWRR010000201.1 GCA_903915125.1 Candidatus Firestoneibacteriota bacterium | reverse complement strand
TACGTTACAAACGTTAAGAACGTTATGAACGTTATAAACTAATTATATAGTTATTGTGTAAATCCCCAGCTTTTCCACCGGCTTATATAGTTCCTTAGCTCTTTCCAGCCCCTCTATCCCGTCATGCCCCATTGTGTTTATGTATTTGCAGGCAATGAGCTCCCTGCAGAGTTCTCTGAATATGTATTGCCCTGCGCCTTTGAAAGAAGGGTTTGTTATCTCGAAATACACGCAAAAAGTGTCTTCGGAAATAGCTGAGCCGAAAGTGTAGCCGGCAACATTAGCGCCTGATCTCAGAACGCGTCCGGTCAATCCCAGTTTTGCCGCCATTGAGAGCGCTGCCCTGTTGGTTTTAAGGGAGTGACCAAGCAGGCGGAGATCATTCTCGTACTTGGTTTTTTCGACTTTGTGGTTGTACCAGGTGTTTAGCATTCCCGCGCAGTCATTTAGATCGGTTGGCCGGTATTCTTTAAAAGAAATGTCGCTGTTTTTTTCAAAAACATTGCAAAGCCACCTGGCCGCTTTGTAATTGTCCCCTTTTAGCTCGGCTAGCGCTATTCTCTTATAAAGGAATTCTTCTGACGTTTTGCGCGCCATGAAACCGTCTTTCCCTGCTTGTTCCGCAGTTTCCTGAGAGGCGTTAAAAACCGTGAAGCTGCAGCCGTTAAGCCCGGCAAGGAGGAGTGCGCATTCATTGCATGCCTCTTTAGAGTAGGGCAGCGGAGGCAAGGGAAGGCTGTAATCTTTTCCGGTCTTCGAAAAGAGGCAGAAGGAACCGTGAATTATCTTCCAGAAATATGAGGTGGTTTGGGTCCAGATCATGTGATAAGGAAACCCGAGGGACGAGAGTTTCCCGGTGTTGAAAAAATAGCTCCTAAAGAAAAAACAGTCTTCAGGTGAAAGCATGTTAAGTTTGCTTCCTCCATTGCCGTTGTTTTTCAGCACCCGGAGAGGGATAAAAGTATTTTCCCAGGCAATTTCCGTTCCTTCCGGGTATCTCAAATCGGTAAGATCTGTTTCTGCGAGCTTGTCGATTATTTCTTCATAGTTAGGGCAGAGAGAGTCAATAGCGAGAAGTGTGCAAGCCCCATCTTCGCTCTTTGCTACGGCAAAAGGATAAATTTCGCAGTCAAAAGGCCGTTTTTGATAGGCCGCGCACCTGCGGGTTTCAGGCTCGTAGGCTTCACAGGTAAAGTTATCTCCTGTCTTTTTGAGGTTCAAGCCATTGGGTTTAAGGTTAGGATATTTTTCGGGGAATATGCAACAAACTTTGCAGTCCTTGCATTTGTCGGATTTGGTCAGTTCGATGAGCTTTTGCACTCTTGGATTTTAACGTAAAAGCGCCGAAAAGACAAGGAACTTCTTGAAAAGCAAGGCGTTCAAGGATAGAATAAGTACTGCATAACAAAACTGGCAATAAACAAAAAACAATTTATATCTGTCCGTAAATGGAGGAGAATTGGCCGCTGATAATCCGCGTTTCATAAGACACCTTAGCGCCGGGCGTAAGAGCGCCTTTAATGAACTTGTCTATGTTTTCAAGGACAGGGTTTTTAACACAGCCTATAGGTTTCTCGGAGACTGGCAGGAAGCGAACAGTGTTGCCAGGGAATTATTTCTCTCCGCCAACGGAAACACCAAAAGTTTCAAGGACGAGAGCAGGCTTTCGGCCTGGATCTATAGGAAGACTCTGAATATTTGCAAGGACAAGCTCAAAGGCCGGGAGTCTCTGAAGAATGGAGCCGGGTTTGAAGGCGCGCGTGGAGCGCAGAACTCAAGATTTCGCGATATGCCTCACCGCCTGTTTGGGAAGAAGGAACTTGAGCTCTCAGTGCAGGCCGCACTAATGGTTCTGCCTGCGGAATGCAGGGAGATAGTGCTGTTGCGTGATATCGAAGGTCTGTCTTACGGGCAGATAGCCGAAATTCTAGGCGTAGAAGGAGGCGCGGTGAAGTCCAAGCTGAGCGAGGCAAGGTTTGCGTTAAAAGGAAGTCTTGCGGGATTGATAGATGCCTGAGAAATGCGCTGACATGATCGGGCTTTTATCCGGTTATATTGACGGAGAACTTTCTGCGGAAGAAACAGCTGCTGTTGAGGAGCACGCGGCGTCATGCGAAAACTGCCGAAAAGAAATCAAACGGCTGAATAATATCACTGAACTATTACGGAATATTCCGAAATACCAGGCTTCAACGAGGCTTCTCTCAGAAGTCAGAGAAGAGATCAAGAAGCGGCGTACATTCCGGGACCTGCTCCGGCCTGCCCTGAAATTGGGGGCAGGGTTGGCAGTCGCTGCGCTGGTATTGTTTTTCATTAAACATAATTTTGCGGTACATTTGCCGCAAAAGACAGTTCCCGCGTCGAACGAAATATCTTTTCCATGGAACTTAGCCAAAAAGAACATGTCTGCGCAAGACTCACGCCCGCAAGCGGACACTGATTATTACGGCGGCGGGCGGACAGAGTCTTTCGAAAGCGATTTGTCGCGTAAAGGGCCTTCCGCCGGTTTGGCCGGTCAGTCTGCCGTGGGTTCGAATGACCAAATCTGCAGTCCTGCTTATTTAGGAGAAACAGGAGTTTTGCGCGGCTTGCCCAACCAAAAGAATTATATTATAAGAACGGTGGATGAATGGAATGATTTCTATCCTTTGGTTTTTCCCGAAAAGGAAATGCCTTATGTCGATTTTTCGGCAAAAATGGTCGTAGGCGTATGCGGTCCCGGCAATTTGCGCATAGTAACGGCGCGTGCTGCGAAAGGAAAGTTCCTGGTCAGCTGTCATAATGAAACAAAAAAGAAGCATCCCGGCGAATATTCCTGTTGTTTGAAAGTAATCGAGAAGACTGATCTGGACATTGAATTTACCAGGGATTGATATTCTTATTGAACTGCCGCCTTTAATGTGAGAAGAAAAGGTTTATCAGCCGTTTAACATAGGAGAAAAATGAAAAAAACCACCGCTTTAATAAAGACTAATATGGGGGATATTGAGATTGAACTTTTCACGGATAAGGCTCCGAAGACAACGGAGAACTTTGTTAAACTTGCAGAGAAAGGTTTCTATGACGGCATCATCTTTCACCGTGTCATAGCGGACTTTATGCTGCAGAGCGGAGATCCCACAGGCACGGGAAGGGGCGGTCCGGGGTATACTTTTGAAGACGAATTTCACCCCTCTCTGAATCACAGCGAACCGGGTATGCTCTCAATGGCGAACGCTGGTCCGAACACCAACGGCAGCCAGTTTTTTATCACGGTGGTTCCCACTCCCTGGCTTGATAACAAGCACGCTGTTTTTGGCAAGGTTATAGCCGGAATGGATTTGGTGCTGAAGATTTCTAAATTGGAGACTATTCCGGGCGACAGGCCTAAAACCAAAGTTGTAATGGAAAAAGTAACGATAAAGAAATAGGCACTTTACCTGGAGTTTACAAAAGCCTGCAGTATCTTCTTGTCCGCATCATCTGAAGCGTCAAGGGCAAGATACTTCGAGAAGCACTCTTTGCTCGCTGCAGGATCCTTTAAGTCAAAATACAGCTTGCCCAGATGTTTATACGCGTCAGAGAAAGCGGGAGCCATCTTAAGCGAAGTTCTGTAAAAAGGCACCGCCTCTTTTAGGCGCCCGTTAGAATAGAAAAAGTAGCCGGTGTCCATTTGTGTCCGCGCCGCGTAAATGATTAGCTCCTCCCGAAAGTCGGCAGGCCGGATTGAAGGTGTTGTGTAGGCCAGCACCGCGGAAGAGTCTCTTAAGCTTTCTATTTCTCCAAAAATTCGGATGTCAGGCGGAGTTGTTCTCGCTTCAGAAACGAGCAGGCGGTTATAGAGCGAATACGCGGCACCGGCTTTTTGCCGCGGGACTCCCTGGCAGTAGAAAGTTCTGCCCGGATTCGCGGAAAAGAACCCCTCAAGGGTCTGGTTAACCTGTATCCGCTCAAAGGGCAATAAAACAGGAAGAGCCCTCTTCCTCAATGTGTCAACATACCACTTGTGGCTCAACTTCTCCATCGAAAAGACAGGCATATCGGGACGCCGCTTCTCTACAAAGGAAAGGTAATCAAAACCCATTATTGTTGAATCTCCCGTGACGATCAGCGCCGAGTTTTTCGCGCAACACCGCAGAGTGTCAACGCAGAAGTTTTGCAGAAAATTATCGCCCAGCTTCTTTATTTCCCCGGAATTAAAAAGAAGCGGGATTGCAAGCAGCAGGGGAAGAGCGCGTTTTATTTTTTTTAACGGACCGTTGAAAAGCAGCGAGGCTCCGCAGCCAAGCAAAACCGCTCCGAAAAGAAAGGACAGTAGATAGAATCTTGAGCAGACTGAGAAAAAGACGGGATTGTTGTCATACGAGAGCAGGAGCATGAAGATTGGTCCGGTAAGCAGCAACGACGAAATGACCAGGCTTTCCTTCTTTCTTACAAGGTAATACGCGCCCGCCGCAATAAAAACAATCCCTCCGTAATGGAAAGCGCGCAGAAAACTCAACAGGTAATCGTAGAAAACGCTGTCCTTAAATACGAACAGCTGTCCTAAATTAAAAGAAACGCCTCCGTAAATATTTCTAAAGAGCGAGCTCTTGAAACCTGCAAGAGTTTGCGGGTCCATCCAGTTTAAGGGCGGGTTTGCGGAGGCTCTTAGAGGCAAATAGAGATAAAAGAGCAGGCCAAGCAGAAATAGAGTAATGGGAGTGAGGAAATATTTTGCAGAGAAAGCCTGCCTGTTGTAAAAAATAATGAAAGCAAGCACAGCCGGCATTAGGAATAAGAGCGTTTGATGGTTCGCGAGCCCAAGCCCGAAGAGCAGGAAGGAAATGTTGATTAATGCCGTTTTTCCGGAATCTTTCCAGAGCAGAAGCAGGTAGAGCAGGACAGAGGCGAATAACGTGTTGAGAGTGAAAACCTCAGCGAGTATTGAGTATTTCCAGAAAAGGAAGGAAAAAGCGAGAGAGAACGCTCCAAGCGCTGAAGCAGATTTGTCCCCTGTGAGCCTCCTGATAGACAGATACAACAGATAAACTGTCAGCGAGCCGGAAAGAGCGCTTAAGAGGTTAACCCTGGCGGCCACCGAAGAGAGGGGCAGAAAGCAAAGCAGTCTGCCAAGAAAACTGAATAGGGGATACCCGGGCGGATGCGCTATGCCGAGGGTCCAGGCGGATGTTATAAGCTCCGCGTTATCACCGGCGGCGATTATGCCGGGAACAAGGGTGAATAAATAAATTATGAATGTGGAGAGAAAAACAAAAATACCCATAGGGGGAAAATAACACAATTATAATATAAATACAAATAGAAACAGAAGTTTTTAACGTTCGCAACGTTCTTAACGTTTATAACGTAAGCAGCGAGCTTACAAATATCTATAATTGTTGGAGTAAATTTTGATAAAATGGGGCATACACTCGAGGAGATTGATATGAAGATAATTGTGGCCCCCAACGCTTTCAAGGGAAGCCTGACAGCTTTTGAAGCCGCCGACGCCATTGAAAGAGGCGTTCGCCGATTTTACAAGCAGGCGCGAATAGTAAAAAAACCGCTCGCGGACGGAGGCGACGGAACAATGGAAGTACTCGCCCGCGCGACGGGCGGGAGCGTACTGTCCGCGGCGGTAACCGGACCTCTGGGCGCAAAGGCAAAAGCGAGATATGCGCTGTTGGGAGGCGGAGAAACAGCTGTTATTGAGATGGCAGAGGCAAGCGGTCTCAGGCTGGTAAAAAGAGATGAACGGAATCCTATGGCAGCGACAACTTTCGGAACAGGAGAACTGATAATCCGCGCCATTGAGAAAGGCTGCAACAAGATTATTTTAGGCATAGGCGGCAGCGCAACCAACGAAGGCGGTTCAGGAATGCTGCTTGCTCTGGGATTCAGGCTTGTAAACAAAAAGGGGAGCCTTATCGGTTATGGCGGCAACGGACTTTTGGAGCTGGCCCGCGTGGAGAATCCGGAACTTTGCGGAGAATTCAAAGCGCTGGACATTAGGGTTGCTTCGGATGTTAAAAACCTGCTGCTCGGAAGCTCGGGAGCTTCCAGAATGTTCGGCCCGCAGAAGGGGGCTACTCCGGCAATGGTGGACAAACTCGAAACGGCGCTTGCAAATTACGCTCGTGTTATTAAAAGAGATTTGGGCGTTGATGTTCTTAATCTTAAGGGCGGAGGCGCGGCAGGAGGAATAGGAGCCGGAATATATGCCTTCCTTGGCGGGAGGATGTGTTCAGGAATAGACGTAGTCATGGATCTTTCCCGCATCGGTAAAGAGCTGAAAGGCGCTGCGTTATTGATTACCGGAGAAGGCATGATAGACGACCAGAGTATTTTTGGAAAAGCGCCGGTTGGCGTTGCGCGCTTGGCGAAACAACACGGAGTTCCTGTCCTTTGCATTGCCGGGGGTATAGGCGGCATCTCACGCAAGATTTATGGAACAGGGATATCCGGAATATCAACTCTTGTTAACGCCCCGATGGAACTGGAGTCAGCGATTAGGAACGCCTCAACCTTGTTGGCTGACGCCGCGGAAAGGGCAGTAAGGATTATCTCGATAGGGAAGAGAATAAGGTAAAGCACATTTGTTCCGCTTGATGTGCTATGATAAGAAGGACAGAAGGAACCGGAGGCGTAAATGAAAAAATTCTTTATTGGCTTTGCTCTGTTTCTTGTGATTGGCATAGCGATTTATGGATTTATGATTGGCAACGGGAAACAGGAGAAACAAGCGCCGATCCCTTCAATGCTCCGCCTGCAGTCCGGCATTCGCAGCTATTACCAGGCTACAGGCTTAGTCCCATCGAGCATGGATGTGCTCATTAATTCCGGCCATGTTTTGGAAAACGAATTGAAAGATAAGTCGGGAAAGACGCTGAGGTTTTCATGCAACAGAGAAACAGGCAAGTGCAGGATAGAGTGCAGCGGAGAAAATGGAACAGGCTCAGAAGTTATCACGCTTGAGTTTGATTTGACGCTTGATAAAGATTCCGAGGCAAAGTAAAATTTAATTTTAGGCCAAAAGTTACGGCGGGATAGTCGGAATTATTCCAGAGTAAAGCCTTTCTCGCCTATAACACACCCGTCAAAATCTATTACCTTGATTTTCCATGCACCCTTCCACTCAGGCAAAATTGTCTTGGAACTCCAGGTGGAGAATATGGGGTACTTTACGTCCAACTTCACGTCTGCGACCTGCCTGCCCTTGCAGTAATAAACATGCCTGACAAAAGTTTCGTTTGAAGCCCCTGTTATTATCGAATAACACCAGAGCTTGACTGTGGTTGGCGGCAGCTTGTCGGTTTCGCCTTCGATTTTTCTTGTAGCCAGGTCAAAGCCCGTTCCTATATGAAGTTCTTTGACCCTCAACTCCATGTGTTCCCCGTTGGTCACTGTTGTGGCGTTGATTTCGGCGCTTGGACGGGTGACTTCTTCCTCGGGAGTGGTAAGTTTTTCGGCTGAGAGGCCGGTGGCCGAACCGACGGCAGCAGGTTTGTTATCCCTGGCGCAGGCAACAAGGAATAATGATGCAACAAGAATAACAAGAAAACAGTTGTCCGCTATATTTGCCCGATAGAGTTTCATGCTGTTATTGTACAACAAGCGCCTTATTTTCTCAAGCAAAAACCCTTGTCTTTTCTTGACTTGCCGCATTATTAGATATATAATTTGTAAGCGGCAAAATCCGGTTCTTGCCGTGATACCTTCTAAAACGAGGTGCCTATGAAGACAGTAATAATGGCCGGAGGTTTTGGCACGCGGCTCCGCCCGCTGACTACGAATATCCCGAAACCCATCGCTACTGTTGCCAATAAACCCATGATGGAACATATTATCGACCTGCTCAAGAAACACGGGTTAACCGATATTGTTTCGGCTCTTTACTTCCAACCTGAAATCATCACCGATTATTTCCGCGACGGCTCGGAGTTCGGCGTTAAGATGTCCTATATCAGGACCGAGACCGAACTTGGCACGGCCGGCGCCGTCAAGGCCGCAGGTAAGCACCTTGATGACGGGACATTCCTCATAATAAGCGGAGACGTCCTTACCGATTTCGACCTTGCCAAAGCGGTAGAATCCCACAAGAAGAAGAAAGCCCTGGCGACCATGGTGCTCACCAGGGTGGATGAGCCGCTCCAATACGGAGTGGTTATTACTGAAAAGAACGGCCGCATCGTGAAATTCCTGGAGAAGCCCTCCTGGGGAGAAGTTTTCAGCGACACTATCAATACCGGGATTTATATACTTGAACCCGAAGTCCTCTCGTTTATTCCAGAGGAAACAAATTTTGATTTTTCCAAGAACCTTTTTCCGCTCCTGCTGGAAAAGAAACTTCCGCTCTACGGCTACATCGCCTCGGGCTATTGGAAAGATGTCGGCAGTTTGACAGAATACCGCACCGCGCATTATGATGTTATGTCCGGGAAGGTAGAAGTTGAAGTGCCCGGGAAAAAAATGAATAAGGTCGGGAAGGGCATCTGGGTCGGCGAGGAAACGCAGATCCACCCGACGGCATCATTGAAGAACCCGGTAGTTATAGGCAAGAACTGCGTGATAAAAGCGAACGCGGAGGTAAGCAATTCCAGCATCGGAGACAACTGCGTGGTAGAAGCTGACGCAAAGATAATAGACAGTGTCCTCTGGGATGACGCGTATATCGGGGCCGGCGCGCAGCTTCGCGAGTGCATAATCTGCAAATCCGTCGAAATTGGCGCGAAGAGTTCCGTGGAGCCAAACGCCGTCATTGGCGATAACTGCGTGGTTGGAAAAGAAGCAGTCATTAAGAACAGCGTGAAACTCTGGCCGCATAAGAACGTGGATGACGGCGCCATACTGAATTCCAGCCTCATCTGGGGCGAGAAATGGAGCAGGACCATATTCGGGGACTACGGCGTTGTCGGGCTCGCGAACATTGAGATAACTCCGGAATTCGTGGCAAAACTTGGAGCGGCCTACGGAGCCGGGCTTGCAAAAGGAAGCGTGGTCCTGACTTCAAGAGACAACCACAGGATCTCAAGAATGACGAACCGCGCGATGATGACCGGGCTGCTTTCCTCCGGCGTAAACGTGCAGGACCTGGGCGTAACCCCCATACCGGTGGCAAGGTATGTCGTGAAACCCCTGCGTTGTTTTGGCGGGATGCACGTCAGAAAATCCCCTCTTGATCCTGAACTAATAGATATCAAATTTTTTGACGAGAACGGAATGGACTTGCCAAAATCAAAGGAAAAGAGCATAGAGGGGCTGTTCTTCCGCGAGGACTTCAGGCGGGCGCCCTATAACGAAGTAGGCGAAATATCCTTTCCGTCCCACGCTATGGACCACTACCGCGAAGGCTTTATGCGGCAGATTGACCAGGAGCCGGTCAGGAAGAGAAAATTCAAATTAGTCGTGGACTACGCTTTCGGCAGCGCTTCGACGGTTTTCCCCGCGATGCTTGGAAAGCTCGGCTGTGAGATAGTGGCCATTAATTCCTACCTGGACGAGGAAAAACTCACCAAGACCGCGAACGATTTCAGTTACTCCATTAATCAGCTAAGCAACATAACCTCCACTCTCAAGGCGGATTTTGGTTTCATGTTTGATGCCGGCTCGGAGAAAATATTCCTTGTGGACGACAAGGGCAGGGTTCTGTCCGGGGATGATACACTTTGCCTGATGTCCTACATGGCTTTTAAGATGAATCCGGGAGGCACGGTGGCAGTTCCGGTAACGGCTTCCTCGGCTATAGATGAACTTGCGCAGAAACTCAAGGGGAAGGTGCTCCGCACCAAGACTAACTTCCGTTCAATGATGGAAGCGGCTCATGCAGGGAAAGTCGTAATGGTAGGGGAAAGAAAAGGCGGATATATCTACCCGAATTTTCAGCCTGCCCAGGACGCGATGATGTCTGTCGTTAAGCTGATGGAGGCCTGCGCGAAGCTGGACAGCACGGTTTCTACCGTTCTGGATTCACTGCCGAAGACGAAAATGCTCAGGGCTCACGTGGCGAGTCAGTGGGAGTTTAAGGGCACGGTAATGAGAAACATTATTGAATATGCCAAGGATCACGACGCCGAACTTCTGGACGGAATTAAGATAAAAGAAAAGGAAGGCTGGGTTATTATTATTCCTGACGGGGAACGCCCGCTCTTTCATGTTAACGCGGAAGCAAAGACGGAAGAAGCCGCGAAAAAACTTATTGAAAAATATTCCGAGATGGTCAGGAAGTGGCAGAAAGCGTAACATTTCACCGGAGGAAGCTTGGCTATTAAGTTCGGGACATCTGGCTGGCGTGGAGTCATCAGCGACGATTTTACGTTTGACGGCGTTAGGAAAGCCGCTCAGGCGATTTCGGATTACTCGAAGACAAAGGAAAAACGCTTTCTGAAGAACGGCTTGATTGTAGGTTATGACACAAGGTTTCTTTCCGAGAAATACGCTCTTGCCTGCGCCGAAGTAATATCCTCCAACGGCATAAAGGCTGTGCTCACGAAGAGGGACACGCCCACACCGGTTATCTCCTATGAAATAATCAAGAAGAAGTTCGCGGGCGGCATTAATATAACTGCCAGTCACAACCCGCCGGACTACAACGGCATAAAATTTTCACCATCGTGGGGAGGCCCGGCTCTTCCCGAAACCACAAAGATGCTTGAGGCTCTCGCGAACGCCCCAGGTATCAGTGTTAAGAATGGGGACAGCTCAAGAATTGAAACGGCGGATTTTCGCGAAGATTACCTTAAAGATATCAGAAATAAGGTTGATATGAAGCTCATAAAAAAAGCCGGGATTAAAGCGGGAATGGATCCCCTTTACGGGACCGGCAGAGGCTATCTTGATGTTCTGCTCCGCGAGTGCTGCCGCAAAGTAGAGGTGTTTCACGATTACCGCGACGCGATGTTTGGAGGCAGCTCACCGGAGCCGGCACCGGAAAAACTCAAAGAATTGATTTTAGCCGTCAGGTCCCAAAAACTGACGCTTGGTCTGTCTACAGACGGCGATGCCGACAGGTTTGGAATACTGGACCGTGACGGCACTTTTCTTACACCCAATGAGGTTCTTTCCATGCTGTTGCTATATCTCAAGAAGAGCCGCGGTTGGAAAGGCTGTGTTGTGAGATCCGTCGCAACAACGCACCTTATAGACAGGATCGCCGTTAAGTACGGCATACCGGTAAGGGAAACCCCGGTCGGCTTTAAATATATCGGTGAGATAATGGTGAAGGAACCGATGATTATCGGCGGGGAAGAGAGCGGCGGGTTGACTGTTCTCGGACATGTGCCGGAGAAGGACGGAATACTGGCGTGCATGCTTATGCTGGAGATGGCCGCCTCCGAAAAGAAGAGTTTCAGGGATATCCTGAAGGGTATATATAAAGAAGTGGGTTATGTAACCACGGGCAGGGATAATATCCGGCTTGCGGAAAGCGCGAAGAAACGCCTGGTCGAAAAGCTCAGGGACGATCCTCCCAAAGTTTTCGGAGAATTTGAAGTGTCAGATATCAACGCCGCTGACGGTTTCAAATTTCTGTTCAAGGGCGGAAGCTGGCTAATGATACGGCTTTCCGGCACAGAACCGCTCGTCAGGTGTTACACCGAATCGGATTCCGCTGCTAAACTTAAAGCTTTGCGAAAGGCCGGCGCGAAGTTCATAGGGGCAATATAATGGATAAGAACCGGATGCTCAACATAAGAATGGGAAGCAAGAGCAAGATACGCATTGACAACGCACCTGCAAGAACGCGGAAGAGAAGGATTATACGCTGGGTTATTCTTTTGCTCTGCGCCTATTTATTTGTGGCGGGGAACCGCGGGCTATTGCATCTTATCAGGATGAAGTCAGAGGCTGCAAGCCTCAGGAAGGAAATAGATAAACAGGAAGCTGAGAACAACAGGTCAGGCGCGCTGAAGAAAGACCTGCTGAAACAGGATAATAAAGCTGTCGAGCGCATAGCCAGGGAAGAGCTCGGGCTCGTGAAGAAAGGGGAAGTGGTTTTCCGTTTCATCGATCCCGGCACTGACGAGAAGCAGGGTAAATGACAATCCTGGGAATTGATACGGCGACGCGTATCAACAGCGTTGCGGTAGTGAAAGACAGCGTGGTTCTTGCCGAGATCACCGCCGATGAAGGACTCACTCATTCTTCCCGCCTTGCAAATCACGTTGAATTGGTGATTCAAAAGTCAAAAACCCGTCTTAAAGATCTATCCGGAATAGCAATTTCAATCGGTCCGGGTTCTTTTACAGGCCTCAGGGTCGGCGTAAGTTTCGCCAAGGCGCTGGCTTTCTCATCAGGTTTGCCTATTGCAGGGATTTCAACGCTTGACGCTCTGGCTCTGCGCATGAACGGAACATCAGGAAAGATAATGACTGCTGAAGGGGTTTCTAAAACCTACGACGAGCTTATTTGTCCCGCTCTTGACGGCAAAAAGAATGAAGTATTCTTTGCTCTATACGCGAAAAACGGGAAGAACCTGTTAAAGCTTGTTCAAGAAACCAATGCTTCGGCTGTCTCCGCCTCGGAAAAAATCCTGCAGTTTGCGGCAGGAACGGTTATATTCCAGGGAGACGCTTTCGCGAAATTCGGAGGAGTATTTTCTTCCGCCATTAAAGGCGCGGCGGAAGCCCGGGAAAATATTAGAATGCCTTCGGCTGTTGCAACCGCGGTTCTTGGCTCCGGATTGATAAGCGATGGGCTGGAGGGGAGTTTCGGAGAGCTTCTTCCGATGTACCTCAGGAGTTCGGACGCCGAATTGGGCAGGAAGAATGGTTGAACTTATTAAACCCGAAGAAAACCGGCTGGACGAGATGACTTTCATAGACAAAGCCTCTTCGACGCTCCCGTGGTCCAGGGAGCTGTTTTACAAAGACTTAAAAAACCCCGCGGCTCATTATCTGCTTGCTGTAGAATCCGGTAAAGTCCTTGGTTTCGCCGGGTTCTGGCTGCTGCAGGATGAAATGAATATTGTTAATATCGCAGTCCTTCCGGAAGAACGCAGAAAGGGATACGGAGCCGAATTACTGGAAGGAATAATCACGCTCGGCGCTTCCCTCGGCGCGACTTTCGCAACGCTTGAAGTAAGGGCCGGAAACGTTCCGGCGCAGGCGCTCTACGGGAAATTTGGTTTTCAAGTAATAGCAATGAGAAAGAAGTATTACGCGGATAACGGGGAAGATGCGGTTGTGATGATAAAGAACCAATTAAAACAATAACATGGGCGTTTGTAACGTTCATAACGTTCTTAACGTAAAGCGTCTAATGCCGGAAAATTCAAGTGAGATAAAGAAGCCTCTGTTTTGAATTACGTTATGAACGCTAGTAACGTTAAGAACGTTATTCTGCCATGTCAGACGGAGTCTGGCATGAAAGATATCTATCCTTACAGAACAAGACGCACGAAGTGCGGCTTATACTGCTATGCCAGACGGAGTCTGGCATGAAAGATATCTATCCTTACAGAACAAG
>CAIWRR010000200.1 GCA_903915125.1 Candidatus Firestoneibacteriota bacterium | reverse complement strand
TCGCGGGAAAGAGCGCGGAATGGGTGGCAAGCATGCTGGAAACAGTTAAGACCGGAATAAATTTCTGCGCGGAAGTCCCTGAACTTACAAAATTATTCTTTCAGCCCGACGAATTAACCGCGGAAGGGCTCGCGGTGCTCGCGGCAGAAAGCGCCCCCAAAGTTCTACTTGCGCTCAAAGCCGAACTTGCTAAAACCCAACTGACCAAAGATAATTGCAAAGAAATAATCGGCGCGGCCGGCAAGGCAGCTGGCGTTAAGGGCAAAGACCTTTTTATGCCGGTAAGGCTTGCCTTGACCGGAGCTATGCACGGGCCTGAACTGGCGCAATTTTTGCCGGTAATCGGGAATGAGGAATGCATAAGGCGGATTGAGGAAGCGTTAAAGAAAAATTCGAAGTAAGAAATCTGAAATTCGAATCAAAAGCAACGTCAAAAGAAAGATTCAAAATAGTAATTCCGCATTTTGAAAAGAGCTTTGTTTCGAATTTCGTACTTCGAATTTCGAATTTTAACGGAGGCGTAACATGGATTTGTTAAACGCCCTTATCCTCGGAATAATCCAGGGCCTGACTGAATTCATTCCCGTATCCAGCAAAGGGCACCTGGTCATTGCCCAAAAGCTCCTGCAGAATTTCTCGGTACCGCCGGTGCTTTTTGACGCGGTGCTTCACCTGGGCACGGCTGCCGTCATCATCTTCTATTTCAGGAAGACTCTGAAACAAATATTTACAAACGCCAGGCTCGTCCTTCTGGTGGTAATCGCCACTATCCCTGTCGCGTTCGCGGGCTATGTCTTTAAACATACAATTGAAGAACTTTTCACCAACACGCAGCTTACCGCAGTTTGCTTCATTATCATGGGCACGGTGCTCTATTTCGCAGACCGGAAACAGAACGGAGTCAAAACGGTTTCCGAGACTACCTGGTTTGACGCGCTGCTGATAGGGCTGGCTCAGGTTTTTGCACTTATCCCCGGCATTTCAAGATCGGGAAGCACCATCTCTTCCGGAATATTTCGCGGGCTGGACAAGAAATTTGCAATGGAGTTCTCGTTCCTGCTTTCCGTGCCGGCGATTCTCGGCGCGGCGGGGCTTAAGATAAAAGACGCCTTGCATGATACAACCGCCCGCCTTGACCTCCTGCCTTTTGCCGTCGGATTTCTTGCCGCCGCTGTTGTCGGATATTTCACGATAAAGATCCTCCTTAATTTTCTGCAGAAGCAGCGGATGTACATGTTTTCCATTTATCTCTGGATAGCGGGAACCCTCGTTCTGGTTTTATTCAGGTAGCGCAATGACCGTCGAAAAACACTCCACTTATTTTAATATGCTGGATGCCTTAAAAGAAAAGGGCTGTCCGCTCTGCCGCCTTTCTGACAAATCTGCGCATTCCTATTTTGACGCTTTTCTCTTTGAAAATGTCACGGACCGTGAGGTCAGTAAAAAGCTCCGCGCTTCCGGCGGGTTCTGCCGGGAACATTCTGAGAGGTTCCTTGAATTCAACGATACCCTCGGCGCGGCAATTGTCTACGAATCCCTTATTTACGATCTCTTAAATGAAAAAAAAGGAAGCGTTTCGCTGAAAAGCGGTCTTTGTCCGGCCTGCGCTGTTTCTAAAGAAGCGGAAGACCGGCACATAAAAACTTTCGAAACCTATTTTGCCGAGCCGGAGTTCGCGGAGGCATATCTGGCTTCCGGAGGATTCTGCATTTCCCACTTGAAACTGTTACTGCCAAAGATTAAGAAGGAATCCGTCCTGAAGAAAGTCATTGAGAAGGAAAGGCAGACCCTGGAAAAACTTCACTCAGAATTACTGGAATTCCTCAGAAAGAACGATTACCGT
>CAIWRR010000199.1 GCA_903915125.1 Candidatus Firestoneibacteriota bacterium | reverse complement strand
ATCAAGAGGGTTGAAAGAATCATGAATAACACCCCTCGCAAGAAACTTTGTTTCAAAACACCTTTACAGGTGTTTAATGCGGGTGTTGCACTTCCACATTGAATGTTGCCGTTCATAACGTAAAGCAAATAATTAAGGCAAAGGAAGCGAGGAAAATACTTTTTCGGTTACTAGTCTGGAAGTCAATGAATTAGGATCAGGTTGTTCTGAGGGCTTTTGCCAGTTTCTCTAGAGTGTCAATTCTTATAGCAGGCGGATTCTTTCCTTCCAGTACTGAAGATGCTTGTAGTCAACACCTGATAATTCCGCCAATTGTTCCTATGTGAATCCTGGGTCTTTCCTCAACGCCCTAAGTCTCTTGCTGAACCGCAATTTGATGTCTGTTGTGCTAGGCTAATCTACTCAAGTACCAGTTACTAAATTCCGATACAGGACCAAAGATGGTCGATTCACTCCATAAAGCTAAATTTGATATTGAATTGCCTGCCTTTTTGAATTACATTGAAATTATCGGAGCATTCCCGTATAATTTGCATGACTGCGCGCTTTTACGAAATTCAGGCCAAAACGGCACACAGGAGGCATAAATGCTTGACCCAAAAATATTCGTGGATTTTGAGAGCATAAACACTGACGACTATGTTATCGGACTTTACCTCCTGGAGTGCGAAACGACGGATATATTGAAGAAGGTTGAGGCTATCGCGCTGGAGCAGTCCACCGGGACCTGGGTGGAGCTTCCGGAAGAGACTGAAGAGATCAGGGAAAGATCGGTCGCCCGCGTGCTCGGCGTCTACGAGATACCTCATTACGAAGACGCGGTGCCGAAAGATGTAAAAGAAAGAAAGTTCATTTTCTTCATAGGTTTCCCCGCGGTAAACATTAACCAGCAGATACCGCAGGCGCTCACGGCGCTCTACGGAAATATCTCGATGTCCGGAAAACTCAAACTTCTGGATGTCATACTTCCAAAATCCTTCGTGAAAAGATATAAGGGCCCGAAGTTCGGCGTTGAGGGCATCAGGAAGCTCCTTGACGTGAACGGCAGGCCTTTAATGGTCGCGATGTTTAAGCCCTGCATCGGCATGGACGCGAAATCACTCGGCAAAATGCTCTATGACCTCGGCTCCTCCGGGGTTGACGTAATAAAGGACGATGAACTGCTCGCTGACCCGGCATTTTGCACGGTTGAGGACCGGGTGGAAGAGTGCATGAAGGCCGTCGCGAAGATTAAGAAGGATACCGGCAGGAAAGTGCTTTACTCCGTGAACATAACGGACGAGTTTGACAAGATGTTCAAGAAGGCCAGGGCCGCGGTCAAAGCCGGAGCGAACTGCCTGATGGTCAATGTTTACACGGTGAGTTTCTCGGCCCTCTCGGTGCTCGCGGAAGATCCCGAAATAAATGTTCCCATACTTGCCCATCCGGATTTCGCGGGGGCTTTCTTCGGCTCGCCGAATTACGGCGTGGCCTCAAATGTAATCCTTGGCAAGCTGGTCCGTGTTTCAGGCGCGGATATGGTCATCTACCCGTCCTATTTCGGCAAAGTGCCGATGGTGAAGGAGAGGGTAATCAGAATCGCCCAGGAATTGACCTCGCCGTATTACCATATTAAGAGAGCGTGGCCGGGCCCTTCCGCTGGAATGCACGCCGGGCTTGTTCCTCAGATAATTTCTGACTTTGGCAACGACGTGATAATAGGCGCTGGCGGCGGGATTCACGCCCATCCTATGGGGCTTAAGGCCGGAGTTAAGGCCTTCCACCAGGCGATTGAAGCGACACACAAAAAAATTCCTCTCCGTGAATACGCCAAGTCAAAGAAGGAACTCCAGGCGGCGATAGATCGTTTCGGGGTTTATGGGGAAGGGGATAATTATACGTTAACAAAATAAAAGTTTATAAGCCACAGCTTCGCTGTGTCTTGTTCTGTAAGGTAAGATATATTTGATGCCGGACTCAGTCCGGCATAGCAGAATAACGTTTTTAACGTTCTTAACGTTTATAACGTAAACAATAAGACGGAGAGTACATGATAGAATTTAAAGAGCCGTTGAGCAAACTCATAAATGAACCGAAGAAGTTCACCAAGCATCTTAAATTTCCGCGTCCGGACAGGATCCGTAT
>CAIWRR010000198.1 GCA_903915125.1 Candidatus Firestoneibacteriota bacterium | reverse complement strand
GTATTCGGGAAGCCTAAAGAGTTCTTTTGCTATTTTTTTACTCTTCTCAAGAATTTCCCGCGCGGGAAGCCCGTTCCTTGCTTCCCTGAATTTCTTCCTTATGGTTTGTTTGGGCGACTCTTTCATTTTCCCTCAAAATAAAATTCAGATTACACAGATTATTTCAAGACCATGCTCACTCTAATCCCTCTAATCTCTTTCCTAATCTGCGTAATCACTTTTAAAAGATAGGGCCGGTCTCCCGGCCCTGTTAAATGCGATTGCTAATTGCTCATTTCTAATTGCTAATTAAGGGCTCGCTGATTCTATCTGCCTTCCGTCTACTGTCCTCTGTCTACCGGCTCTTCCATCCAGCGCCCAACCATCCAACCTTCCAACCTTAATGTTGCACGGGGATAATAATTCCCCTCATAATTATCCTCTGCGCGAAGATAAAGATAAGGAGCGTCGGTATAGAAGCCACAACATACGCGGCCATTCTCACATGCGCCGGAGCCCATTCCCACATCTGATACAGCCAGACCATTATGGTCCACATATTGGGATCCTGACAGACAAGCATCGCGAACATAAAGGCGCCGTAAGCGCCGACAAACGCGCCGATCGTAAGGTAAGCGAGGACAGGCTGAGCCAGAGGGAGCGTGATATTAAAGAAAATATTTAATTCGCTGGCGCCGTCCATTTCGGCAGCCTCGTAGAATTCTTTCGGAAGGCTGTCAAAGAAACCCTTCAATATGAAGATGGAGAAGCCGTTTGCCAGACCGGGCAATATCAGCGCCCAGTAAGTATTCAGCAAGTGAAGATTCTTTAGCAGAAGGAAGTTCGGAATCATGCCTACCTCAGCCGGAAAAGCCATTGTAGCCAGCAGAAAGAGCAGGACCTTGTTCCCGTAAGAGAGCTTAAACCTTGAAAGCGCGTAGGCGCACATCGGGTTTATAGTAAGCGTTACGAGTATTACCGCAAGCACATAAATCACCGTGTTCAGCACCGCTTTGCCGTGAAGCACGACATAACCGAAAACTTCATTGTAATTTCTTTGAATAAAATACCAGCGGAGCTGGGATTTTTTCGCGTTGAATTCAAAGGTATCAAAAATCTGGTAAGGAACGCGCGCGGCGTCAAGAGAAACTATCTTGGTCCCGTACGCTTCGTTGACTTTTGCAGCGGCGCCGTACTTATTCTTCAGCCAGGCGCGGTACAGGTTCTCGGTGCTGTTGAGCGTTATGTATTCGGCCGGTAGTTTTTTCGCGACAAACTCGCCCAGGCACTGAAAATACTGCCTCTGGTTGCTGTTTAGAATATCTCCCGACGCCTTAAAGGAATCGAAAGAAGTAATCTTTTCAGCCCAGACTTCGGACATTATCTTGACGGTCTTGTATTTCTCTCTCAAGAATTCGCTGAAAAGCGGATCGGCCTTCCTGCTGATAAGCATATACCTCAGCGGATATTTTATCTTGGCGAACTCTTTCCACTCTTCCTTAAGCGCGCCGGCGGCATTCAAGGTCGGCGCAAGCACTATCTGGTTAAACTCCGTGAAGTTTGTCTTGTTTTTCAGATTTAGGTCGGCTAAATTATCCTCATCGGTGCTCTTCTTGTTGTATTTTACGCGCAGAAAAGTCTGCCAGGGGCCGTCAGAGTTGATAAAGAAATACTCGTCCGAATTAAGCGTTTTCTTAAACTCGGTAAAATCCTTTTGCAGCGGCGAAGCTTCAAGCGTGTAAACCCTGTCCCAGAGACGCTCAACCGGAGACCTGACCGAGGATATGTCGAGATACTCGGAAGTGTACGCTTTGTTAACTTCGGCAATAGTCCCGTATTTTTTCTGAACCCACACTCTAAACTTGTTCTCTACCGGGCCGGTCATGCTTCCCGTACCCTTAAACCCGCCAATCTTGTAATTCAGCGGAAGCTCCGCAACAAAAGCTTCCCAGTCCTCGTACATTTTCTTCCCGTTAAGACCTGCCAGATCGGCTTTCGGAACCTCTTTGAACTCGATAGGCAGAATCTTGTCGTTCTTTGCAGCCATAGCCTTGTTGGTTGACGAAACATCAACACGCTCTCCGAATCTTTCGTTAACAAACGGAAGATTGGCGCTCGGGGTGGCGTATTTGAGGGCCAGGAACTTCCTGAAGAGCATCTCGTCGTCATGCGTGTATCTAGGAATGAGATTAAACTCTTTAAAATCTACATCATCCGTGATGGAATTGCTCAGCATTATGGCAAACGGATAGACCATTGTAATGCCGCCGAGTATCAGTATCGCGTACATCACCGCGAAGATAGCTATGATCCTGGGGCTTTTTCTTCCGACCATGTCTATTAAAGGCATTTTTACCCCCTATTCTTTGTTCGCGGACGTCTGGAATCTTACGTCCTTGAGCATATTGAGCTGGAAGATGGTGAAACCGACAAGAATGCTTCCCAGTATCCACGCTATCGCCGTGGCGTAGCCGAATTTTAAATAGACGAAGGCGTTGTAGAATACCTCAAGCCCCACAACATGCGTGGCGTAAGCAGGGCCGCCGCCGGTCATAAGCAGTATCCTTTCCGTCGCATAGAAGGAACCAATGAAGGCTCCCACAAAGTTCATAGTAACAATAACGCGAAGCGTCGGGAAGGTAACATTCCAGAGCTTCTTCCAGATGCCGGCGCCGTCAATGGCCGCTGATTCATAGAGCTCGTCAGGCACATTCTTAAGGGCGGCCAGGTAAAAAATACTGCCGCTGCCCACGCCCGCCCAGATTCCCGGGATAATCACGCAGAGCATGGCAAGGTTCGGGTCTCTAAGCCACATCTGCCTTTTAATGCCCACAAAATGTATTATGGTATTCAACAAGCCTGCCTGCGAAGGATCATAGAAGAGCTTCCAGAGCAGCAGCACGACTATTCCGCTGGTGATAGTCGGAAGATAAAATATGATTCTAAAGAGCAGGGAGCCTTTCGGTATCTCGTTCAAAAGAAGCGCAAGGAATATCGGAGCAAGGAATCCAAGCGACATTGAAAGCACGACATATAAAAGGGTATTACCCATTGCTTTCCAGAAAAGCCCGTCCCAAAGGACTTTCGCGAAGTTCTCCAGGCCAACGAACGAACCCGCGAAAGATTCAAAGAAGGGCCTGCTGTCCATTACCTTGTAATCCTGGAAGGCCATCAGCAGCCCTCTAAAGACCGGGAGATAACCCCAAAGCGTCACGGTTATTACCGCCACGCCCATAAAGAGCCACGCGTAAATATGAATACGCAAAGGAACCTTCCCGACCTTGGCTTCAACTTTTTTCTGGCCGACTATTCCCGAAAGAGTAGAAATAACTTTCACGGCTATAAAGATCAGCGAGGCGCCGACCAAGCAAAGGGCTATCATTATGATGAGCTTTCTCTTCTGCATCTCTTTCTCGGCGATAATGCCCAGCAGTTTTTCATTAGTGCTTGCGACCGCTTTGTCCAGTTCAGCCTTATAGTCAAGGTTGTCATTCTTTGGAAGCATGATCTTATCCATCAAAGGCGCGAGCTCAAAATAAATCCTGTCGCAGTTTTTGCCGAACGGCTCAGGGTGGGCGTATTCAAACGCTTTATCATTTGCCGCAACCCACTCGGGGTTAATCTCGTCAAGGATGGCGGTATAGCCGAATTTCTTGAGCCAGGTCGGATGAACGAACCTTCCGAGTCCCTCTTCAACAAATATCTGGGTGTAGATTCTGTAGGGTTCATCGCTGGCCATATACTTAATGTATTTAACAGCGGCTTTAATTGTGGCTTCCGCTTCGTCGGGCGGCAGCGTCTGCCGTATCTGGGCGTTCACGCCCATCATGGTCTGGTTGAATTCACCGCCTCCGACGCCATTCGGGCCTACCGGCAGCGGAGCAATTCCGTTAATATCAGGATTGGTTGTTGCAGGCATTGCCTGCAGTGAATCCAGGTAGTCAAAGCTCATACCAACTTTGTTCTGAGTCCATTTGGTGT
>CAIWRR010000197.1 GCA_903915125.1 Candidatus Firestoneibacteriota bacterium | reverse complement strand
TCAACAAAGTGACGCAGAAAGAAATAAACAAGGTCGAAAAACTGATGAACGGTCGCCCGAGAAGAACACTTGGTTTCGAGACACCAGAGGACGAATTAAGGAAAAGTGTTGCGTTAGATGTTTGAGACTACCTAAGGTTTATAACGTAAACATTATTGTGTGATTTATCATTGTTTGCATTACGTTAAAAACGTTAAGAACGTTAGTAACGATACAAACGATAACTAGTTTGATTCAAAGTTTTAGCTTTACGTTATAAACGTTAAGAACGTTACGAACGTTATAAACCATAATTAGCTCAAACGAAGGCCCTTATGAAACTCTCTATTGCCCAAATAAACGCCACCGTCGGCGATTTCGCGGGGAATGCCGCGAAGATTCTTGAATATGTCTCCTTGGCAAAAAAGGAAGGCTCGGAACTTGTTGTTTTCCCTGAACTCGCGGTTACCGGGTATCCGCCAGAAGACTTGTTGCTTAAACCCAAGTTCATCAAAGACAACCTTGCCTGTCTGAAAAGCATCGCAGGTTCAATAAAAGGAATTACAGCTTGTGTCGGTTTCGTTGACCAAGCCGGCAAGTCAATTTATAACGCCTGCGCCGTAATTTCTGAAGGCAGGGTCTCGCAGGTTTACAGGAAGATAATTCTCCCGAACTATGGTGTTTTTGACGAGAAGAGGTATTTCAGCCAGGGAGAAAAGCCGCTGGTAATAGATATTGCAGGGATAAAGCTGGGTTTGAACATCTGCGAAGATATCTGGTTTGAAGAAGGCCCGGCGAAGCAGCAGTCAAGGGCCGGCGCTAAGGCTATCATCACCTTGAACGCTTCCCCGTATCATGCCGGCAAAGTAAAAGAAAGAGAAGCAATCATTCAAAAGCAGGCGAAAAGCAACGGTGTGTCCGTTATTTACGCGAACATGGTAGGCGGACAGGACGAGCTCGTCTTTGACGGCTATAGCATGGCGGTAGACGGCAACGGAACAGTAGCCGCGCGGGCGGAAGGCTTCAAAGAGGAACTTCTGACTTTTGAGTTGTCAGCCGACGGGAAGATTTCCGGAGGAATAAAGGCAAAGCGTCCGGAACCGGCAGGCGAAGTTTACGCGGCGCTCACGCTCGGGGTAAAGGATTATTTCGCTAAGAACGGCTTCAAGAAGGCCGTAATTGGATTAAGCGGAGGAATTGATTCCGCTATAGTCTCCTGCATAGCGGTCGACGCGCTGGGAAGAGAGAATGTAACCTGCGTTTTTATGCCTTCAGAATTTTCTTCGAACGACTCGCTGGAAGACGCGCGCGTCCTTGCGGGAAATCTTGGCATAAAATTCCTGGAAATATCCATACAGGAAATATTCAAGGAGTATCTTTCGGTCCTTAACCCCCATTTTGAGGGAAAACATCCGGATATTACGGAAGAAAATCTCCAGGCCAGGATACGGGGAAATTATATGATGGCGCTTTCAAACAAATTCGGCTGGCTGGTCCTCACAACCGGCAATAAATCCGAGATGAGCACGGGCTATGCCACGCTTTACGGAGATATGGCCGGCGGATTCGCCGTTATCAAAGATGTCCCGAAACTGCTGGTTTATGCGATCTCGGAATACAGAAATTCCGTCTCAACTGCTATTCCGCGCCGCATTCTTACTAAGGCGCCGACGGCGGAATTAAGGCACAACCAGAAAGACAGCGACTCGCTCCCTCCTTATGAAATACTTGACCCGATACTGAAGCTATATGTGGAAGAGGACAGGGACGCGAAAGAGATAGTCGCTGAGGGTTTTGAGGAAAAAACAGTGTACCGTGTTCTGGGGCTTGTTGACAGAAGCGAATACAAGCGGCGCCAGTCCCCCCCGGGCGTAAAGATTACTCCGAAGGCTTTTGGCAGAGACCGGCGCGTCCCGATAACCAACAAATATAAAAGCTGATACTTGAACTCAGGCGGTCAAAATGCTCAGGATAACATATGGAATAATCCACGCGCTTGCCGGCCTCGCTTTTCTGTTCGTTGCGGCGAGCGTGATAATAATGCAGAGCGGCACGGGGCAGGCGCTGATGGCCTATGTGATGACGGCCCTGCTTTCCCTGGCTGTTTCCGCCGGGTTTTTCCTGAAAAACAGGTTATTGGCGGCGCTGCCGGCCCTGCCTTTGTTTCTTATTTCCCTGACGGTCGCGGTTTTGTGTTTCATAGGGAGCGCGTTGTGGAGGGATTACAATGTCAGGTTTTCCGCGGTCATGATAGTCTTGGGATTCCTCGGCTGCGCGCTTGAACTCTCAGCTTTTTTCTTGGCTTTCAAAAACTTCAATGAAGGCCCCGAGCAACAAAGTTAACGGCAGACCGCAATGTTTTATGATATAATGATTAACGAAAATAATACGCGAATCAAAGTCGCGCGTACCCCGGCGTTAACAGCCTAAGGAGGTTTCCCCCATGAAGAAAATCTTGTTCTTGCTTGCCGTTCTGGCCGCGTTTTCTCTGCCCGCATTTGCTTTGGACGAAAATATTCCCGCCGCCCCGGCGGCCGATAAGCCGGCCGCGGCTCCTGCAGGCAAACCCGCGGACAAGCCCGCTGACAAAGCGGCTGAACCGGCCGTAAACGGTGCTTCAGACAAGCAGGCGGATACTTCCGCCGGAAAAGCAACCGAGAAATCGGCAGAAAAACTTCCTGCAAAACCGGTGCTTCCTCCTTCGACCGGGCAGATAACTTTCCTGACAGGCGAAGTTGAGGTTCTGTTCTTCGGAAAACAGAAATGGGAACCCGCGGTTGCTTTTCAGAAATTAAATCAGGGGGATTCCATCAGGACCAAGAAGGGAAAAGCGGAATTAACTTTTGAAGACAAATCCAGAGTGACCCTTAAAGAGAACACCTCGATCGACCTGACAAAACTAAAAGATACCGAACTTAAAGGCGATACCATCATTAAGCTCTGGCTCGGGAAAATTAGGACTAAATTCACGGTCTCAAAAGAACTGTCCACATTACAGATACATACCAAGCATGTTGTGGCCGCGGTGAAAGGAACAGATTTCATCACGGAAGCAAATGACATAGATTCAAAAGTTACGGTGTTTGAAGGTATTGTTTCAATGGCTGACCCGCTCAGCGGTAAAGAGCTTTTTATTAAGGCGGGCGATTACGCAACTTATATGGCTTCAATAATGGGGCAGTCTTCTCCGATACCCTCGGACCAGAGAACTAAGGATGCAGAAGGCTGGGATAACAAACCGTTCGGAGAAGAAGCTCCGGCTCCCCAGCAGAAAGCTCCGGAAGCTCCGGCGCCCTCGCCTGAACAGAAAACACAGGCTCCGTCGGAAGGCGGGCTTGACGCGACCTTCGGCGCGGTTTCCGTTGACGGCAAGACTTACTATATGATGTCCTTTGGCTACGACCTTGCGCTCGGCAAATTCGGGCTGGGAGTTGATGTGCGCCTGCTCTGGAACGATGACGGCATCAAGCAGGATGACTGGAACAATCTCGGTAAGTCACTGGAGAACATGTTTAAATATGTCAGGTACGGGAAGAAGGGAGAAGATGTTTATATTAAGCTCGGCATTATGAATGATGCCTCGATAGGCCACGGTTTCCTCGTGAGAAGGTATTCAAATGTCGGAATAGACGTTTATACCCGCAGGTTCGGGACCGAGTTTGACCTGGATTTCGGCTCCTTTGGTCTTGAAAGTATTACAAACGACGTAGCCTGGGAGAGATTTGGCGCGGGCCGTGTATATATGAATCTGATTCCTAAGTTCCTGCAGGTAGGCGTGACCGGAGTTTACGACTCGAATCCTGCGAAAGACAAACTCAAGGCTCCCGGCACTCCCTATAATTCTGCTGATCCGCAATCTGCGCCGCTTGCTGTATACGGCGCCGATGCCGGTATTGCGCTTATCAATACAGACTTCCTCAGCGTGCTGGTCTACGGCGATTGGGCGAAGTATAAGGACCACGGCGAGGGCATGGCGCTTCCCGGAGTTGCCGGCAAGCTGGCTATGTTCGACTACAGGGCGGAATACAGGATAATGGACGCCGATTTCCTGCCAAACATATTTGACCAGCTTTATGAGGACGTGCGTCCCGTTAATTTCCTGAACCCTGTTACCTACGGCAACGGTCAGAAGAAGAAAGGCGCTTATGGAGAGCTTACTTGTCATTTCGGAACTATGCTTGCTCTTACGGGCGCCTATGAGAAATTCGACGCGATGAATCCTTACCTGCGGGCGGAAATTGTCTACAAGGGAAATCTTATCCCCAAGGTCTCGCTTGCTGCGGTAGGCTTTGAGCAGAGCAATGCGGGAATAGTAAGCCTGAAAGATCCGAGTGCGGTGGCGTATGCCAAAGTTGGCGTGGATTTTGCTCCCGGAGTTGTGATGGTATTCATCGTGAAACAGACTTATGACCCTATGCTTGATGCGTTTAACAGGTCGACGATGATGGCGATGCAGTTGAAACTATAATACAGGTTTGTAACGTCACGAGTTCAATAAGGAAGTGCAACACTTAGGAGGTTATGTTAACCTAAGTGTCTATGAAAAAGCAATATAAGCACTTCAGTATCGAAGATCGAGATTTGCTATGTGCGTATCACAATCAAGGCCTAAGTATCTCAAG
>CAIWRR010000196.1 GCA_903915125.1 Candidatus Firestoneibacteriota bacterium | reverse complement strand
TCTGACTTCTGTCCTCAGTCTTCTGTCCTTTTCACTTGCGCGTCCGCTCATCCGCGCCTCTGCGCATCAACCCTGCTGGCCTTTAAGCATCCAACCTTCTAACCCTCCAACCATCTATACCGCCTTCGCCTTCGACGCCTGTTTGCTAAACTCCCTCTGCATCGTGATGAGCTTGTGGAACAATCCCTTCTTGTCCATCAGTTCCTTGTGAGTCCCGACTTCCACAATCTTGCCGTCCTTGATGACTATCACCCTGTTGCAGTTCCTCAGGGTGGAAAGCCGGTGGGCAATCGCGATTGTCGTCCTGCTCTTTGTGAGCTTTTCCAGGGCGTCCTGTATCTTCTTCTCTGTCTGGACGTCAACGGAGGAAGTGGCTTCGTCAAGAATCAGGATTCGCGGGTTCCGGAGAATTGCCCGGGCGATTGAGACCATCTGTTTTTCCCCTCCGGAAAGATTGTTTCCCCTCTCTCCCACATCGGTATCGTAGCCGTCCGGTTTTTTCAGGATGAAATCATGGGCGTTCGCCGCCACCGCGGCGGCAATCACCTCTTCCTTTTTGGCGCCGGGTTTCGCGTAGGCAATATTGTCATAGATAGTCCCGTTGAAGAGAAAGGTCTCCTGAAGCACTATTCCTATCTGGCTTCGAAGTTCAGAAACCTTTATATCCTTTATGTTCCTGCCGTCAATAAGCAGCTCGCCGTTGTTGACATCATAGAGCCGACAGACCAGATTCACGAAGGTGCTCTTTCCCGCGCCGCTGCGCCCGACCAGACCGATCATCTCGTTTGGTTCTATCTTTACTGATATCTTCTTTATAACAGGTTTGAATTTGCTGTAACCGAAACTTGCATTCTTGAACTCTATCGAGCCTTTTATTTCGACGCTTCCGCCTCCGCCCTCAGGATCCTTTATCTCCGGTTCGGTATCAATCACATCAAAGACTCTTTCCGCGGCCGAGAGCGAGTTGCCGACATTCTCCACCATCCTGGTTAGGATGAAGACCGGCCTGTAAAACATCGCGAGATATCCTATGTAAGCCATCAGCTGGCCGATGGTCATCTTCCCGCCGGACACATAGGGGCCGCCGATAACATAAGCAAGAATGGTCCCGAGGGTTATGAACGCGTGAAGAATCGGGTGATAAATCCCCCACTGGTTAGAAACCTGTATTCCCGCGTCCCGGAATTCCGCGCTTCTTTTCTTGAATTTCGCGACCTCAACCTTCTCCTGCCCGAAAGCCTTAATGACCCTCATGCCCGACACCGAGTCGTTGACAAGAGCGGAAAGCATTGAGCGCTTGTGGTAAAACCTGATGAAATAGTACCAGACGCGCGGAAACACCAGGCCCAGGAAGATCACGGTAAAGACCATCGGCAGGAACATGTAAAGCGTCAGCTGCCAGTTGAGTTTGAAGAGGCAATAGCCGATGCCGAAGAAATAGAGTATCGCCTCCACCGTGAGCGGAAAAAAATCCACCAGAAACCTCTGCACTTCCCCGGTATCCTGATTTACCCTGGAAAGAATCGCGCCTGTCTGATGCTTGTCAAAATACGAAAGGGAGAGTTCCTGCAGTTTCTCGTAAATGGCGGACCTGACATCAAACGCCGTGCTGTAGCCGAGCTTGCCGGAGAAGCGTTCGGAGAGCCCCTGAAAGAAAAGCTGGGCCATGCTTGAAAGAAAGAGCACGGCGGTGACAACATAGAACCAGTCCCAGTAGGGAAATTTGGAGTCGGAAGGCCCCGGCGAGATCCACGGAATCAGCCGGGCAAAAGGCATCGGGCCGTGATCCTGGCCCGTGTAGAACACGTAATCCAGAAAGAGCCGGGAAAGATAGGGCGTCACGAGCCCGGAAAGCATGAGGAACAGGGTGCAGGAAATAACAACGAGTATCGTTCCCGTATGAGGTTTCGCGAACCTCATAACCCTCATCAGCGTTTTGGATTTATCGGTGCATTGAGGGCATTTGTTCATATAGTCGGGGATGGGCTCGTGGCAGTTCTCGCAGATTACCTTCTTTGCCGCGCTTTCCCTGGCCGTAACCTTTCTTCCCCTTGCAAGTTCGTTTATGTCATCCGCCGCCTGGTAAAAATCAGGCGTCTTGGCGTTGGAAAACATTATAACGCGGTGGACGGAAGAGCCCACGGTAAGTTCTATAACGCCGCTGCCGACAAGGTCGATTGCTTCGGATTTTTTAACGGAGGAAAGGCTTATATCGTGAATAACCCTGCCGGCCCCGGAAAGTACAATAACCCGCTTTTCGGTGACGAAGAGCCATTCTTCCCCGTACTTTGCCTCGCCTACGACGTCCGAGCGGAGCGCGATAAGGAGATTTTCGTTCGGGCGGGACTTGCGGATTTTTTCCTGCAGATGTTGCGGTACTTTATCTTTATCCATTTGGAACAATTATAGGTTAAAAGGGGCTGCTATTCAACCGGAAAAACCCCGCGCTTCGGGAGCGCGTCAGCTCCCCTGCAGTTCTTCCAGCACGCGTTTTGCGGCGGTTTTAGGATCAGCCGCTTTTGTGATCGGACGGCCTATTACTATGTAATCGGCCCCGGCAAAAACCGCTTCGTGGGGGGTAATTATTCTTTTCTGGTCGTCGCCGGAAGCCCAGGCGGGACGGACGCCCGGCACCACCAGTTTGAAATCTTTTCCGCAGGCTTCCTTTATCGCCTTTATCTCTTCACCGGAACAGACCACCCCGTCAAGCCCGGCCTCTTTCGCGAGCTTCGCGAGTTTCAGCGCCTGCGCGTTAGCGCCGACAGTCAGGCCCAGTTCTTCCTTCAAGACCCTGTCGTTCAGACTGGTGAGCACGGTTACGCCAAGCGCAAGAGGCCTGTCCTTGCCGGCCTTAGCCGCGGCTTCCGCGGCCTTCTTCATCATATCCAGCCCGCCGGAAGCGTGTACATTGAACATTTTGACCCCGAGGGCCGAAGCCGCGCCGGACGCCTGCCCTACGGTGTTTGGAATATCGTGGAATTTCAGGTCCAGGAAGACTTTGGCTCCGAGGGCGTTCAGTTTCTTAATTATTTCCGGGCCGGCCGAGACAAAAAGTTCAAACCCCACCTTAAAAACCCCGGCGTATTCGCGGGTAAGCGAAGCCATGGCGAGGGCCGAAACCTCGTTTGGATAATCCAACGCTATTATTATCCTGTCTCTTGGTTCCATTCCACCCCCGGCGGGCCTCCCGCCTTTACTCTTTCATTTTAATTACTCAGCAGGGCAACTGCAAGTATAAAATCTAAGTGCAACAGCCGCTCTATTTCGCGTTCTTGCTATTGTTAATCAGCTTCGCGATAGCGGCGGAAAATTTGTACAGGGGCTTGGGTATTGTGAACCCTGAAAGCAGCTTCTTTGCGGCAAAAGCCCTGTTTTCCAGCTGCAGGAAATGCCAGCCCTCCAGGTACGAAGCCCAGACAAACATGCGCCGGGAATCTTTCCTGCACCTGGAAAGCACTTTGTCCAACAGTTCTTCGGCGCGCCCAGATTTGCCAGTGATGCTTAAGGCCAGCGTGTGATAGATAAACCTTTCCGACGCGAAATAGTAAGCCGTAAAATCCCCGCTGACCCACCAAACTGTTTCCTCTTCCCTGCCCTTTATTTTGGCAAGCGCTTCTTTGGCCGCGGTGCTGTCGCCTTTTTTTCGCGCTATAACATATTTTATGAACCAGCTCCTGCTCTCCGTGCGCCAATCCATCTTTTGCACGCCGATATTCTCGGGATAAAGCATGGCTCTTTCCACGCAGCGGGCCGCCTCGTCAAGGTCTTTCCCTTTTATCAGCTTCTCCGCCTTGCCGTTCCAGGCGTCCTCATATATTTGCCTCGAGATAAACTCGCCTTCCCACGGATAGAACTGCCTGGTTGAAATATACTTTATAGCCTCATCATAGGCGCCGGTATCGACAATATATTTCGCCATGCGTTCCATCGCTTTGGGATGTTCCAGGGCTTTTTGCGAAACAATCCCGGCGAGCCTTCTCCTTACGGGTTTGTACCCGTAAATAGACAGAAACCGGTCCCCTTCCGCGTAGATCTCCCAGTCCTCAGGATTATATCTGAGCGCCTGTTCATAGGCCTTGGCCACTTTATCGTAATCTTTTTTCAGGCGCACCAAACCTAAAGCGATATTTCTGAATACGACCGGGCTTTTTGAACCGAGCTCTTTGGCTTTGTTGAAGTGCTTCAGCGCTTCTTCGCAGCGCAGGCGGCTGAAAAGGTAATTCCCAAGGTATTCGTATGTATTCGGCAGGCGGGGATGAGCTTTAACCGCGCTCTCAAGTATTTCCACGGCCTCGGCCTGCCAGGGAAAGCAGCGCTTCCCTTTTGCCAGCGCGCCCGCCCGGTAGCGCGCCCTTGCTTCTTTAAACCGTCCGAGTTTCTCAAGCGCGAAACCCAGGTAGTAATGATAAAGAGGGTAATCGGGATATCTTGCCGCCGCAAGCTGAATTACTCCCGCGGCCTCGGCCCAGAGCCCGGCCTGCAGGTAGTCAGCCGCGATTTCAAGGGCGTTCTCCCTGCACCTGTGAAGAACCGAAAGCAGGACGGCGGCGTTCTTCGGCCCTTTCCGGAGCAGGTTAAACTCGTTTAAAAGCAGGCCGTCAAGCGGCTCATTTGCCAGGCAGTCAGACACAACATGGGCGGCTTCTTTGGTTTTTCCTAAACGGCGCAGCGCCGCCGAATACAGCCCCGCGGCTTTAGGATTATTGACATTCTTTGACCAGGCCTTTGCAAGCGTTTCCGCGGCTGTTCCAAGGCGGCCTGACGCAAGCGCCAGTTTGCCGAGTTCCAGCAGCGCGGAAACTCCGGGATAACCGTTGTCAGTGCTTACTTGCCTGAAGGACTCTTCAGCCTTCTCCGTCCTGCCCAGATGCTTGAGGGCCAGTCCGTGAAAGTAGAAGGCCTCTCTGTTCGCGGCGTCAATTTTCTTTATGCCTGCGAGCAGTTCGTCCGCCCGGCGGTATAACCCCTTTTCGAGGGCAATAACCGCAAGACGGAGCAGCGCGGGAACATATTTTGGGTCTTTCTCAAGCGCCTCCCCGTACTTCTCCGACGCCTCCGTGAAGAACCTTCTCTTCTCCAGGGTCAATCCCTCGCCGTAGAGCGTTTCAACTATCCTGCGCCCCTTTTTTGCCGGCAGGTCCGGAAGCGATTCATAATTCCCCAGTTTTGACACAATGCTTTCGTACCTGAGTATTTCCGAACCGCCCTCCGACACGGAGAGCGTGATTTTTTTCCCGCCGAGGTCCGGCGGAAAAGGGAAAGATTCCCTAAAAACATCAAGCGGCGAGAGCGTCCTCTTTCCGGAGTAATACTTTCTCCCGCGCGCGGACACGCAAATGACCGCGTCTTTGATAATCCGGTTCGCGGAGATTGCAAGCTCCATGGAACCGGTGCTGTGCCTCTGGACCAGGTTCACGGCGGCTTCCCTGTTCGCGTAGACAAACCCGCCGGTCTTTCTTACGGGCATATAATACTGTTTGAACTCGGAGGTGCCGCACGGATTCAAAAACTCCCACCGCAGCTGTGTTTCAAACGGGCCGGACTGAAATTCCACGTAAGGAGGATTGTCGTCTGTCAGGAACTTTTTCCAGCGGAGCCCGTTTACGGAACCCCAGGAGAAAAACTTCTTTCCGGAAACCTCGTGCCGGTCGGCGTAGTGAACCATTCCGAAATCGTAATCTTCATTATAATAGCCGAAAAAATTCTCGGGGGAATTATGCGCGAATCCCTCGGAGGTGCTCTTGGTATTCCTGTAATAACTGAGATCCGTGCCCTTGTGGACGGGATAATTTATTTTACCGCCCTCTCCGCCTTTCAGCTTGCTGGCAGGGAACACAAGGTGGAGGCCTTCCGTGGCATCCACCGCCGCGTTGGCCCAAAAATAATACCTTTCGGGAAGCACCCCGCGGTTATTCAATTTCACGGAGAGCTCCAGGGCCGAAACCCCGGGATAAAGCTTCACTATGACCGTCCACCTCATCCTGGTAACAAGGTCGATATTCCCTACCGCGACTCCCGCGGAACCGTCGGCGCTCCTTATTATCCTGCTGTCTATGGTTTCATAGGAAGTAATGGAATGGCCCATGGGGAAGTTAAGTTCTAGACCGCACGCAATCCAGGTCCCCTTTGTCTGAATCAGGGCCGGTTTTATAACGCCGTTCTTATAGAAGATATCGCGGCCGGTTACCTTGTCCTCGCAGGAATAGACCCTGCCGCCGAGTTCCGGCAATATTATGGCCTTCAGAAATTCATTCTCAATAAACAGGGCGCGGTAAGTCCTGTCCTTTTTTGTGCCTTTGAGGTGCAGCCGGCGGGTGTAGGGGTACATGCGGAGGTTGCCTTCAACGGCCAGGTCGGGGTTCTCGTTCTCTTCTCCGGTCTCATAGGTAGGAATTACAAGAGGTCCTTCCCATGCCTTAACCGTATTCATAAGAACTCCTTGAGGGAAATTCGAAGCAAGAAATCCGAAATTCGAAACAAAAACCGCAGAGAGAAATTAATATGATGGCTGTTTACCGTATTCTCTGCCGCGCGTTAAGCAGTGCTTTCGAATTTCAGTATTCGAATTTTGAATTTGGTTTTAGTTCCTCGGTTCGTTCGGGTACCAGAACCAGAGCAATAGCCTGAACCTTCTGCGCAAGGCGGCAAGCGCCGCTTCAGCTTCATCTATTCTGCCGGTTATGGCCGCATTCTCGGCTTCCAGATTGTTCTTTTCACTCGCAAGGTCGCCAATCTTCGCGTTAAGCCCCCATTCCTTTGCAGCGAACATGCCTTCCTTCGCCGCCAACTCGTCTGAGTGCGACGCCTGGAGTTCTTCACGCGCGGCGACCTCTTCCCTGAGTTTTTCATTCGCCAGTTTGGTTTCTTCCTCCCTTGCATGGAGGTAATTCTCGGTCTCTGTCAGGCGCCTCTTCTGGTGCTCAACAACCGCCTGCAGTTCTTTGATGGAATTTGACGACTCCTCGCGGAGCCTCGCAATCTCGGCTTCGAAGAGGGCTATACGCTCCCGGTCCCTTTCATTTGTTTCCTTCTGCTGTTTCCACTGAACCTCGCGGAGCGCGTACTCGGTCTGCATCGATTTAACTTTCTGTTCCTTCTCGTTAAGTTCCGCTTCCGTCTTCCCCGTCACGTTCTTAAGCTGCAGCTGCAGCCTGTTAATGGCCAACTTAAGTTCCTCTCCTTTGAGCTCGAACTCCGACCTAGCTTTCTGCTCCAGCTCGGAAAGCATTGACCTTATTCCCTGGAGCTCCTTCTCTTTAATTTCAATATGACCGGAGAGTTCTTTTATCTGGGTACTCAATCTGGTCTTGACTGCGAGCAGTTCCAGGTCTTTCTCTTTAGATATTCTCTCTGCCTCAGCCGCCCGGGCAAGCGCCTCTTCGCGCCCCTTTAGAGCATCCAAGGAACGGGCAGCGGCATCTTCTGCCTTAAGCTTGTACTCCCTCTTAATCGCATCAATTTCAGATTCTTTTCCTTTGTATTTTTCTGCAAAACCCGAGCCAGACGCGAGCTCCGCTTTCAATTGCTCGTTCAACCCGATTACGTCCGCCAGTTTTTTCTGTTCTTTTATTATTCTTTCCGCAAACTCCCTCGCCTGTGAATCGGAGGCCTCGAGTTTCGCTGACAAATCCCTCAGTGCTTCGGCCTTTTCTTTGTTGACCACAGCGAGCTGTTCATCTCTGGCCTTTATTTCGCTCCGCAGGGATAATATTTCTGCAGTAAACTGTTCCACTCTGTAAAGCTGCCGTCCCGCTTCCTGCCTGAACCTGTCCGCTTCCTTTCCGGCGGCATCAACACCTTCCGGGCGCTCCGCGTTAAAACCGGCAAGCTTTGATTCAACGCTTCCGGAAAGCTGCACATATTCGCGCTCTCTTCGCCCAAATTCTTCCTTCAACTGCGCGAACCGAATATCGGCATCGGCGCGCAGTTTTTTTAATTCAGCTTCTTTTCTATCCAGTACCTCGGTGAGTTCGGCGAATTGCCTTTCTTTTTCTCTGAGCTCCCTGCCTTCTCTATAGAGCTTAGCTTCAAAACCCCGCTCCGCATCTCTGAGCGCTGCCTCGGCAGTCTCAGCCTCACGCTCCGCCTTCTCGGCGGCGCCGGCAAGCCTTGCCCGGTCAGACGCAGCCCTGGATAGATCTTTTTTCAGAGCGGACCTTTCTGATTCCAGCTCCGAGATGCTTTCCCGCAGCTCTTCAATTTCTCCGGCTGACGGAACTGCTGTTTCCCCTGAAAGGCGCTCGTATTCAGCGTATAGTTCGGCGTATTGCTCCTCGGAAGACAGCCTGGCCTCTTCTGCCTCTTTTCTAGCGCGTTCAAGCGCGTTATGCCTTTCGGTAAGCTCGGCGAGCCTGCCTTCGGTTGACTCTCTTTTAAGCGTTACCGCGGAAAGTTCGCGTTCCAGACGCTCTTTCTCACCGGCGGACTGTTTCAGCAGAAGTTCCGCAGACTCTTTCTGCCGCTGAAGGGAGCGGTATTCTTCCTCCGCCTGTTTTCTGCCGGAAGAGGACAGCGCCGCTTCCGCCTTCGCCGCTGCCAATTCCCTGACAGCTTGTTCGAGTTTTTCTCGGGCCTTCTTTGACTCAAGCTCCGCTCTGAATTTCTCTTCTTCCAGGCGTCCCGCCGTATCGTAGAAAGCAACCAGTTTTTTCCGTCTTTCTTCTCCCAGCTCCCGGGCCGCCGAAAGTTCTTCGTCGCGTCCCGCCGGCAGCGGGTTTCTTTTTTTAAGTTCAGTCTCGAGCGCAAGCACCCGTTCGTTAGAATGTGTAAGCTTAAGATCACGGTCAAGCTCAATCTTTCTGAGCTCCGCGCGCAGGGCAACAAGCTCAAGTTCATTCGCCGACGAATCGCGGATAATTTTCTTTAATTGGCTTTCCTTGTCTAAAAGGCGGGCTGAGTAATCGTCCTCTATCCTGCGCTTCTCCGCCCTGATAGTCCGCAGTTCCGCCTCAAAACGGACCGCGTCTTCCTTTGCCGTTTTCGCCTCGGCCATTGCCGCGGCAAACCGCGCCGCGGCCTGTTCCTGGCGGGACATAGCGTCCGCCGCCTTTCCTTCCTCGCGTTTCAGGGCGAATTCGGCGGCGGTCAGCCGGCCAAAGAGGTCCTGCCTTTCTGCTTCAAGTTTGCCGCGCCATTCGCGGTCTATCCCGTCCAGCTTCTTTTGAAGAGACGCGATCTCGTCATTTTTCAAACCAAGCTCGCGGTTTATTTCGCTTTCCCTGCGGTTGAGATTCTCAAGCAGCCTGCTCTTCTCTGAGCTGAGCCGGGATCTGACTTCCTCAAGTTCCCTTGCCTTCTGCACGGTTTCTGACTTTGCGCCGAGAACTTCCGAGGCCTTCTGCTCAAGCCTTTCCTTCCAGACATTGTCCCTGCCCAAAAGCTTTTCACTGAGTTCCGCGACAGCCTTTTCCGAAATATCTATTTCTCTGCGGAGCTCCTTCTCTTTTAACGCGCCTTTTCTTAGCGCCTCGTCCTTCTCCGCCTCCTGCCTGCGCAGGCGGCCTTCAAGCACTTTAAGCTCGGACTGAAAAAACGCGCCAAGCTTCTCAATTTCCCCTCTTTTACTATTTATAAGCGTTGCCAGTTCATCCCTGAGTTTCGCTATTGCCGCGTCTTTCTTTTCAATTTCTGAAAGCAGGATTGCCATTTTCTCTTTATGCGCCTTTTCTGCGGCGGCGGACAACCCTTTCTCGCGTTCAAGGAAGGAGCTGAAATCCTTCTCCTTCTTCTCGAATTGCGCCTGTAAGGCTTTGAGCCAGCTCTCGCGCTCCGCCCAAACCTTCTTTTCGCGCTCCTTCATCTCCTGCTCGGCACGCGCCGCAACGACTCTGCTTTCCAGTTCCTGCGCTTCAATCGCCTTAAGAAAATGATCTTCCTTTTCCTTGAAGTCCCTGCGAAGGTCCTCGACCTCTTTTTCTTTCAGCGATATAAGTCCAAGCAAACGGTCTTTCTCGACCAGCACCTTCCTGGTCCTGTCCTCAACCAATTCCTCCGCCCTCTCTTTCATTCCGGCAAGCTCTTCTTCCTGTTTATGGGCAAGCGAGCGTATCTTGGATTCCTGAAGCGCGAGCTCAACCTTAAGAGCTCCGGATTCTTCCTCTTTTGATTTAAGCGCGGAGAGCCAGTTCTTTTCCCGCTCGGCCAGAAGTTTTTCCTCGGCCGCCTTGAGCTCTCTTAGCGCCTTGTCCTGCTTATGTTTTATTTCCTGCTCGCGCCTGACCCAGAGTTCCTGCGCTTCAAGAACAGCTGTATCGCCTGACAGCGACTTCCTCTTGAGTTCGGCGTCCCTGTGCCTGAGTTCCTTCAACAACCTTACTTTCTCCGCGGCGTATTCCTTTCGAAGGCCTGATATTCTTTTCTCAAGGGAGCGCTGCTTCCGGGACAGGGCAGATTTGACCGCCTTAACTTCATTCGCCTTTTTAAGGAAGATCCTGCTGAGTTCGGCTTTCTCCCTGGCAAGTTTCTTTCTTTTCTCGCCGGTAACAGCCCGCACGCTCTTTTTCAGCTCGCTGAGCCCGGAACTGCCTGCAGAAATAGATGCGGCGGCGTGTCCCTTGATACCGGACGATGTTTTCGTGTCTCTATCCGCGGATGAACGGTTAAGGTTCGGCGGTTGTGTAGAATTCTTGTCGTCTGCCACTATCTCTCCGTTTACTGCGTTAATCCAATTGATAATGCCTTATCGGCGATATTTCCCATTTTAAAATTATATAAGAGGAAAAGGTGTTTGTCAATGACTAACGGACTCGCAGAATATGCATTTTTATGCCTGACAAGCAAAGAGAAAGAGCATATATGCCTATGCTTTTTTCAATTATTTACCCCAATATCAATCGCATTAGGAGTTTTTTGCTGCACAGAACTGCTTATATACACGGCATTTACATAACCCAGAGCTAAGCAGCCTGCTTGTACTGTTTACGTTACAAACATTAGGAACCTATTAAACTTTAGAAACTTTTTCCGTTTTTAACATCATACACATACAACGTCTTATCATGCCTTACATATAATCTTCCGTCAAGAACGACCGGATGCGCCCAGCAGGGAGTGTTCGAATCCGGAGGAAGTTTAAATTTGCTGATTATTTTGCAATCTCCGTTTATCAGATACAACATCCCGTCATTCCTCAGGTAGTAAAGCATGCCGTCGGCATAAGTAAGAGATCCGATGCGGCGGGCAGTTTCGAACTGAGTAGTCAAATACGCCGCAGTCGCCGGTTCCTCCCCCGTCTTTGCGTCAAGGCAGGTAAAACCCCTTAGACTGCTGTAATTGTCGCCGCCGTAATATTTCCCGTTCACAAGCACGACCGCCCCGAGCACGCTGTCGAGCAGTCCGCTCGACCAGGCCTCTTTCACCGCGATGCCGCTGCCGTCGGCGGAAAGTTCAAGGCATTTTGTGCCGCATTTATAAGAGCTGGACACATAAACACGATTGCCGTCAATGACCGGAGTGGCAACGTTCATCCCCAGAGATTCCTGCTTTGCAGACCAAAGCATTTTCCCGCTTTCAATGTCGAACGAGACGACATATCTCGCACTCATCGTGACGAGCTGCCTTATGCCGTTAAATTCAATTACCGCGGGAGAACAGTAGGCGAGAGCGTCCGTAAACCCGCTAGTGCTCCAGATTTTCTTCCCGGTATCCTTGTCGTAAGCATTGATAAAATCCTTCTTGGCGACGGTCACGAAAATCCTGTTGCCGTCTATCAGGAACGATTCAGAGAATCTCCAGCCCGGTGTTCTTACCCCCATTTTGGAATCCGCGAGGCCTTTCTCCCAGAGTTTCGCGCCGTCCTTCGCGCTGAAACAACCGAGCACTCCCAGAGGGCTGAGCGTGTAGACCTTTCCGTCTTTTACCGTCGGAGTACCGCGGGTGCCGGGAATAAGTTTCGTTTCTGTGAGCGGGTCGCCGAGTTCTGATTGCCAGAGGAGCTTTCCGGAAGGGTTAAGCGCGTAGACCATCGTGTTTTTATCTGTGCAGCCGGCTGTATAAATAACGCCGTTAACTATGGAGACCGTGGAGAAGCCGCTCCCTATGCCTTCATATTTCCAGAGCAGCTCCGGGCCCTTCTCCGGCCAGCTTTTCAACAATCCCTTGTCCGGCGAAATATTGTCGCACTTTGGACCGTGAAAATTAGGCCAGTTTTCCGCAAGAACCGGGACCGAGAGAAGTATTGCGCAGATGGCCCGCAGAAGAGCAGGTCCTTTAACCGGATAGCTCATCTATGCTCCATTTATATTTCGCCCGGCAAGTTATAAGACTGCGCGGGTTTTATTTCTTGGAATCTATTATTTTTGTTTCTTCAGACGGTTCGTAGTACTTTTTCCAGTCTTCACCTTTTAACGGGTTGGGGATGTTTTTCTGGGAGACTTTAGTGAACTTCCCGCCTTCATATTTTATCGTATCAAGCCTCATCTCCGACGGAGCTTTCCTGTCCCCTTTTCCCGGAGAAATCCCGGCACCGACCTCGAACACTTTTCCTTTGACTCTTCTCGCTATACCCTCGTTCCCGCCTTCAAGCCTGCCGACGAGTTTCAGTGTATCACCGGAAGGTTTGTAGATAAAGAGAAACTGCGTAAAACCGTTATGAGCAGCCGCGTTGCATCGAATCAGGACCTCGTTTACCCCGTCACCGTCCAGGTCGAAGAAATCAACCGGCCAGAGGTGCATTAAGGCCATGCCTTTAAGGTCAAGCACCTGCCTGTCCCCTTTTCCGGACGGCTTGCCGTCCTTCAGTCTTGTGTAAGCAATAAATGGCGGTTCCTCCGTGGAGCATTCGGGCAGATCGGCAAAGAATTTTTTTCCCGTGCCGCCAAAAAGCCCCCAGCGTTCAAGCATGGGAGAAGCAATAATATTTAGCGCAATCTTTCCGTCGCTGACAAGCGTTATGCACATGCGGCGCCCCTCTTTGTCGACTCCATCCGGCGGACATCCCCAGAGGGTTGCAGGCGTTTCCAGCAGGTATTCGGTGAAGCTTTGAGAGAACGCATAAGGCGCCTCGACGCTCATGCCGAGGCCGGCCTTCTTCAATAAAGCGTTTGCCTCTTTCCAGTATTCGCCCAGATCCGAACTGTTGGAAATAAGCCCCATGGCCCGCGCCAGGTAAAAATCAATATCTCGCTCATTCTTTTTATCAATGGCCTTTTCAGCTTTTGACAGCGCTGTTTTGAGTTCTTCAGTGACGGCAGGCGCGGATTTTTTAGCGGACGGAAAGAGCGGCACAAGAAAAAACAGCAGTAAAACGAGGCATTTCATTACGGTTCTTGGCGGGGATATAAGTTTAAGGGTCATTTCTTTAAAACATCTACAGCATCAATATGCGCGCGCGCATCGGCAGCCGCGGGGCACTTGTGCTCCATGATGAGGGTATCAACTGAATTTAGATTTAGCGCGTTTAAGCAAGAAGCCGACAACATTACTTTTTTCATTTATAAACCCGCCTTTTCACAGCCTGACGACCTGATTAGTCAATATTTTATCACAGCCTCCCGGAGGTGTAAACGCTATTTTTCAGCAGGAACGGCAGGAGCGCCTTTCCCGGGAAACCGCCTCATTGCCGCTTCAATATATACCCTTATCTCGGCAACACCTAAAATATGGGCAGCTGCGCCAAAAACTCCTACACCCGCGAGGATAGAGACAAGGACCTGAACAAGTCTCATCCATAACCTGCGCGGTTCTCCGAAATACGCAGAGATACCCCAGCAGGCAAACCCCATTATGAGCGCGGCGAGCCCTATCTTCAGGAAGGAGACAAGGATTATCTTCTCTTCAAGCGCCCCGAGTTTTCTCCGCAACATAATGAAGAGCAGGGTGAAATTAATCACCGACGCGAATGTATTCGCAGCCGCCAGCCCGATGAATCCGTTATGCCTCATAAGCATCAAGGAAAGCAAAATGTTAATTATTATTGAAGATACGCTTATAATGACGGGCGTCCTTGAATCCTTTAGCGCGAAAAAAGTCGGCGTGAGAAGTTTTGTCAGCGACACAAAAAGCAGGCCGGCCGTGTACCAGGAGGCGGCCCGGGCAGCCTCATGCGTGGCCAGGGGGCCGAACTTGCCGTGCATGAAAAGGAGCGCGTTTATAGGATAAGAAAGGACAATGAGCCCGGCGGTCGCAGGCAGGGCAATCAGCATGTTAAGCCTGATTCCCATGGAAAGAGTTTGTTTCAATTCCGCGGATTCGT
Source organism: Candidatus Firestoneibacteriota bacterium (assembly GCA_903915125.1). Taxonomy (GTDB): domain Bacteria; phylum Oederibacteriota; class D2-FULL-39-29; order D2-FULL-39-29; family CAIOVX01; genus CAIOVX01. Next base: position 19,159 of record CAIWRR010000196.1, on the reverse strand, counting down.
TCTTCGCGGCATGGGCTGCGATAAGCGGGAAAACCGCGGTAGCTATGGAAACCCCGAATATTCCCATCGGCAGCTGCATAAGCCGGTAGCCGTAGTAAAGATAGGTCACGGCTGCCGCCCCGAGCGTTGATGCCATTATGGTATTGACCAGCACCTGAACCTGCCCGACTGAATTGGAGAGCACCGCCGGAGCCATGAGCTTAGCCATCTGGATTATTCCCGGCTCCCTCCACTTAAATGACGGTTTGAAACGGAACCCCTGTTTTAAAGCTTCGGGCACCTGCACCGAAAGCTGAACCAGTCCGGAAATAACGGCGCCGGCCGACCATAATACTATCCAATTGTCATAGTTGCCGTCCTGCCTGCCGAGGGCCATTATAAGCCCTCCGGTTCCTATCATGACCAAGTTGCCGACAGCCGGAGCGAGCGCCGACATTGTGAACTTCTTCATGGAGTTCAGCATGCCCATGAAAACTGCGGCAAGCCCCATGAAGGCGATGAACGGAAAGAGTATCCTCGTGAGCTTAACAGTAAGAGCCTGGGCGGGATGCAAGAACCCCGGAGCCATAAAAGAGACAATAGGTCCGGCAAAGGCCCAACCGAGCAGCACGACCCCTGAGAAAATTACGGCAAGGAGAGTCAGGACTATGGAGGCGAGACGGAAGGCCTCCTCCTTTCCTTTCTTCTCAAAATAATCAACAAAGGACGGTATAAAGGCGGAACTTAAGGCGCCTTCCGCAAGCAGATCCCTGAGCATATTCGGTATCCGATACGCTACAAAGAAGGCGTCAGAGATCCAGCCCGCTCCGAAAAGAGCGGCATTAATAGCGTCCCGGACATAGCCAAGCACGCGGCTTAGCGCCGTAAGGGCGCTTAAAACCCCTACTGAACGGGTTATGTGTCTTGTTTTTTGGTCCATTTTCCCCTTAAATAACCCGAAATAGCGGCATTGCCGCGGGATTAAAGGCTGCTTTCTTGACTTTGACCGGCTCTTTTGATATACTACATCCGCTGTTTTTAAAATCTCAGGAGGTGTATTTTGCCGGTAACAAAATCAGCCACAAAAGAAGCAAGAAAAACAAAGAAAAAACACTTGAGGATGGTCTCATTCAAGACCCGTTTGAAAACCCTCAATAAGAAAATTCTTTCCTCAAAGAAAGAAGATGAAGCCAAAAAGCTTCTCGACACTTTCCTTCCGGAGATACAGAGATGCGCTTTAAAGAACGTGCTTCACAAGAATAAAGCGAGCAGGATGATTTCAAAACTCCAGAAACACGTAAACTCTCTCTCTAAAAAGCAGTAAGATTATAAATGATACGTTCGATGGCAGGCTGCGCAGGCATCCTGCCTGTTTTATAAGAAATATCGGCCTTCGCGAGCATCGTGAAGGCCTTTTTTATGTCGTTTTCAGTCAGGTTCTTTCCGTCTTCGCATATCCGTTTCCCGACAAAAGGATTCAGTCCAAGCTTCCCGCACGCAGCGTCTCTGCTCATGCCTGTTTTTTCCAGTCTTCTTATATTCCAGAGATTAAGGTAATTGTGATTTAGCGCCCCCATGACAACCAGGCAGGCGGTCTCCGGCCGGTTATGGTCGAAAATATTATAAAATATCTTCATGGCGGCAGAGAAGTTTTTTGAAATGATGGCCGTTGAGAGGTCCCAAAATTCATTTACATCAGTGTCGCTTACCAGGTATTTAACATCCTGAATTTCTATCCTCTGTTTTTTCCCCGCAAAAGTTATAAGTTTCTCTGCTTCCGACTCAAGCTCCCTTACCTCGCCGTTAGCGCGATCCATGACAACGGCGGCCGCTTCGTCAGAAATAGTCTTTCCGAAGGCTTCCAGCCGGGCTACGAGCCTCGCTTTCAGGCTGGCTTCGTCCGATGGATTAAAACACAGGATTATCTCGCAGAACCTGCTAAACTCCGAGTACTGCTTCTTGCTCAGGTCTCTTCCGCCGGTGACAGTGTCCTTGGTGACGAGAATGAGACAGGCGTCATACTTGGCGGGGTTTTTATAAACCTCTTGCAGGTACGCGGTAAGCCTGTTGCTGTTCTCGATGTAGAGTTCCTCAAAATTCTTCAGAACGAGGACTCTTTTGTCCGCGAGAAACGGAGCGGTCTTCAGTTTTTCGTCAAGGTTTAAGAAATAATCAGCCGTCAGATCCGCGCAGTTAATAGCTTCAAAGTTAAGGTCTCTCGCGCTCTTGTCGGGGAGGATTCCGTCTATGATTTCCGCGGCTCTTTTTTCTTTCGAAAAGCTGTCGTCGCCGGCTATGAAATACACGGATTTGTTTTTAATAGTTTTCCCAGCCATATATAACCCTGTTCAGGCAGGCTACCGCCATGTTGTTGTAGATCCTCTGCCTGGCTTCGTTTTCGGTCTCTATATGAGTTGTGGCAATGTTCGCGTTGCTCCCGGAAACATTATACGTGGTAGTTCCGCCGGTTATGCCTCCGAGTTCCTTTTGCTCCCAGCTGATTTTGCCGGTAGCAAGGTCGGTAAATTTTAAATCCAGCACGATCTTGAGTTTATACTGGACAATGACGTTGTTAACGTCATAAAGCATCGGCTGCAGAAGGTATTGCCTGATGGTGCCTTCAAGAAGAACATCTGCCTTATCTCTGGATACCACCTGCAGCCTGCCGTCCACCATGAACTGCTGTATGACTGCTTTGGTAAAACCTGTTTCAAGATCATATTGCGTGGTCTTGTTCGTAAAAGTGGGTATGTAAATTTTCTTGACCTGTTCCGAAATAACGGGCTTCATTGAAACGCAGCCGCAAAGCACCGAGGCAAGAACCGCTATTATTGCAAGTTTTTTCATAATTCCTCCGTCATAAGTTTTGGCGCTATATTTAGGAGCCGGCAACAATGTTAACCAGTTTATTTTTCACGACTATCACATTTTTCGGCGCTTTTCCGGCCAGAGCTTCAATTATTTTAGAATCCTTCAGGGCAAGTTCCCTCACAGCTGCGTCAGCCAGTCCGGCGGGAACGGTTATCTTGCTCTTTACTTTGCCGTTCACCTGCAGGACTATTACCGTGTTGTCGTCCGTAATGAAATCCGGATCATGGACGGGGAACTTCTGCAGGAAAATACTCCCTTTGCCGCCTGCTTTTTCCCAGTATTCTTCCGCGTTGTGCGGCATAAATGGGGCCAGGCAGAGAAGTATGTCCTTCATAACAAGGCCCAGGACCGCGTCGAAGTCCTGCTTCGCCTTCCCCCCGGCCGGTTCCTTGAGCGTGTAGAGGTAGTTGACGAATTCCATGAGCGCCGCTATGGCCGTGTTGAAGTGGAAACTGTTCTCAATGTCATCCCTGACTTTCTTCACCGTCTTGTTAAGAGCGGTATAAAGATCGCGCGCTTCTTTTTCAAGTTTACCCCCTTCTATTTTCCCGGCGGCGTTCTTTAGAAGCTCCATCCTCGGATCAAGAAACCTCTGGACCCGGCCGAGGAATCTGTGAATCCCCTCTATCCCCTGGTCGCTCCACTCGAGTTCCTTCTCAGGGGGCGCCGCAAACAGTATAAGCCCGCGCACCGTGTCCGCTCCGTATTTTTCTATGAGCGGATCGGCGAGAACAACATTGCCTTTTGATTTTGACATAACGGCGCCGTCTTTCAGCACCATGCCCTGGGTGAATAGATTGGTAAAGGGCTCGCTGAACCCGACATAGCCGAGGTCAAAAAGCACTTTAGTGAAAAACCTGGCGTAGAGCAGGTGCAGAATCGCGTGTTCGACCCCGCCGACATACTGGTCTACCGGCAGCCAGTAGTTTGCTTTTGCTTTTGAGAAAACCTCTTTATCATTTTTCGCGTCCGAGTAACGCAGGAAGTACCACGAGGAACAGATAAAGGTGTTCATCGTATCCGTTTCCCTTCTCGCCGGGCCGCCGCATTTCGGACAGGTTGTTTCCACGAAATCTTTTACCGCTGCCAGCGGCGAGGCCGCGCCTGTCGGCTTGAAATTTACGGTATGCGGAAGTTTTACGGGAAGGTCTTTCTCCGGCACCGGGACTATCCCGCATTTATCGCAATATATTACGGGTATCGGGGCGCCCCAGTAGCGCTGGCGCGAGATAAGCCAGTCGCGCAGCTTGAATTTCACGGTCTTGGTCCCGAAACCTTCGCGGGCTATCCAGTCCGCGATTGCCTCAATGCCTTTCGCGCTCGGAAGGCCGTCAAATTGCGCCGAATTTACCTGGACGCCGCCGGCAACAAAAGCTTCCGTCATTGCAGCCGGGTCAAGCTTTTTGCCTGCAGGGCTTATAACCACCCTTACCGGCAGACCGTACTCTTTGGCGAAAAGGAAATCCCTCTGGTCGTGCGCCGGAACCGCCATAACGGCCCCGGTTCCGTACTCCAGCAGGACATAATTCGCGACGAAGATCGGGACCGCTTCGCCGTTCACAGGGTTTACCGCGTGCATGCCGATAAAGAAACCTTCTTTCTTCGAAGCGTCGGAGGTTCTTTCCATCTCCGGCGTCATTTTGAGCTTTTCGGAGAAAGCGTTAACCTTCGCCTCGTACTCCGTGCCCTTGACAAGTTTCTTTACCAGCGGGTGCTCCGGCGCGATTACGAGATAGGTAACCCCGAAGATGGTGTCTATCCTGGTGGTGTAAACCGGAAGTTCGTCTCCGGTTTCTTTTACCTTAAACTTTATCTCCACGCCGAAGGACTTGCCAATCCAGTTCTCCTGCATTGTCTTTACTTTGTCCGGCCAGCCGGGAAGGCCCTTCAAATCTTCGAGCAGCCGGTCGGCGTAGTCGGTTATCTTGAAGAACCACTGGTCCAGCTCTTTTTTGGTAACCGGGGTCTTGCATCGCCAGCAGGCGCCGTCAATCACCTCTTCATTGGCCGTGACAGTCATGCATTTGGGGCACCAGTTGGCCTCTTTTTTCTTCTTATACGCGAGGCCTTTTTCAAGAAATTTCAGAAAGAGCCACTGGGTCCAGCGGTAATAGTCCGGCTCGCAGGTGGTGACCTCGCGGGACCAGTCATAGCAGATTCCGATATTCTTTAGCTGCTGCGTCATCACCTCAATGTTGTTTTTTGTCCAATCGGCGGGATGAACGTTGAATTTTATGGCCGCGTTCTCCGCGGGAAGCCCGAAAGCATCCCAACCCATCGGGTGCATGACATTGAAGCCCTGCATTTTCTTGTAGCGCGCGATGACATCGCCGATGACATAATTTTTGCAGTGCCCCATGTGCAGCTTGCTGCCCGAGGGATACGGGAACATCATCAGCACGTAATACTTTTGCGCCGCCGAAAGATCTTCGGCATTAAAAAGCCCGGTCTCTTCCCAGTATTTCTGCCATTTACTGTCTAAACTCATTTTCACCCTCTTAAGGCCATTCAAATTGACGGGCTTTGCCGTTCATTGCTTCTTTGCAGCAGAATCTTTCTTGGATTTCAAAGCCGGCTTACTCCCGGTTTTCTTTTCTGTTTTGTTCTCTGCCGGTTTCGCGGCTTCTACCGTCCCGTCTTTGCCGCCTGTTTTGGGCACGGAAGAACTCTCCGAGGATTTATTCTTGTAGTCATTAACGTAGAACCCGGAACCTTTGAAGACAAATCCGGCGGCGCTCATTTTTTTGCCTGCAGTTCCCCCGCACTTCGGGCACTTCATTGTTTTAACGTTACTGCTCTGGAGCTCTTCAAATTCATGAGAACATTTCCTGCAGCGGTACTCGTAGATAGGCATAGTAACTTCCTTCTGTTATGATAACAGTGAAGATATTTCTTCTTTTCCGGCCGAAGCCTTGATAATTTTCTTGCCTTTGAAAAAAGGATCGTCTGCGGCGCTGCCCAGCCCGCAAAATATCAGGCGGTTTTCCAAACCTTTGTCAGCCCTGATAAGATTATTATAAAGTTCGCGCGGGTCTATATCCGGCAGGACTCCGCCGAGCAAGACATAGTTATAGGTCCCAAGCGCGAGTTTCTGCGCCGCGGACTTGCCGGTTCTCGCGATATAGAGCGTGAACCCCATTCCGTAGAGCATGTCACCGAACGCCTTGATTACGCTGCCCGCATCATCCACGATCAGAATGCTGTTCTCTTTGGCCCCGGCCGCAACAATTTTCTTCGCGGATCCCTCAAGCGGCTTATTGATCTGCGCCGGATCGCCACTCAACCCGCGGGCCGAGGTTTCCGGGGCTATATTCTTCTGCATCGCGTGCTGCAGGTCCCTGTTCAGCGACGCTACAAGTGATTGCAGCTCAGCTTTCTCTTTCTCCGAGGAAACCAGCTTTTCGCGTAGGATTGCCGCTTCGGCAGAGGCTTTTTCCGCCGCTTTCCTATCTTCTGCCGATCCGGCGGCCGAGGCGCGGTCCTGCCTTATCACATCCTGGAGTTCAAAGAGCGATTTTCTGAGCGAAGTATTAGTTATAGAAAGCGAGCGGGCCTCTTCCGCTTTGGCTTCCAGAGCGCGAATTTTCTCTTCCTGGGCGTGTTTCGAAAACTCTATTTCCGATGAAGAGGCGAGCCCCTGTTTCACTCGGCCCTGCAGTTCGGTGAGCGCTTTCTTGAGAGAAAGATTCGCTTCTTCCAGCGCGCGCGCCTTGTCCCGAAGCAGCCGCTTTTCACTTTCAGAGCCCGATAATCCGGGATCCTGCTGAGAGATCCTGAGCCTGAGCTCATCCGCGGTTCTCGAGAGCTCCCTATTCTTCGACTCGAGAGCGTTAATTGTATTGCTGAAATATTCCTTTTCCTTGCTCGTTATTTTTGAGGTTTCTTCAAGCACGTTCAGCCTGTAGGAAAGGTCCCTTTTTTCTTCACGGAGCCTGTAAAGCTCGTCAAGATTAACATCAGGCCCGGGACGCTGGGCTGCTTTGCGGCTCAGTTCAAGGATTTCAAGCTTGAGTTTTGATTTTTCAGACTCGAACCTGTCCATAAGTTTGAACGTAATATCCTTTGCCTCGTTCTCGAGCGTTGCTATCTTATTGAGCAGCTGAGCTTTCTCGCGGGAAGCTGCCCGGGCATCTTCCGCCAACTTGAGTTTCGCATCCTCTATGTCTTTGACCTTGGAGAGCATGCCCTGCTTTTCAAAATTCATTCTTGAGGTAAGAGTTCTTTCCAGTTCTCCGCGCTTCTCTTCAAGGTTGCGCATCTTTTCCGCGAGCAGCCAGCTTTCATCCAGAGCGACTTTAAGCCTGGATTCCGCCTCAGCCCTCGCTTCCCGTTCCTGTTCCAGTTTTGCCGCGTAGGTTATGTAATCTTTCTCCGCCTCTTCCCTGGTCAGGGCGCTCGCCGAGAATGATACGGGGCGCTTCCTGTTGGAGTCCATCTCCGCCTGCAGTTTCCGAAGCGTGCTCTGGAGGTTGGCATTCGTGTTCTCAAGCGAGGAAATCTTATCCATGAGGTCCTTGCGGTCCTTGTTGAAAACCGGGGCATTGTCACAGCCTGGAACACGAGGTTCCTGTTTTCTCTCAGGCGTTAACATAAGCAGAATCAGCGAGAGCGCGGCGATTACACACGCCGTAAATATGGCCGGCTTGACCCAGGACGCCTGCTTCGAGTCTCCGGGAGAATCAAGCGCAATATTCCCCACCGCCTGGCTTTCAAACTCAGCCGAGTTCACAAAAAGACAGAAAGATATGTTCGCAGTCTCCACGGGAAAAGTGAAGGCCCTGTAGGGCACGCTCTCAATATCAACCTTGGATAGACCGGCTTCTTTGGAAAGATAAGTAGACTTGACAAGTCCGGCCAGGGTTCCGGAGGAGAGCATAGAAAGATCCAGTTTTCTCTCGTTTTTTTCCTCGGGCACGCATTTAAACACCTTGTAGCCGAATGGAGAGGTCGCAAGAAGTTTTCCGTCGAGGCTCATAAAAACCGGGAAAGCGTTGGCATACTTGAACTTTTTGTAGAGTATGCTCTCGAAAAGCACGTTTAGGGATACTTCCGAACCGATGACTCCTTTATAGACTCCCTTGGCGTATACAGGCACATAGAAAGTCAGCGCCCAGGACCTTGCTGCCGGGCTCCAATAAGGCGAGCTCCAGGACTCCAATTTCTTCTGATTGTACTTCGGGCTTAAGAGATTGTAGGCGGAGTTCTTGTCATTCTTGAAGTCGGAGTTCTGCTTGAAGAGTTTTGCTTTTGCCAGGTCGTCCAGATTGGCCCACGGGTATTCCCTGAGAGATTCGCCCGTCATCAAATAGATCTGCTGTATTTCAAAACAGTTCTTTCTCGCTCTCTTCATAACAACATCAAGGTGCTCGCTGACCGTGAACTCCTTCCTGTTTTTTGAGGTCACCGGTATTGCAGAAGGAACGAAGAGCACCGAGTCCCCGTCGTCCTTGGGATTCCAGTAGAAACCAAACTGCGGGTTTATGGAATATTTCCCGTAATTGGGTTCCGGAAACCGCCCCGGATTGCCGTAGATGTACTCGGCGGAGTCGCGGACGGCGCGCGTCTCGTTCTCTATCTTCCGCAGCAGAACCGTAATATACCTGGCGTTCTTGGTAGCTTCCTCAGCACCAAGCCGCTCCTCGCTCTTCATAAGCACTTTCGCTATATCCGCAGTCTTGCTGTCTTTCGCCGGAGTAGAATTCAGGTAAGCAAAATAGAAAAGTATGAACGCAGGCACAAATCCGGCGGCCAGCAGAAATAGAAACAGTTTTCCTTTATTCATATCGCGCCCGTCAACTCCTTCAGTTTAAACGCCTGAGTCTGAGTCAAAGACTCTTTAGCAGTTTTTTTATTATGTTGGTGGTAGACCGGCCCTTGATATAGGGAAGCGACTTAACCTTCCCTTTGCGCGCCAGCACCACATCGCTTCCTATAATTTTTTCCGGCGGCCAGTCCCCGCCTTTCGTCAGCACATCCGGAAGCACCGCTTTTATGACTCTGTACGGCGTTGCTTCTCCGAACACAACTATGTAATCAATGAACGGGAACTCGGCAAGCAGCTCGGCCCTTTCCGACTGTGAAACCACCGGCCGGTCCTTTCCCTTAAGTTTCCTGACCGAAGCGTCGCTGTTTAGGCCAAGAACCAACTTATCCCCGAGCTTCCTCGCGGATTTAAGGTATCTTATATGCCCGACGTGCAGGATGTCAAAACAGCCGTTGGTGAAGACAATTGTTTTCCCGGCCCGCTTATCTTTCTTTACGGCCGATACCAGCGACTTAAGGCTTACTATTTTTTTGTTCCTCATTCAAGCACCTTTAAGGCAAAAATCAAATTCTAAACTCTAAATTCTAAACAAAAACAGAAGAATCAAACACCAAACTCTAAACACGTTTTGCCACTTGCTTCTTTTTAGAATTTAGGATTTAGTGCTTGCCTTTAACATTTTCTTAATTTCATCAAGGCTGACCGACGCCGCCCCGAGTTTTCCCACAACCACGCCTGCCGCCACATTGGCCAGATAAGAAGCTTCCGCAAGATTGGCTCCGGCCGCAAGCGAAAGAGCCAAAACGCTTATCACCGTATCGCCGGCGCCTGTAACATCAAACACTTCCTGCGCGAAAGTGGGTATGTGCAGGGGAACTTTGCCGCGCCTGAAAAGAGACATGCCGTGCTCGCCTCTCGTAATAAGGACTGATTCACAGCCCACGCGCCCCAGCAATTCTTTCCCCGCCTTAAGCAGCGACTCTTCGTCTTTGATTTCAATATGGACAGATTCTGAAGCTTCCTTTGTATTCGGCGTTATTACCGTAACCCCTTTATACATAAGACAGTGGGTCGGTTTAGGGTCCACCGCCACCGGAATCTTTCTCTTTCCGGCCATCCCGATTACTTGCTTGAAAATCGAAGGAATTACAACTCCCTTCCCGTAATCGGAAATAATCAGGGAATCCACGCTGTCTATCACGCTTTCAACAAAAGAAATTATCGCGCGCGCCGTTTCCGCGTCGACAGCCGCTTTTTTCTCGCTGTCAATTCTTACCATCTGCTGTCTCTGGGCAATGATCCGGGTCTTCAATATCGTCTGCCGGTCCTTTGCCTCGACAACGCCCGCGAGCTCGACGCCCTTGCCGGCAAGGTTTCTCTTCAGTATTTTACCGTGCTCGTCCCGTCCGATAACACCCGAGAGCAGCGCTTTCCCGCCCAGGTTTGCTATATGCGAGGAGACATACGCGGCACCGCCGGGAATACTCTCCCTGGATTCAACCTCAACTATCGGCACCGGCGCTTCGGGAGAGAGCCTTGAAACTTTCCCGAAGATATATTCGTCAAGTATTATGTCCCCAAGGACCAGCACTCTCTTGCCCGAAAAATTGTCAAGGATCTTCTTTAGCCTATTTTTGTTCATTGAGTATGCCTTCCGTCAGCTTGCAGATGGTATGAAGTATGACGATATGCGTTTCCTGCACATGCCAGGTTTCGGCACTGTTAACTTTGAGCAGGACATCGCAAACCTTTGCCATCTTGCCGCCTTTTTTCCCCGTGAAGCCGATCACTTTCGCCCCGCGCTTCTTCGCTTCTTCTATCCCCTTCAAAACATTGACCGAGTTGCCGCTGGTGCTGATGGCGATTACTATATCCTTTTCGCTCACCAGAGCTTCCACCTGGCGGGAGAAAACCTTATCAAACCCGTAATCATTCGCGATAGATGTCAAAATAGAGGTGTCAACCGTGAGCGAGATTGCCGGGAGCCCCCTGCGTTCCATATTGAATCTGCCGACGAATTCGGCTGCCACATGCTGAGAGTCCGCAGCGGAGCCTCCGTTGCCGAAGAGCACCAGTTTTCCGCCGAGCAGAATCCTTCCCGCGATAAGGTTTACCGAGGTGTTTATCTGCTCCTTGAGTTTCATGGCGCTGCTCACCGCTTTCACGGCATTACCTATTTCAATTTCTATGTTTTTCAGCATAAGTGTTGTACCCTTAGAAGGAATTAGTATTACCATTATTATATCAATTTTTTCTCGATTATTTAAGTGAAAATGCTTAATAAAACTGCAAAAGACATACAATTGCCCGGGTTTCTCATTTCGGTATTACAGCGTCAATAAGCTTTGCGCTAACAGAGGAAAGGAAGACCTTGCTTTTCATCATCAAGGGTATGTGCCGCTCATCATCAGAAAGCCAGATGGTAACCTCTCCTTCCTGCTTGAAAATGCTTTCAAAATCAAGGAGCGGCGCGACAACGACGGCGTTGTAGGTCCCGAGGGGTATCCTGACCTTCTCTTTCCGGAGTATTTTGACCCTAAGATTGTTGAGTTTTCCCTCTGCATAAACGGGAAGCACCATATCTTTGCCGGGCTCCAGCTCCTGCGTCCTAAAATAGAAGAACGCCGAGAGGATGTCATGGCAGAAATCAGGCAGGCCTTTCAAACTTCTGTCCCCGCTCTTTTCTATCTCTTTAACGCTCCTGCTCACGGGGTTAAATTCAAGGACAACATCGTTCTCGTAATTTCCTTCCCTGAGTGATTTTATCATGCGCCTGGAGAAAAGCCCTTGCGCATCAACAAAGGTCTCGACAACATCGTCGACCCTCACGAGAGCGGCGACAAGCGGGACTACTTTTGCCTTTGTGGTAATGTGGTAACACTTCCTCCCTTTCAACTTCACAAAATCACCCACCTCCACCTCGGCAGTCGCCGCGGTTAGCCCTAGATAGGTTATGGCGAAGGTCAGCTTCTCGCCGGGCTTAAAGGCTTTGTTCTCAACAATCCTTGTTTTCTCTGCGGAAATCTCCGCAGCCGCGGGGGTTTGGGGCTGAACCTCACGCTCTTTTATGACGGCCTCAACACGAGTTTTTGTTTCCGCGGAACTTACCGCCAAATCCGGCTTTTCCGGAACCGTATCTTTCGCAAGCACCGGTTCCCAGTCACGAACCTTTATGCCGGAACCGTCTTTTATCTCAACTATCTTTTCATCCCTGTCCTCTACCGTAACAACTTTGCCCTTTGAGGCGCAGCCTGAAATTACGGCGGTGAGAATCAGCGGAAAGAGAACGGCGGAAAGAACGGAAGTTCTTCTCATGAAGCCTTCCGGCCAGCGCCGAGAATGGAAGTTATTTTTCTCAGGACTTCGTCCACCGAAATCCTGTCCATGCAGTTAAAAGCAGGGCATTCCGGGATGCATTTAACGCATTCCGCCTGCCCCGGCAATATTGAAACCCCGCTATTGCCCCAGGCTCCCCAGCGCGCCGGGCTGACAGCTTTGGTCGGGTTGAAAAAAGAAAGAGTCCTTGTCCCGACCGCCGCCGCGAGGTGCATGGTGCCTGTATTGCTGCTGATATGAAGGCTGACCCCGGCTAACACGGCCGCGACCTGCCTGATATCCGCGGTTCCGGGAAGCACTGCCGGCTTCACAGCGAGTCCATCCAGAATTTTTCCGGTAAGCCGCTCTTCCCCTTTACCTTCCACAAGCAGGACGGAATATGTCCCGTTCTTAATCAGGCTTTCGGTCAACCCGCGGTATTTTTCTATAGGCCAGTTGAGGACGGAAACTGCGGAGCCGGGATGGATACTGATAATACTCTTTCCCGCAAGCCCGTGTTTCTCAAGAAATTCCCTGCCTTCTTTCTTCTCCGCTTCCGAGAGAAAGAGCCTGATTTCCTTTGAGGAAGTGTCCGCCGAGAGCGGGGCGAGCAGGTCAAGGTTATACTCGAGTTCGTGCTTGAGAGAATTCTTCCTGTGAAGGCTCACTTTCCTGTTGAAAAGAAAGGAATACCAGCGGTAAGCGGTGCCGATTCTTTCTTTTACTCCGGCAAGGAATAACGCCAGCGCTATGCCGGGGCGCGGATAGAGCATTAAAGCGGTATCGTAATTCTTGGATTTTATAAGTCGAGACAGGGCAAGAATACCCCGCAGGCCTTTATGGGCTTCCGGATCAAAGATTACAAGTTCATCAAGCCCCGGGTTTCCCTCCAAAACCTTTCTTGTGTATTCCCTGCAGAGATATCCGATATGCGCTTCGGGAAAAGTTTTTCTGAGAGCCGTAATCACCGGGAAGGTCAGAATTACGTCACCAATCTTGTCTGACCTGCAGATGAGTATTTTTTGAGGTTTTATTTCTGACATTTCCAGTATTATAACAGTATTTACGGCCTTTTGCCCCCTAAAAACGCCCAATTTCATATTGCTTTTTGAGGACTTATATAGTAAACTTTAACGTCTATCGAGAGCTTTTTTTTAGCTGAAAGTGCCGGTGTAGCTCAGTCGGTAGAGCACGGGAATCATAATCCCTAGGTCGGGGGTTCGAGTCCCTCCGCCGGCACCATTAAGAACAATTGCTGATTACTAATTGCTAATTACAATTAACCTTAAAAATTGGCAAACAGGAAATCCCGTGAAAGCGTTTTAGCGCCACCACTACTCCAACTCTATGATACTAACGGTAAGCCTAAATAGCGCCCTCCAAAAAGTTCTTCTCTTTGACGACTACACTGAAGGACAAGTCCTGCGCGCGAGGGAGTTTTATCAATGCGCCAGCGGCAAAGGCGTAAACGCCGCCAGGGCCGTAAAAAATCTCGGCGGGGAGGCCGCCTGCTGCGGCTTCGCGGGAGGCCTGAACGGCACGCTGCTGAAAACCCTTCTGAAACAGGAAGGCATCATGGAAGAACTCACGGAGACTCAAACAAACACGCGGGCCTGCGTGACCGTCGTGAACCTTAAGACAAACCTCAACACCGAGTTGATAGAACCAAGCGGCAAGGTAAGCGACGCAGAAGTGAAAAAGTTCCGTTCCACCTTTACCAAACTGCTCAAGAAAACAAAACTTGTAGCCCTTGCTGGAACTCTTCCGCCCGGCTGCCCGGAAAACATTTACGCTGAACTCACGGCAGAAGCGGCAAAAGCCGGAATTACCGTCTGCGCCGATATCTGCGGCCCCGCGCTGCTCAAGACTTTCAAAGGCAAAAAGAAACCTTTCCTCGTCAAAATGAATAACCACGAATTTAAGGAAACGTTCGGAGATCGCACTATTAAGGACGTAATAACAGAACTTCTGTCTTCAGGAGTCGGCATATTTACCGTAACTTTCGGAAAAGACGGGCTGGTCGCGGCTTCAAAAAACGGGCTCTTCCTCGCGATACCGCCCAAGTTGAATCCGGTAAACACTATCGGCGCCGGAGATGCCATGCTCGGCGGCTTCTGCAGGGCAATTACAAGCGGCTGCGGCCCGGAGGGAATTTTACGGGCCGGAACGGGCGCCGCGGCAGCAAGCGCTTTGACAATGCTTCCGGCTCATTTCGTGAGCGCGACCACCGCGGAATATTCAGAGAAATCGGGAGTAAAGAAGATATGAGAATACTTGCGGCGGTAATCGAGAGTTTGAGGCCTAAGCAGTGGACAAAAAACTTGCTCCTGCTGGCAGCCCTCATCTTCTCCTCCAACCTCTTTAATCTTAAGCTCTCAGTGCCCGCTTTTGAGGGCTTTTTAATTTTCTGTCTTACATCCGGCAGCGTATACATATTGAACGATCTCATAGACAAGAAACAGGACCGCCTGCACCCCGTAAAAAAATTCAGGCCGGTTGCTTCCGGACGCCTCCCTTCCGGAGTTGCGGCCGCCGCCTGGCTATTTTTTGCGGGTGGTTCACTCCTCTGGGCCTTCGCCGTTAACGCTTCCTTCGGCGCAATAGTTCTCACTTACTTTGCCCTTCAGACGCTATACTCTCTCCTTCTCAAAAAGATGGCCATTGTTGACATATTTATCATAGCCCTGGGGTTTGTCCTGCGCGTTATAGCCGGCGCCGCGATAATAGCCGTGCCTATGTCTCCGTGGTTCATTGTCTGCACGATGTTTCTTTCCCTCTTCCTTGCCCTCGGCAAGAGGAGATTTGAACTTGTATCTGTTGAAGCCGGAGCGCGCCGGGCAAGCCTGAAAGGCTACAGCGTCGGGCTGCTTGACCAGATGATGACCATCGTCACGGCCTGCACCGTGATGACCTACGCGCTCTACACCCTGGCGCCGGAGACCGTAAGCAAGTTCCACACTTCTAACCTGATCTACACGCTTCCCTTCGTGCTCTTCGGGATTTTCAGGTATCTATACCTTATTTACACCGAGGGCAAGGGGGGCAGTCCCGAAGATATCTTGCTCTCCGATAATCCCCTTATAGCCGACATCCTGCTCTACTGGGCCGCAGTCTGGTTTATCCTGTACAAACATATTTAGTCGGGAGGACTCTTAAATGCGCTTCAACGATGTTAAGAAAATATCCGGCCTTGCCGCGAAACAGCTTTCCATCAGGGAAATAAAAGAACTCTCCATGCAGTTCTTCCTGCACGAAAAAGAATACTCGTTCTCACAACAGGCAAATTCAGCCAGGCTGGCGTTTGAGCTTTTCAAAGAAGCGGGCGCGGACGCCGAAATGCGGGATATCAAGGCGGATGGGAAGACCGCAAATATGGACTACATAATGCCGCAGGCCTGGGACCCGCTGGACGCAAAACTTGAAATACTCTCGCCCTTCAAAGAAACGCTCTCCGATTACAAAACTGACCGATTTATGCTTCCGATGAGATGCCCCGCAACTCCGGCGGGGGGAATTACCGGAGAACTAATCCTCGAGAAAGACGCAGGCAGGAAAGGAGTCCGCGGAAAATTCATTCTCAGCTCAACCTACAAAATGTGCGGCTGGGATAAAATGAAATTGCTTAAAACCGGGGCGGCAGGCATAATTTCTTACTGGTCGGAAAGCGGCGACAAACTTCCGGATTCCGTCTTTTGGACGAACGGCTGGACAATGGGGCCCGGCTGGTATCACACAGCCGATGAACCGAGAATCCTGATGATGAATATTTCCCGCAACAAGGGCCTCCGGTTTGAGAAACTTTTAAAGAGCGGCAAAAAGGTTACGCTGAAGGCTTTTGCCGATACAAAAACCTACTCCGCGGTGCAGCATACCGCGACGGCGCTAATCAGGGGTGAAAGCGAAAAAGAAATAGCCATTGCCGGCCACCTTTACGAACCCATGCCTTCGGATAACTGCATCTGCGCCGCCTCTATGACCCGTTTTGTTTCCATAATCAACGGGCTTATCCGCGAAAAAAAGCTGCCCCGGCCGCGTTACTCGCTGAGGTTCATACTCGGCGCGGAAAGATACGGCATTTCCGAATTCTTCAAAGACCGGAAACGCGCGGGAAACATCATTGCTAATATGAACTTTGACGGCTTCTGCGTAGACCACAAAAAGGCGAAGGAACCCTCGCAGGTGCGCTACGCGCCGGTCTGCAACACGAGTTTCACGGACATCCTGCTGGACGAGCTCGTCGCAAAATACAATACTGCGCCCCTGCAACATGTCCGCGGCAATTTCTCAGACGACACCTTTATGTCGGACCCTCTCGTCAGCGCCCCCTGCACCTGGTTCTGGCAGCCGGACGGGCCCTATCATCACAACAGCGAGAACACCTACGAAACCGTTGACTGGAAAAGAGCCCTGGAGAAGTCCTCGGTAGCGCTTGAATATATCCTTACGCTCGCTTACATGGATCCTCAGGCGGCCGGCGGGTATCTTCCGTCGGTGGAAAAAGGCCTGGCCCGCCACATAGACCTTGAGTTCTCGAAACTCCTGAAACGCTCCGGAGCGTTAACCGAAAAAGAACTTTTGTCAAACTTGTACTTCGTAATCGGCTGGCAGCTGCGCCGCCTGGAATCCCTGGCGGGGTTCGGAGTCTCCCGCTTCGCGCTGAAGAAAGCCCAGGCACGGCTTGGCAGGCATATAGAAAAAGCCCTCGGGATATTCGGGAAGGCCAAAACACGAACCGTAAAAAATGAGAACCCTATTCCTTCGGAAGAGCGCAAAGCGGCAAACATTATTCCCGTTAGGCTGGCAGAATACCCGCCCTCGGACATGGCAAAGGAAAAAGACCTCCTGAAAAGGCCTCGCAATGCCCCGTCTGCGGAGAACTTCGTTGCCTGGATGGACGGAAACAGGACGCTCTGGGATGTCATCAAACTCCTTGAGATGGACCTTGAAAAAACCTTCACGGCCGCGCAGCAAAACACTTACATAGATTACGCGCGGGACCTGGAACGGCTGGGCTACATAAAGTTCAAATACCGGACCGTAATAGGCAAAAGCGAAATACTGGCCGGCTTGAAGAAACTTGGAATAAAAAAAGGCGACCGCGTTATGGTCCACTCCTCCCTCGCCTCTCTAGGCAAAGTGAAGGGCGGGCCGGAGGCGGTAATTGACGCGCTCAAAGCGGCTGTCGGGAAAAGCGGGCTTCTGATGATGCCCTC
The DNA here is from genome assembly GCA_903915125.1 of Candidatus Firestoneibacteriota bacterium. Lineage (GTDB taxonomy): Bacteria > Oederibacteriota > D2-FULL-39-29 > D2-FULL-39-29 > CAIOVX01 > CAIOVX01. The sequence goes on along the minus strand of CAIWRR010000196.1, from coordinate 2,017 downwards.
TTTCAATCACGGAGACGCCGTGAGAAATCCCCCGTATTATTTTGATATGAAGAAGACGCCGTCCAAGAACGGCGTGATAGCGGATACCTTCTGGCGCCTGCCGGGAGTGAAACGCTCGGTTGACCCTTCCCACGCTTTTGCCGCCTGGGGCAGAAACGCGGAGCAGTACCTTACCGGGCACCGTTTCACAAGCACAATGGGCCCCGGCTCGCCGCTTGAACTGCTGGAAAGGGCGGGCGGCAAGGTTGTTTTGCTCGGCACGGGATATGGCCCAAACACCTTCAGGCATGTCGTTGAGATGACGAATAATGTAAAATGCCTCGGACAAAGAACCGAGGAATACCCGGTAAAACTTCCTTCGGGAAAAATGATAAAAGCGCGCACCTGGTCCTGGAGAAACGGCGGCTGCCCTCTCCTTGACGATGTCTCGCACGCGGCACGCCTTATGAAGGCACGCGGGCTGGACAAGCGGGTGAAGATAGGGAACGCGGAAACAATCGTCTTTAACCCGGCAGACTTTCGCCGCGTCGCCGAAGAACTTTTGGCCAAAGGGGTTCCGGGAAAACCAAACTGCAGGAATTGCAGGATGAAGATTGCCTTCACGGGAACGAAGGAAGGAGTATTGCCGCTAAAAAAAGTTTTTAAAAGGCGCCCTATTTCAACCGCTTTTCCGCCTCAAGGTAAACCTCATCGTTCCTGCGCGGCCCGACAGCGACAACAAACACAGTAACAAGTCCTTTCTCGACCCGGTATATGACCCTGAAATCCATCACCTTTAGTTTCATATACTCTTTAAGTTTTTTTCGAAGGTACTTGCCGTACTTTTCCGGCTCGAAAGAAAGTTTTTTTTCGATTACAGCGACAATTGCCTTCCTTATCTCCGGAGAGAGCCTAAGCAAATCCTCTACAGCCGAATCAGAAAAGACGATGTGCCAAATCATTCAATCCCCAACTTCTTCTTTGTTTCATCCATCGTCAAGTATTTTACGGGCTTCTTCATCCTCTCTTTCACGATATCAGCGAAATACTGGTCTTCTGCCTCTTCCATTAAATCTTCAAATTTCTTGAATTCCTCAATAGACATTATCACTGCGACAGGTTTATGCCTTTTTTCAATAATAACCCGCCTTGTCATCGCCTCAGCCAGGATCTTATCAAAACTGATTCTAAGTTCAGATGCGCCATAATAGGTCGCCGGTTCTTCTACCCTTCTCATCTCCGCCTCCGCTGAATCATCACAATGTCAAATTCGCTTCAAGCATAAACAGCATACCGGTTGTCATTTGAATTGTCAATTCTTTTGTCACTTGCATTGACATATCTTTCAGGCGCGGGCTTTAACATTCAAAACGGCGTCGCCTCTCGCCTTGGCAGAAGCCGCCCGGGTATATGGCTTGAAAGCAGCTCATAAATGCATTAAAATGAACGGATGGACTTTAAACTCGTATCCGAATACAGCCCCACAGGGGACCAGCCTCAGGCGATAGAGAAACTCGTCAAGGGCATCAGGGCAAACGAAAGAAACCAGACTCTCCTCGGCGTGACCGGTTCAGGCAAGACCTTTACCGTGGCAAATGTAATTGCCGCGACACAGAAACCGACGCTGATAATTTCACACAATAAGACGCTGGCAGCCCAGCTCTACGGAGAATTCAAGTCTTTCTTCCCGGAAAACGCCGTTGAATACTTTGTCAGCTACTACGATTACTACCAGCCGGAGGCCTACCTTCCTTCCACGGACACATATATAGAAAAGGACGCTTCCATCAACGATGAAATAGACAAACTCCGCCATTCCGCGACAGCTTCCATTCTCACGCGGCGCGACTGCATCATTGTCGCGAGCGTCTCCTGCATTTACGGAATCGGCTCGCCTGAGACTTATCAAAATATGCACCTGTCCCTCGAAGAAGGGCAGAACCTGCATATGGACCAACTGCTCTCAAAACTCGTCGAGATACAATACATCAGGAACGACATGGACCTCTACCGCGGAACCTTCCGCGTGAAAGGCGAT
>CAIWRR010000195.1 GCA_903915125.1 Candidatus Firestoneibacteriota bacterium | reverse complement strand
CTTTCTGCCAGAGGTATTGCGTGACTTCGGAGATGTCTTTCCAATAACGCTTTAGTACTTTATCGGTTCTGAATGAATACTGCTTTGACATGACCACTCCTTTTGCAAGAACCTGCATGATTACACAGATTACAAAAATAGATTGCGCAGATTAATGCGTCTGCGAGAGATATTACTAGCGCTTTGATAAGACGCTTTTTTCGTACGCTTCCACCTCTTTCAGCCAGTCCATTCCTTCCGGAACATTGTTTTGGCGGCAGAACTCGTCCCAGACAGCTCCGGCAGGCAGCGTCTTTATCTCCTCTGAAAGCGCAAGGCGGGCCGTGAAGTTCCCGTCCGCTTCGAAGGCACAAAGTTTTGCGTGCGGCTCAAGCAGGGCAAAAAGCAGGGCTTTTCTGGCGGCGCGAAGTCCCGTCACCCAGGCAGCCACCCTGTTTATGCTGGCGTCAAAATAATCAAGGGCGAGGTAAACCCGTTCCGTATAACCGCCGCGGACTATCTCTCTCGCGAGAGAGATAAGCTCGTCGTTTAAAACAGCCACATGGTCGCTGTCCCATCTGACCCCGCGGCTGATGTGTATAAGGACGCTGTCTAGATTCACAAGCAGGGCCGAGATTTTGTCGGCAACGGATTCTGTCTGGTGAAAATGGCCCATGTCCAGCGTAGGCAGAAGGCCTTTTTTCGCGGCATAGCTGAGATAAAAATCGTAGGAACCTGTCACATAACTCTCGGAACCGATTCCGAAGAGCTTGCCTTCAACAGCGTCAAGGATATCGCGTTTCGGAAGCTTCAAGACGTAGATTTTATCCAAGGATTTCTTAAGGCGCTCCCTGGGGCTTTTCCTGTCTGCCGGTTCGTCCTTATAGCCGTCAGGTATCCAGAGGTTATTTATGGAAGTTTTTTTAAGCGTTTTGCCCATGCCCGCCGCAATCTTTCTGGAGGAGAGCGCGTGTTCTATCCAGAAGTTCCTGATACCTTCGTCCGCCGAGGAAAGCGTAAATCCTGAGGCAGCTTTTGGGTGTGAGAAGAATGTTGGATTAAAATCCAGGGCAATACCTTTGCGTTTTGCCCAGTCAATCCACCTGCCGAAATGCTCAAGCTTCAGTTCATTCCTCTCAACCGGCATCCCGTTGGTCTCGGCGTACTTTGCGTGGATATTCACGCGGTGTTTTCCCGCGGATATTTTTAGCGCGAATCCCGCGTCAGCCCGGAGTTCTTCCCCATTCCTCGCCCTTCCCGGGTAATTTCCTGTCGCTAAAATGCCGCCGCTTAAAACTCCGCCTGATTCTTCAGTTCCGGAAACATCATCTCCCTGCCAGCAATGAAGCGAAAGCTGAATAGCAGCGAGTTTCTTTATGGCAAGGTCGGTGTTTACGCCGTAGGAGGCGTATACGTCGCGTGCGTTCTTATATAGCGCACTTTTATTCATATAACTCCTTGGAAAAAAAATTGAACAAAACCTGAGCTTCAAATCCTTCAAGGCTGACCTTTAGATGGATCCTTCGCTTCGCTCATTATTATGCGGAGATAGGTCCTTCGCTTCGCTCAGGACTTCGCCTGCGGCTCAGGATGACACTTTT
>CAIWRR010000194.1 GCA_903915125.1 Candidatus Firestoneibacteriota bacterium | reverse complement strand
CTTTCTGCCAGAGGTATTGCGTGACTTCGGAGATGTCTTTCCAATAACGCTTTAGTACTTTATCGGTTCTGAATGAATACTGCTTTGACATGACCACTCCTTTTGCAAGAACCTGCATGATTACACAGATTACAAAAATAGTTTGCGCAGATTAATGCGTCTGCGCGAGATATTACCGGCGCTTTGATAAGACACTCTTTTCGTACGCTTCCACCTCTTTCAGCCAGTCCATTCCTTCCGGAACATTGTTCCGGCGGCAGAACTCGTCCCAGACCTGTCCCGCGGGGAGTGTTTTTGACTCCTCCGAAAGCGCCAGGCGGGCGGTAAAGTTCCCCGCTGCTTCATACGCCGTGAGTTTTGAGCGCGGTTCAAGCAGGGCGCAAAGCAGTGCCTTGCGCGCGGCCCTGAGTCCGACAACCCAGGCAGCCACCCTGTTTACGCTGGCGTCGAAATAATCAAGCGCGAGATAAACTCTTTCGGTATAACCGCCGCGGACTATTTCTCTCGCGAGCGAGACGAGCTCGTCGTTTAAGACAGCGACATGGTCGCTGTCCCACCTGACGCCGCGGCTGATGTGAACAAGCACTGCGTCCAGGTTGGCCAGCAGGGAGGATATTTTATCCGCCACTGATTCCGTAGGATGGAAATGGCCCATATCAAGAGTCGGCAAGAGGCCATTTTTCGCCGCGTAACTGAGATAAAAATCATAGGAACCCGTGACATAACTTTCGGAACCGAGCCCGAAGAGCTTGCCTTCAACGGCGTCAAGAATATCCCGTTTGGGAAGTTTCAAAGCGTAAATCCTGTCCAATGATTTCTTAAGGCGCTCTCTGGGGCTTTTCCTGTCCGCCGGCTCGTCCTTGTAGCCGTCAGGTATCCAGAGGTTGTTTATGGCCGTCTTTTTGAGCGTTTTGCCCATGCCCGCCGCTATCTTCCTGGACGAGAGCGCGTGTTCAATCCAGAAATTCCTGATGCCTTCATCAGCGGAAGACAGAGTGAATCCGGAGGCGGCTTTGGGGTGCGAGAAGAAGGTCGGATTAAAGTCCAGGGCGAGTCCTTTGCGTTTTGCCCAGTCAATCCACCTGCAGAAATGTTCAAGTTTAAGTTCATTCCGTTCCACCGGCCGGCCGTTGGTCTCCGCGTACTTGGCATGTATATTCATGCGGTGTTTCCCCGGGGCGAGTTTCAGCGCGAAATCCGCATCGGCCCGAAGTTCATCCCCGTTCCTTGCTCTTCCCGGGTAATTGCCCGTTGCCATTATGCCGCCGCTTAAGGCTCCGCTTGCTTCTTCCGTTCCCGCAACGTCATCCCCCTGCCAGCAATGAAGCGAGATTTGAACCGCGGCGAGTTTCTTTATGGCAAGGTCGGTGTTTACGCCGTAAGAGGCGTATACGTCGCGTGCGTTCTTATATAGCGCACTTTTATTCATATAACTCCTTGAAAACGAATTGATAGAGCCTGAGTTTGAAATCCTTCACGGCCGCCCTTTACCTGAATCCTTCGCTTCGCTCCCTATCCTGCAGAGATGGGTCCTTCGCTTCGCTCAGGACTTCGCCTGCGGCTCAGGATGACACTTTCCTG
>CAIWRR010000193.1 GCA_903915125.1 Candidatus Firestoneibacteriota bacterium | reverse complement strand
TTCCGATGTTATCGGCAATCGGACGCCGCAGGTTGTGACCGTGTTCTTTTAAGAGAGCGATGTAAGCCAATGCCTTTTGCTGGTCGTGAATGTCCAGCGAATCAATAAAGTTCTTGATGTGGTCTCGACCGCCTATGTCTTAATAGTAATAAAAGACTGCGGCCTGAAGGCCGGAGTCTTTTGTTTCGGTGAGTAAAGATATGATTCATGCCGAATTCACCCCCGCCATAAATGGCGGGGTACTCTTCGGCATAACGAAATAGATGTTCTTAAGCATATCGTCCGTGAACAATATACAAGATATAACTTGTATTGTCAAGTTCTATATTGGGACAACAGTCCCTGCTCTCGATTCTACAAGTTGCAAATCAACCTTAGGGAAGCTGTTTGGCTGAAAAAAGACATTCTTGTTTTACGACTACCAGTCCTGATCTTCCTCTTGTAAATGAAAGGCCATAATACTACAATGATATTGCAATTACATAAGTTTCGGGTCTCGCGGAGTGGCTATGGAAAAAGGATTGCAGGTGAGAGGGCTGGTGAAGACCTATGATTCTCCAGCCGGAAAAGTGAAGGTTCTTTCAGGGGTAAACCTTGAAGTTGCGGGCGGGGAGACGGCGGTTATCACCGGTCCCTCGGGCTCGGGAAAGAGCACCCTGTTGAATATCATCGGGACGCTTGACAGCGCCGATGCCGGCTCGGTTGAACTCGACGAACAGGATGTCCTGTCTCTCAAGGGGCCCGCGCTTTACAAATTCAGGAATACCTCCGTCGGTTTTGTTTTTCAGGACCACCATCTTCTTCCGCAATTGACCGCGCTTGAGAATGTAATGCTTCCGTCCCTCCTTGCCGATGCCGGATCAGGCAAAGAGAGGGCTCTTGAACTGCTTTCAGAATTCGGGCTTTCCAAAAGGAAGGACTTTTTCCCTTCATCGCTCTCGGGAGGGGAGAGGCAGAGGGTTGCGGCGGCAAGAGCCCTTATAAATTCCCCTAAACTTCTGCTTTGCGACGAGCCTACAGGAAATCTTGACGAGGCGGCTTCCGCAAAGACCGGAAAACTGTTTCTGTCTGTCGCAAAAAAAAGGAAGATCCCGATTGTGATTGTAACTCACAATCTTGAGCTCGCTAAAATATTCTCGGTATCCTACATAATGCACGACGGAAAACTGATTGCCGGGGACAAAAAATAGTGTTTCTCCGCCTTGTCATTCGAAACTCCGTCCTCCATCTGAAAGGAGGGCTCGCGGTCGCCCTCGCGGCCGCAGCGGCTTCCGCGGTGCTCATCGGCGCCGCAATAGTAGGCGACTCAGTGAACGGAAGCTTGAAGGACACGGCTCTTAAACGGCTCGGCGGCATCACCCATTCCGTTACCGCCCCGTATTTTTTTGACGAAGGCCTCTCCGGCAGGACAGAGTCCGGACTGAATGACGGCTTGGCCGCTCCGGCACTTATCGTTTACGCTCCCGTAAAAAACGGCGAAAGCGGTGTAATAGCGCGGAATGTCCAGATAGTCGGCTGCGACGAGCGGTTTTTTAAACTCTTCGGCGTAAAATTTGACGAGCCCGGCGAGTTTTCCGGCAGAAAGGCTTTAGTCAGCAGGACCCTCTCAAGAGACATAAATATTCTTCAGGACGACAATATTATTTTGACACTCCCGAAGGCCGCGCTTGCCCCGCAGGGCAGCGTCTTCGGCAAGAAAAAGACCGCGGATACCACCGTAACGCTTCGCCTTGAACCGGGAATAGCGTTGCCCGCGGCTTCCGCGGGATTATTCAACCTAAAGAATGAAGCGGCTCCTTCACGGACCGTTTTTGTGCCGCTAAAGACCCTCCAGGCCGCTCTGGGGCTTAAGGGGAAGATAAATACAGTCCTTATTCATTCCGAAAAGGCAAATCCTGAACTTGCTTTGAACAAGAGATTAACTTTAGGCGATTTTGGCCTTTCAATTGTTGAAGATAACGCAGGCGGCGTCTTCTATATAGAAAGCGGCGATCTGATGCTCACCGAGGCCCAGGCGGCCCGCGCTGAGCTCGCGGCTTCAAAGGCCGGGCTTGGCGGCGAAAGGCTCTCGGTCTATCTTGTCAGGTCAATAAACGGCAAGGCTCCGTATTCGGTTATCGCGGCTTCGGAGAAGACGCCTGTCGGCAAATACCAGATACTGCTTTCCGGCTGGGCCGCTGAAGACGCGGGCAAGGTTATGGGCGGGGCCCTTCCCGTCACTTTCATAAAAGCAAAGAGCGACGGGGATTACTATGAAGCTTCCGAGGAGTTTGTGTACAGCGGAAAGATGCCGGACGCTTACGCGGGCTCCGGGCTTGTTCCGAAGTTTGAAGGAATAACTGATTCCGCTTCTATGGCCGATTGGAAACCGCCCTTCACGCTTTTAAAAAGCGCGATCCGCCCGAAGGATGAAAAATTCTGGACGGAACACGGCGCCGCGCCCAAAGCGCTGATAAATTATCAAAGGGCGCTTAAATACTGGAAGGAAGAGAACCCGGTTTATTCCGGCATAACCTCCTACCGTGTTGAGAAGAATGGCCCCGGTTCAAGGGAACGTTTTGAAAAATACTTCACCGAAGGCGCGGACGCGGGGGCGCTGGGGTTGATTCTTAAATCCGAGCGTGAAGACGCGCTAAAGAGCGCGGTTGCCTCCTCCGATTATTCGTCTCTTTTCGCGGGGCTCAGTTTCTTTGTGGTGGCTTCCGCCCTTGGCCTGGTCTGGCTCATCTTCGGCTTGATGGCCGAGGAAAGGTCTAAAGAGGCCGGGATTATGCTCGCGCTGGGATTTAAGCCGCGCTATATCATAGCCCTGCTCTCGTGCGAGGGGGCCGTTTACGCGCTGGCGGGCGCGCTTCCGGGCGTGTTGCTCGGGCTCAAATACGCGGAGTTTTTTGCCGGGTATCTCGCCGCCGGATGGAAGAGTTCCGGCGTTGAACTCGCGGCCTTCAGCGTCCATATAAACCCGCTCAATGTCTTTTTATGGGCGCTCATCGCCTTCCTGCTCTCGGTAGCCGCGGCCTCTTTCTCCGCTTCACGGGTGATAAAAGAAAAAGTGACCGCGCTGCTCTCGGGCAGCTCAAAGCTTCCTGATGTAAAACAGTTCGGCAGGACGAACCCGGTTGTTTTTATAGCGGCTTGCTCGGGAAGCCTTGTTTCAATACTGCTTATCGGGCTCGGGGCGGCAAAAGCGCTCTCGGCCGAGGCCGCTTTCTTTACCGGCGGGACGATTTTGCTCGCGGCGCTCCTGGCTTTCTTTTCGCTGCTGATAAAAAATAGAAGGGCGGAAGGGCGCTTCGGCCTCGCGCTGAGGTCCATTTACGCGGGCAGAAAAAGGAGCATTCTCGCGGCGTCTCTGATCGCTTCGGCGGCTTTTCTGCTGGTCACCGTTTCTTCAAACAAGAAGGCGCCGGGGGATATTGATGTCTATGACAGGGCTTCCGGTTCCGGGGGCTTTAACATTACGGCTTCTTCCGGTCTGCCGGTCAATTTTGACCTGAACACAAAAAAGGGCCGCGCCGCGGCGGGAATTAAAGATGACGCGGTTTTTGCGGGATTTTCCGCGCTGAGCTTTCCCGTGAAAGCGGGCGAGGATATGAGCTGCCTCAATGTGGCCGCGCCTAAAGAGCCGGAAGTCTATGGGGTTCCGCAAGCGCTTATAGAGCGCGGGGGTTTTACCGTCAGCGCGCCGGGTTTTCCGGGAAACGGCTGGAAGGCCCTTGAGGCCCCGTCGAATGGCGCCATTCCGGCTTTTGCCGATTCCAACAGCCTGGAGTGGATACTGCACAAGAAAGTAGGGGATGAGGTTTATTCGGGCGGAAAGAGGTTGATAATTTCCGGGACCGTAAACGAAAGCGTTTTCGCGGGCGCTCTGCTTGTCTCCGAGAAAAATTTCCGGGCCAATTTTACAGGTAAGGGCAACGCTTTCTTCCTTGCGTCCTGCCCTCCGGGGAAGGAAAAGGAAGTGCTTATGGTCTTAAACCGCGACCTAGCGGGCCTCGGGTTTGACGCGAGAAGGACCTCGGAATATCTGATGAAATACGCCGGAATACAGAATATTTATATTTCCACCTTTGAACTGCTCGGCGGGCTTGGGTTTTTGCTCGGAATACTTGGCCTTACCGGGGTAATGCTCCGCAATGTAAGGGAGCGGAACCGCGAGCTTGCCGTGATGAACGCTTTCGGCTATTCCCCGCTTGAACTTGTACGGCTCATACTTGTTGAGAACGCGCTGCTGCTCACCGCGGGGCTTCTGATAGGGACGGCTGCGGCGCTTGCTTCCGTGTATCCCCAGACGCTGGCTCTCGGACGTTCGGCTTCCTGGACAACTTCGCTGGTTTGGCTGCTGCCGGTTTACGCTGCCGGCCTTTTGGCTTCAATTGTGGGAGCGGCCTTCGCGATAGGAAGGACAACTGCAGAGGCTCTGAGAAAGGAATAGAAAGGCAGAGGGGGAAATGCTAAAATAAATTGAAATTCGAAGCAAGAAATTTGAAATTCGAAACGGGGGTTTGATGAAAAAAATATTGTTATGTCTTGCGGCGCTTATCCTCTCTTCCTGCACGGTTCAAAGCCAGGCGCCGGACACCGCAGCGACAAAAATGACCGAAACTTATAACGGGTTTTGGAATAAACTCAGTTTTGACCAAACACCCGTAAACGCTCCGTCCGAATGGGACAAATCAAAGAATGTCCTCTGGAAGGCCAAAGTCGGCACCGGCTACTCCACCCCGGTAATCTGGCAGGACAAGGTTTATGTGCTCGGCGAGCCCGGCACGCTCTATTGCCTGGAAAAGTCATCCGGGAATATTTCCTGGTCTTTGTCGACGACAGATAATGATGTTACCCCCGCGGAAAAGGGAAAACTTAACGTTGCTTCCAGCGGCTGCGGAAATGCCGCCGCGACGCCTGCCGTGAGTAATGACGGGGTTTTCATTGTTTTGGCCTCGGGAATAGTGACCCGTGTCGGGCACGACGGAAAACGCATGTGGATAAAGGTCTTTGAACAACCGATGAACGGCGCCTACGGGAGAGCCGCTTCCCCGATAATTTTGGACGGGAAAGTGCTTGTAAGCATTGACCACCTGTTCGCCCTGGACGCAAAGAGCGGGGAGACGGCCTGGGAATGCGCCGAAGCGACAAATGATTACGCCACTCCCGATGTGTTTATGGTATCCGGGAAAAAATATATTCTTATGCCTTCCGGCTGCATTGTAAATCCGGAGGACGGGAAAAAAGCCGGCGGCGTTGACGGGGCAGATTATGCCAGCCCGATAGTTTCCGGCGATACGCTGTATTTTGCCGGATCAAACGCTGCGGCCTTTAAGGCTTCGCTTGATGAAAAGGGCGCGTTGAAAACCGAGAAGCTCTGGGAAACCCAGATTCAGGGAGAGCAGGTTTCAACGCCGCTTGTTCTTGACGGATTCTTCTATTCTCTTACCGATGACGCGATGCTTCTGGTGATAGACGCGAAGACGGGCGAGAAGAAACTGGAAGCCAACATCGGCGAGAAAATAAATCCTCCTTTTTTCGCAGCGCTCAAAGCCGCGGGCGGAAATATTTATATATCCAATGATTCCGGATCCGTCGCAGTTATGGCGCCCGGGATAGAGCAGAAAATACTTGCGGTAAGCAACATTGAAGGAAGGTCCGGGGCTACTCCGGTCTTTGAAGGCACGAAGTTGTTCTTGAGGGTGGGGGAAGAGGTATACTGTATAGGAAAGTAGCCATTTAAAAGTTTATAAGGTGCAACATTCAATGTGGAAGTGCAACACCCGCATTAAACACCTGTAAAGGTGTTTTGAAACAAAGTTTCTTGCGAGGGGTGTTATTCATGATTCTTTCAACCCTCTTGATTGCTTTGTTCGTAATAG
>CAIWRR010000192.1 GCA_903915125.1 Candidatus Firestoneibacteriota bacterium | reverse complement strand
CTATTACGAACAAAGCAATCAAGAGGGTTGAAAGAATCATGAATAACACCCCTCGCAAGAAACTTTGTTTCAAAACACCTTTACAGGTGTTTAATGCGGGTGTTGCACTTCCACATTGAATGTTGCACCTTATAAACTTTTTTATGTTTTACTTTTTCTTCTTATCCTCATCCTTCATAGCGTTCTTAAAGCTCTTAATACTCTTTCCGAGCTGGGACCCTATCTCGGGAAGGCGGCCTGCCCCAAAAAGCAGCAACGCGATGATCAGTATAACAATAAGTTCCGGGAATCCTATACTAGGCATTTTTTCCTCACTTGACCAGAAAATACTTTTTAGTGATTCCGCAGATTAATGCAAATTCGAGCAAGTGCGCCCTTCTCTTTTGAGTGCTACAAGCATAAAAAGGCTTAATCCATCTCCTTCTCAACGCTTTAATCCGCGTAATCTCTCTTTCTAATCCGTGTAATTCTATAGATTCTTAACAAACTTTTGGACGCGTTCCACCGCTTTTTTGATATTCTCTTCTGAATTAGCGAAGCAGAACCTCACGTACCCTTCTCCGCTCTCGCCGAAAGAAGAACCGTTAACAGCCGAAACCCCCGCCTCTTTTATCATCTTCAGCACGAAATCCTCGGATTTCATATTGAGCTTTTTGATATTTGCGAAGACATAAAACGCGCCCTCGGGTACCAGGCAGGAGATCTTTCCTGTCGCATTTAGCCCGTCAGCGAGCAGTTTCCCCCTCTTCTTGAATTCTCCGACCATCTTTTCCACGCACTGCTGCGGCCCGGTGATGGCTGCCACAGCGGCTTTCTGGACAATGGAGCTTACGTGTGTTATGGAGTACAGGCTGACTTTCCGAAGCGGAGCCATAATCTCTTTGTTTGCCGCGCAGTAGCCGAGTCTCCAGCCGGTCATCGCGTAGGTCTTGCTGAGCGTGAACTGGCTGATGGCCAGGTCTCTCATTCCGGGAAGAGAGGCAATGCTGATATGCTTTGAGTTTCCAAGGATAAGTTTTTCGTAGGATTCATCGGAGAGCACAAAAATGCCGTGTTTTTTCGCTATTTCCGCGATTCCGCGGATATTCTCTTCGGACATTACTCCGCCCGTCGGATTGTTGGGAGAGTTCAGACAGATACACTTTGTCTTTGAGGTTATCTTCTTCTCCACTTCCGCGGGAAGCATATTGAACTTGTCTGATTCTTTTATGGTAACAAGCACCGGTTTCGCCTCAAGTATCGCAAGAATGCCGAGATACACGGGCCATACCGGGTCGGACACGATGACCTCGTCTCCGGGATTGATTATCGCCTGCAGTCCGGAATAGATGGCTCCAACCCCTCCCGCCGTTACCGTTATTTCGGTCTCAGGGTCGTACTCCATTCCGTTGTCCTTCTTGAGCTTTGCGGCAATCGCTTTGCGGAGTTCCATAATGCCGGGGCCGACCGTGTAGTGGCTGAAGCCGTCGTTAATGGCCTTTATGGCCGCGTCCTTGATATGCTTGGGAGTGTCGAAATCCGGCTCGCCGAGGTCAAACCTTATTACATCGGGCATTGTAGCCACCGAATCGGCGATTTTCCTTATGCCTGACATCGGCGCGTTCACTACATTCAGGTTCATTTTGCTCTTAACATCCATTTACTCCGCTCCTTCGGTCATTTTCTGTTCCATGATAATTTTAGCAAACCGCCTGCTTTCTTTCAAATGGTTTCATTTCAATACTCTCTGCGTATCACGAAAGAAGCTATCTCCTTCAGCGCCAGCTTGAACTCGTTATCCGGCAGTTTCCTCAGAGACCTTATCGCCCCATCCGTGTATTTCATGGCCGTTTTGTAGGAAAGAGTTATACAGTCATACCGCGTGAGGATTGCCTTTACTTCCCGCATGGTATTTTCCGTGCCGTGTTTTTTTTGTTTTAGTTCAACTATTATCTGCGCCATTCTTTTCCTGTCGGCCGTTCCGGCCTTCTTCAGCGCGTAGATTATTGGCAGCGTTATCTTGCCTTCTGCAAGGTCCGAGAGGACAGGTTTGCCGAACTCCCTCACCTCGGCGGTATAATCGAGGATATCATCCACTATCTGAAACGCAATACCGAGGTTTTTCCCGTAACTTCTCAGAGCGCGTATACTGGCTGCCGGCGCTCCCGCGGCAACACCGCCAATCTCGCTGCAGGCCTCAAAAAGAGCCGCGGTCTTCTTCAGCACAAGCCCGATATACTTATTCTCAGTCATCCTTGCATTGTAGGAGTTGACAACATCCTCTATTTCTCCCTCGCAGATAAGCGTGGTTGCCCGGGAGATGAGTTTTATGACCTCGAAATTTTGCGTCTCCGAGACAATCTGTGAGGAAAAAGTGGATAGTAAATCTCCCACCAGCACGGCGGTTTTGTCGCCCATAGAGGCGTTCAGCGTCCTTTTACCCCTTCTGAGTCTCGCGCCTTCTATCACGTCGTCGTGAAGCAAACTCGCGGCGTGAAGCAGTTCCACGACCGTGGCGGAATCAACGGCCGTCTTCAGCGTGCCGTTGCCTTTGAGTCCTTTGAAAAGTCTGTAGGAAAGCAGCAGGAGAGAAGGCCTTATGCGCTTGCCGCCGTTAAGTATCAAGCCTCTCACGCCGGGAAGAATACCTTCCGTTTTATTAGCGTAAAAACCAAGCTTTTTCTCGACGAGCCTCAGGTCTTCTTTTATCCTTCCCGGTATGAGCAGCATCAGGCGGGCCTTTTAACCGGCATCAGGGCTGTCTTTTTCTTCATAGACATATTTCAAAGCCCTCCCGAAACGGCAAGCAGCAAATCACAAATAAAACAAACTACAAAATAAACTTTTAAACTACTTTATGATGCAAATGCCGAAGAAAACCCCGGGCGTGAGCCCGTGGGATGTCCGCCAAAGGCGGATCCGCCTTCGGCGGAAATTCGGCATGAATGATAATAAATATCACAACTCATCAGAAACCCCGAGCGTAAGCTCGGGGAGTTTCATTATTTTGCCTTTTGGCGTTTATTTGGTATTCAATCATGTTTTGCTTCGAATTTCTTGCTTCGAATTTCGAATTTTATCTTTTGGCGCCTTAATTCAACAACTTCTTTATTTCGCTCATAAACTCGCTTATGTCTTTAAACTGCCGGTAGACGGAAGCGAACCTTACATAGGCCACATCGTCAAGCTTCTTGAGGCGGACCATTATCATATCGCCGATAATTGTTGCGGAAACTTCCTTCTCCAGCTTGGATTGCAGTTCGCGTTCGATATCCGAAACGACCGCTTCCATGGCGTCAATGCTGACGGGTCTTTTTTCGCACGCTTTCTTTATGCCGTTCAGTATCTTGAACCTGTCGAAAGCCTCGCGCCTCCCGTCTTTCTTGACAACAACAGGCAGGAACTGTTCAACCTGTTCGTAGGTCGTGAACCTCTTGGAACATTTCAGACATTCACGCCTTCTTCTGACGGATTGTCCGTCTTTGCTTTCCCTGGAATCAAGGACCTTGTCGTTCTTAAAACCGCAAAATGGACATTTCATCTTTTTCCTTTTGTGGCAAAAGATTTTGTACTGTTTAATAGTATAACTTGAATACCCTTTAAAGTCAATTTCGCTTTCCCAAAACAGCGGCGGCGCTCAGCGGGCAAGTCTGACGGCAAGTTTCACCGCTTCAATGAAACTGCGCGGGTTTGCTTTACCCTTCCCCGCAATATCAAACGCCGTTCCGTGATCCGGCGAAGTGCGAATTATCGGAAGCCCGAGAGTTACATTCACTCCTTCTTCAAAAGCTTCCATCTTAAGGGCTACCAACCCCTGATCGTGGTACATGCAGACCACCGCGTCATATTCGCCTCTTTTTGCCTTGAAAAAAAGCGCGTCCGGCGCTACCGGCCCGGTAATAATTGCGTTCCTAAATTTTCGACGAGCTGACTTTATCGCGGGAATTATGACTTTGCGTTCTTCCGTGCCGAAGATCCCTCCGTCGCCGGCATGAGGGTTGAGTCCGGCAACGCCAATCCTCGGGCGATTTATCTTCAAACCGCCGCCTAGATATTCTGCGGCGAGTCCAATCTTAGCGACGACATCTTCCTCGTTAATCAATTTCGGCACGTCTTTTAGCGCAGCGTGGGCAGTAACCAGCACAACTCTGAGCCCGCCCCCGCAGAGCATCATCGCGAATTCACGCGTTCCGGTGAGTTTTGCCAGAAGCTCCGTGTGCCCGGGAAATTTCACTCCCGCTTTGCTGAAACTTTCTTTATTTATAGGCGCGGTAACTACAGCCGAAACATCCTCGACAAGCGCCTGCGAGACCGCTTCGACAATATATTCATAGGCCGCGCGCCCAGCTGCAGCGCTTACTTTGCCGGACCGTACCGGCTTTGTAATATTATTCAAATCAACAAGGGCAGCGCCGGAAATGTCCGCTCTGAATTTTTTCGCCTGGCTTTTCAGAAAGGCGCCGTCGCAGATCATAACGGGTTCGCAGAACTTAGAAATTATCTTTGCCGACTTAACTATTACTTCCGGGCCTATGCCGGCCGCGTCGCCCATCGTTATTGCTATTCGCTTTTTCACGGTCATAAGCACTTCCTCAGAACTTATTCGCTCCCAGCAACACGCCCAGAATACTGTGCGCGTCTTTCAGAAAAGCGAGAAATTTAAACTGCGGAGAGACCGCCGCAAAAATTCCGGCTATTACCAATATATTCGCAAAAAAAACAAAAGAATAGGAAAAAAGAGCGCCTGATTCGTTAAAATCACTCTGCTTCTGCATTATTGAATGGATTGTCAGGATGATGTGAAAACTTAAAGTGAAACCCACAAGAAACACTGCATAATCATAGAATTCCTTCTTAATAATGAGGCACTGAAGGAGCACGACCACAGTGTAGAGCGGAAAGAAATAGGGGGCAAGAGTGATCAGGAAATTGGTGCGGCTGACCTTTACGTTTCCACCGGCCCCTGTAACGTGGAACTCCGAGACCTTTCCCCCGAAAATCAGAGTCCATACCGCGTGAGTGAATTCATGCGCCATCACGTGCATAAACACCGGGCGGTAAAGCAGAATATGAAGGAGCAGATAGGAAACAATCCCGGCCAGGAAAAAAATCTCAGTTCGCTGGGGAGATTGCAGAAGTACAAGCGAATGGACGAAAGCTCCCGTCAGAAGCAGGCTGACGGGGATAAGGAAAAGGCCAAATACTAACTTGACCAGTTTCATTCTTCAGACTCCTTTTCCGGCTCAGACTGCTTAACGACAACGCAGAATTCTCCGAGCACTTTTTTTTCTTTGAAATGCGCCTTCACCTCATCGGGGGTTCCGCGCACGACCTCTTCGAATTTCTTGGTAATCTCCCTGCAGAGAGAAACAAAGCATTCGCCGTAAACCTGCTTGATATCATCCAGCGTATCCATTATTCGGTAGGGCGATTCGAAGAAGACCACGGGCAGTTTTGAGCCTTTATAGGCCTCAAATTCCTTCCTTTTTTTTGACGGCTTCTTCTTGAGGAAACCGAGGAAAATAAACCTGTCAGTGTCAATTCCTGATATTGAAAGGGCTGCCACAACCGCTGAAGGGCCCGGGACCGCTACGACCGCTATTCCCTGCTTTTCCGCTTCGTCAACCAGAAGCCAGCCGGAGTCAGAAATACAAGGCGTGCCCGCGTCGGAGACCACGGCAATGCTCTTTCCTGCCAGCAGAAGTTCAATGAGGTAGTTCCCCTTGCCGGTTTTGTTATATTCGTGATAGCTTGTGAGTTTTTTTTCTATGCCAAGGTGCTTGAGGAGGTTGCCCGTAACGCGGGTGTCTTCCGCGGCCACAATATCGCATTCTTTCAATACGCGCATGGCGCGGAGAGTGATATCTTCAAGGTTGCCTATAGGAGTTGCCACGATATAGAGGGTGCCGGGAGTCATTTTTTCCTCTGAACGGCGCTCTCCCCATTTGCAAGGAGCATTTCCGCGCGCTCTATGTTCAGACCGTATTTCTCGAGGTCAGGTTCCAAGATTATCGCGCGGCTATGACAAGCAGCGCCTTTAAAAGCGAAGAAAACTACTCTCCCCGGCAAAAGATGCGGCAGTAAACTCTGCGGATTAATCTGCCGGATATCTGCCACAGGCATTCCTTAAAGTATTTTCGTGCTCAGAAAAAGTCCGCTTATTCTTCTTCGTCTTTGGAAGCAAGGCGCGCGACTGCCATCGCCTTGTCCCCTTCCGAAAGCCGGATCAACCTGACGCCTGATGTGGATCTGCCGGTCTGGCGGATGTCGGAAACCTTGCTCCTGATCACCACGCCGCTGCTCGTCATCACCATAATTTCATCGTCCTTCGCAACTTCTTTAATCCCGATGACGAGGCCTGTTTTCTCGCTGGTCTTAATGTTAATAAGCCCCTTGCCACCCCGCCCTTGAACCCGGTAGGCGGATAGGTCAGTCCTCTTGCCGAAACCCCTCTCGGTCACGGTGAGCAGGCTGGACTTGTCAAAAACGACTTCCATTCCAATCATATAGTCGCCCTTGCCGAGCTTCATGCCTTTTACCCCTATTCCCGAGCGGCCAATTTCCCTTATATCTGATTCTTTGGAACGCAGCGCGTAGCCGTTCCGCGTTGCCGTAACAACATCCTGCTTGCCGGTTGTAATCTTCACCGCGATAAGTTCATCGCCGTCGCGCAGGCGCAGAGCGATAATGCCCGTGGAGCGCGGATTGTTGAACTCGGAGAGCCTCGTCTTCTTGATCATGCCCTGTTTCGTGGCCATTACCACGAATACGGTATCCTTAAACTCCTTGATGGCGAGCGCGGCCGTTATCTGTTCCTGAGTCTCAAGCTTAATGAGGTTAACAATCGGCTTGCCTTTGGAATATCTGCCCGCTTCAGGTATCTCATAGACCTTGAGCCAGTATACCTTGCCCCGGTTCGTAAAGAGCATCAGGTAGTCCTTTGTCGTGGTCACGAATATATCCTCGACAAAATCATCGTCCTTCGTCTCTGCGCCGGTGATACCCTTGCCCCCGCGCCTCTGCGCTTTATAGGAAGTGACCGGCAGCCTCTTTACGTAGCCCAGATGCGACATCGTTACTATGACATCCTCTTCCTTTATCAGGTCCTCGATGTTGATTTCGGCCTGCTTGGCTATTATGCTGGTTCTTCTCTCATCCCCGTAGCGCGTCCTGATATCAAGCAGCTCTTCTTTAACTACCGCAAGGACGTTTTTCGAATCGGAGAGAATATTCTTAAGCTTTTCAATTAGTTTGAGCAGTTCTTTGTATTCAGCCTCCAGTTTCTGGATCTCAAGGTTCTGGAGCTGCCTGAGCCTGTAATCAAGGATAGCCTGCACCTGCACCTGAGTGAGCTTGTATCTCTTCATAAGCTCTGCCTCGGCATCCTTTGAGAACCTTATAATTTTAATCGCCCTTTCGAGGTCGTTTATTATAATGAGCAGGCCTTTAATCAGGTGAACCCTTCTCTCGGCCTTGTCGAGGTCGAATTTGGTCCTTCTGATTATTACCTTGCGCCTGTGCTCCAGGTATTGGCTCAACATTCCTTTAAGGTTAAGTATCTGCGGCTGTTGGTCAACGAGCGCCAGCATGATTATGCCGAACGAGGTCTTGAGCGATGTATGCTTGAACAGGTTATTCAGTATTATCTGAGGGTTCTCGTCTTTCTTAAGCTCAATTACTATTCGCATTCCGTCCTTGTCAGATTCATCCCTTATATCGGAAAGGCCTTCAAGTTTCTTGTCTCGGACAAGTTCGGCGATGCTCTCAATTAGCCGCGCCTTGTTTACCTGAAAGGGTAACTCGTAAACTATAATTCTTTGTTTCCCGCCTTTCATCTCTTCTATACGGGTCTTTGCCTGAAGCGTCAACGAACCCCTTCCCGTGTTGTAAGCGTCTTTTATTCCGTCGCGGCCGAGAATATAACCGCCGGTCGGAAAATCAGGACCGGTTATTATTCCCATTAATTTGTCTATCGTGATTTCAGGATTATCTATGAGAGCGATAATTCCGTTTATGACTTCGGTAAGGTTGTGCGGGGGGATGTTAGTTGCCATTCCGACCGCGATACCCTCCGCGCCGTTCACGAGCAGGTTGGGTATCTTAGTGGGAAGCACCTGGGGTTCTTCTCTTGATTGGTCGTAATTGGGAATAAAATCGACGGTGTTCTTATCAATGTCGGCAAGCACTTCATCGGAAACTTTCGCAAGCCTTGCTTCGGTGTACCTGTACGCCGCGGCCGCGTCGCCGTCAATAGAACCGAAGTTTCCTTGTCCGTCTATGAGCGGATACCTGATTTTGAAATCCTGAGTCAGCCTGACCATCGTGTCGTAAACGGAAAGGTCTCCGTGCGGGTGGTATTTACCGAGCACTTCACCGACAACCATGGCGGATTTTCTGTAGGGCTTGCTGTG
>CAIWRR010000191.1 GCA_903915125.1 Candidatus Firestoneibacteriota bacterium | reverse complement strand
GGCAAGCCGAAGCCTGCCGCCACCTGAAAACATTTTGATGAAACCTTACTTTCCTTTTACCTTAAGTCTTTCTTTGAGCTTCTCAAGCGCGTCATAGACTACCGGTATAAGGAAAAGCGTAAGCAGGGTAGAGGTAATAAGCCCCCCCACAACCGCGCGCCCCAGAGGTATCTGAAGGTCAAGCCCTTCCTCCCAGCCTAGAGCTATCGGGAAGAGCGCGACCATGGTCGCAATGGCGGTAATCAGAATCGGACGCAGCCTCGTTTCCGCGGCTTCAACAATCGCCTTCTTCCTGTCCTTCTCGGTCTCCTGCTTGATAAGGATAAAGTCTATCAGCACGATCGCGTTTGTGGCAACTATTCCGACCAGCATGATAAGCCCGATGAAGGCCGTCACGCCAAGCGAGGTATTCGTGATGATCAGGGCGAGGAAAGCCCCCGTGAACGCGAACGGCACAGACAGCAGAATTGTGAGCGGGTGCAGGAACGACTCGTAAAGCGACGCGAGTATCATATATATGAGGAGCATCGAAAGGAGCATTACCAGTCCGAGCTGGAGGAATGTATCGTCCCTGTCCTTGACCTGGCCCCCGAACTCAAAGAAATACCCGTCAGGAAGCACCGTAGCTGCCATGATGGACCGCGCAGCCCCCGCGACATCGGAAAGTTTTGCCCTAGGATCCAGGTCCGCCGAAACATTGACCAGCCTTTTGGCGTTCTCGCGTTCTATCTTTGCCGGCCCTTCTATGAATTTTATCTGAGCCACGTCCTTCAGAGGGAAAACAAAACCAAGCGGCGAAGAAACCGGTATTTCCAGAAGGTCTTTAAGGTTCTTTCTGTATTTTTCGGAGAGGCGCACTCTTACATTTGATTCTTCCCCGGCTTCCCTGTAAACGGACGCCACCTGCCCGTCAACCGCGGCGTTAAGCTCCGCGTTGACCTGGCCGGTTGTCAGGCCGTACCTTGAAATCTTATCGCGGTCATAGGCAATATTAAACTCCGGCAGGCCCTCGTCAAGACTGGAGGCGGGAGCCGATACGCCGTTTATCGCCGCGAGCTTGAGTTTGAGGTCCGATCCGAGACGCCGCAACAGATCAAGGTCATCCCCGAAAATTTTAATCTCTATGGCCCTGCCGGAACCGAAGTTCGCCGAACCTGCCGAAGCGATGCGTATATCTGCGCCTTTGTTTTCCGCCGCAATCTGCTTCGCCAAGTCATAAAGTTTTTTTTCCTGGTTGTAAGCTTCCCTTTTCAGGCCGATCATCAACTGGGCTTCTCCCGGACCGGTGTTTCCGCCTCCGGCCGCCATTCTGGCGACCTGGCTGCTTGTTCCTATATTTGAAGAAAGCCTTTCAATTCCGGGAACTTCCGACAGGAACCTGCTTTCCACTCTTTTTACAAGCTCTTCCGTTGATTCAAGCGTAGCGCCTTTCTGCTGCTTTATTGCTATCTGATAACTGCCTGCGATAAATTTGGGCAGGAAATCCGTTTTTATGAAGACAGCCCCGAGGATAATCGTAAAAATAACGACGGCCAAAACTATCAGCCCGAATTTACGTTTGTTATCCAGCGTCCAAGTGAGCCACCTGCCGTAAACAGCTTTAAGCTTGTCAAACGCGCCGCCCTTGTGGGCGTCGTAATTATCCATGCCCTTCGCGAAAAGCTTGGAGGCTATCATTGGGACAATAGTGAACGCGACGACCAGTGAACCGAGCATAGCAAAAAACACCGTGAGAGCAAACTGCTTGAAAAGCTGGACAGCAAGCCCCTGCGCGAAAACTATCGGCAGGAGGACTATGACGGTGACGATGGTGGAGGATACCACCGGAATCGCGACCTCGTTGGTCCCAAGCACTGCCGCGCTGACCGAATCCTCCCCCAGCTGTTTCCTTCTGAAAATATTTTCCATTACGACCACGGAGTCGTCAACCAATCGCCCGAGAGCTATTACCAGGCCTCCGAGAGTCATGATGTTTATCGTCGAGCCGGCGAAATACATCGAAGTGAACGCGAGGAAAAGAGAAATCGGAATCGCGATGGTTATTACAAGCGTCGGGCGCACCCTTCCAAGAAATGCGAAGATGATGAGAGCCGCGAAGAACGCGCCGTAAAGGGCGCTCCTGGCAAGCGCGCCGATAGAATCCGTCACAATACTTGCGGTATTGAACATTATTTTTATTTCCATGCCTTCCGGCAGTTCCTTCTTCACGGCCTTAATGGTCTTCTGCACGTTTCTTTCGACGTCAACGGTGTTCGCGTCGTTTTCTTTTGTTACGATGACGCTGATGCCGGGATAGCCGTCGCTCCTTGCCTTGCCCATCTCATCCTCGTAGTCATCGCTGATCTTGGCGACATCCTTAAGGTAGACCGGAACGCCGCTCTTGCTGCCGACTATTATTTT
>CAIWRR010000190.1 GCA_903915125.1 Candidatus Firestoneibacteriota bacterium | reverse complement strand
GCGCAGAATGTGTATGTAGAGCCGCCGTTGGAGTTCAACGACACGCCCGTAAGGACGGTCCTGGACACCATATTTATGAAGGCCGGTAATGTGCCGTATTCTATAGAAATAACGAATCCTGCGGAAGTTCCTCCGGTCACCTTAAAGCTGACTGACAGACAGGAACTTGAAGCCCTGCTCAAACTGGTGCTGGATACCAGGAATCTTGAGTTTAAGAAGGACGCGGGCGGAGTGTACCACATCTCGAAGGTAGGGGCGACAGCAAAACCTGTGCAGGTGTCGAAGGTTACGAAACTCTTCGCTCTGACGTACGCGACTGCCGGAGAAATAGTAAGGCAGGTAAAAGGTGTGCTGACGAAGGAGGGAGGAATCTCCGTAGACGTAGGCACGAACGCGCTGATTATCAGCGACGATCCGGCGGTTTTTGAAGGAGTTGAGAACCTGCTGAAGGAACTTGACAACCCGGAAAGGAAAGCGAAACTGATATCTATCAAGACCAGGCTGCTCGAAGTGACAAATAACACGGATACCGTAATGGCGATAGACGCGCAGTACACGAAGAATGCGAGCATGTCTGTGCTTGGCGGAACAATCGCAAGCCCGTTCAATCTTGGAACGAGGTTCAATGTGTCGGATCCGACGACCGGCTATGCCACCAAGGGAGCAGGTTTCTATATAGGGCCGATAACGTGGACGGCGGGAGTAGACCAAATAGTTTCCGGCTTGTTCGCGAGCGCGAACGCGTCAAAGGTAGAAATGACGGCGGACCCGGATGTTGTTGTGGAAGACGGGACTGAAGCAAGGATACAGATAGGCAGCAAGGAACCGATACTTTCGGCGTCTGCAACGTCGGCAGGAACAACAATCACGTATACTTACCAGGACGTAAACATAGTGCTGACGGTAACGCCCCAGTCGCAGAGGGACGGGACAATCAGCATACAGATTAATCCTGTTGTGAACCAGATCTCCGGGTACGTAAGCTCGACGGTGCAGGGAACGACGGCGACAGTGCCGAGGATAGACAACAGGGAAGTAAGGACGAAGCTGTTCGTGGCGAACGGCGGAACGATAAGGCTCGGAGGGATGCTGAAGGACAGAACAACGACCTCAGAGTTGAAGATACCGATCCTTGGAGATATACCGTTAATCGGACTTTTGTTTAAGAAGACAGAGCCGATAATGGACAAGGTAGATCTGCAGATGCTAGTGTCTCCGCATATAGTTGATTACGTGCCGCCGAGGTGTAAAGAAACGCCCTGGATAAGCGCGCTGGAAGCAACGATTGTAGGGGATATGGACGTGAAAGTGGATTGGAGCAAGGATCTGCCGTTTGGAGCGAATAACATATTCTCGTATAACGTGTACAGGGATACAAACCCGATTACGAGCCTTGACGAGAGGAAACCGTTCGCGTCTGGAGTTTCGGGCGAGTCGACGAACTGGGTGGATACAAGCAAAAAGAGACGGAATGCAACATATTACTATGTAGTGACGGCGATAAACCCGTCAGGCATGGAACAGTCCATCTCTGCCGATCCAAAGTTTAACGCCCAGGTCACGATGAATTCAAAGTTACCTTGAACCTAAAAATCCCGGACGGCCTGAACGGCCGTCCGGGAAAAAGGCGGTTTGCATGAAAAGAAAGATAACAATACTTATATTCTCCATGATCGCCGGCCTGCTTAACGCAGGAAATTACGATTCTTATCTTGGCAATTACGGAATTGAAAATGTTGACCCCAGGGCGCATGACAATGGGTATTATCTTTCAATAGACGTTGACCGCACGGGAAGTCCTAAGATCGCTTACTACGACGCCACCGAAGGCAGCCTGAAGTACGCGGAGAAGGCCGGTTCGGCAATGCCATCAGGTATGGCCGGAGCAGAACTGCAGGGTGCATGGCTAATAAGGACTGTAGACAAGAGCAAAACCGGAAAGTTTTGTTCGCTGAAACTTGACCGGAACGGTTTTCCAAATATAAGTTATTACGACAGTATCAACCGGGCCCTAAAATTCGCGAGATTTGACGGGTCAAAATGGAAACTAACTCTTGTGGACAGCGGCAATGTCGGAACCTACAGTTCTCTTGGGCTTGACAAGAACGGAAACCCGCATGTCGCATACTATGACGCCAAGCAGGGCCTTCTGAAATACGCGGTCTATGACGGAGCAAAATGGGATATTAGCGAGGTTGATTACGCGCGTTCCGGCAACAGCGGCAAGTTCGCAAGTCTCGCTCTTGGCAGCGACGACAGACCTTACGTTTCCTATTATGATGAATCTAACGGGTGCCTGAAATTCGCTTCCTGTAAAGGGGGCGACTGGGCAGTTGAAACCGTGGATAAGATGAAAGAATCGCGTACCGGCCAGTTCACCAGCATCGCCGTAGGGCCTTCAGAGTCAATTCACATATCATACTATGATCCGGGACGGGCGGTGCTCTGTTACGCGGTAAAGAAAGCGTTCAACTGGGAACTCAAGACCATAGATGACGAAACAGGCACCGGCATGTACTCCCATATCGCTGTCGATTCAAAAGGGACTCCGCGAATAATCTATTTCAGTTCAATAAAGAAGACCGTTAATATGGCTGCGCTAGTCGGGCTTAACTGGTCAAGGGTGGTGTTGGACTCGGGCGGTGTTGGAGCGTATTGTACCTTTTGTCTGGATCAGCATGATGGGTGGCACGCCGCTTACAGAGACATTACCAATTCCAGCCCGAAATACGCTACTTCAAATTCAACTCCCTCATCGGAACAGTGGCCTTTTCAGAGAATAATGCACTGCGTAAGATAGCCTGGCAGGAATGTGAATTTGCTGTTTTTGAAGAAAAACACGTGTTTTCTAAACCTGCCCTTTCTTTTCTGATTTTTGTCTTCCCGCTTGTTTTCATGCTGACTTTCCCCTTATGCACGGAAAAAGTTTCATGCTTTAATTTGTGAAGATGGCAGGGACAGGCCTGGCCGTTAAAAACGAATAGAATTTGCAGCAATATCCCTGCTTGTCTTCGTTGCGTACCCAGTATTCAATTATCCCGGTCCTGGAAAATTCGGTGCCAAGGTCAAGAACCTGAGGCTCAACGGCAGGCATACTTAGCCCCCATTTCTTCAGCTGCTTTTTGAAATCCTTGAGCGCTTCTTGTCTTTCAGCGCCTTATATCTGCAGGTTTTTCCTTTCCAAATCAGGCATGAGGGTTTTCCTTTAGGAAGGGTTACGTTATAAACGTTATGAACGTTACAAACGTTATGAACGCAAGGATAAAATGGTGAGCCGAGGGAGGCTCGGACTCCCGACCATCGCCTTAAAAGGGCGGTGCTCTACCAACTGAGCTATCGGCCCACACATGTTCCGCAAAGAACGGATATTTTAGCAGAAGGAATATGGCTTTTCAACATAAAAATCGCCTTGTCTTCGTGTTTACGGCGGGGTGCGGGTATTGAAGTGTCGGAGTGAGACTATCCCTGACATTATGCGGCGGATAGTCAGCAAGCAGGCGAAGTTGTACAGGGACGGCAATTGAAATAAATGTCCTTGCTGCCGCAATGCGAGTATTCGCAAATATGCATAAAAGTACAACGCCATCCGCCGGTGCCCGCATTGACTTATTCGGACTTATTCTGCTATATTTAAGAATGACAACGAGCTACGGTATAGACATAGTCGAGGTGGAAAGAATCCGCAATATCTGCGCCAGGCGCAGGTCCAGACTGAAAAAACTATTTACCCCGACAGAGATAAAGTATTGCCTTTCAAAGAAAACACCCTACCCGCATTTTGCAAGCCGGTTTGCGGCTAAGGAAGCCTTCCTGAAGGCCGTCAGTTCAGGATGGCAGGGAACGCTAAATTGGACTGATATGGAAGTTTCCAAAGACAGGTTCGGCAAACCTTCAATAAACGTCCTTCCCGGGAAAAAACTCGCATTTTTAAAGAAAATAAAACATATTTCGCTCACCATCTCGCAGGATAAGAATTACGCTGTGGCCATGGTCGCGATTCGAGGATAAAAGCATGAAGATAGCAACCGGCGATATAATGCGGCGCATTGACAGAAAAGCCGTCTCAGAACTCGGCATAAAGAGCGAAGTCCTTATGGAAAACGCGGGACGGGCCGTGGCTGATTTTATCTCGGGGAAATATTCAGCGGGCAAACTTCCCCGCGTGCTGGTGCTTTGCGGGAAAGGGAATAACGGAGGAGACGGGCTGGTTGTTGCCCGCCTGCTGACAAAGAAAAAATGTTTTGTAGAGGCGGTAATGTTTGCTCGGAAAGAGGAAGCGGACGGCGACGTAAAACTAAACCTCGCGAAGTGCTTGAAAGAACGCGTGAAGGTCAGGCATATAACCCTCTCCAAAGATTTTGAGTCGCTCAAAGAAGAACTCTCCTCCTGCGATGTAATTGTTGATGCGTTGCTCGGCACCGGATTCAGGGGGGCGGTTTCAGGTTTTCTCTCCAATGTAATTGATTTTGTGAACTCTCTTCCGTGTCTTGTCGTCTCGGTTGACCTGCCTTCCGGGCTTAACGCCTCCAGCGGGCAGAGCGCAGGCGCCTGCGTAATTGCTGATTATACCGTTACCTTCGGTCTTAACAAAATTGGGCTTTGCATATATCCGGGAATAGAGTATGCAGGTGAAGTCGTGACGGCAGACATAGGCATACCGGAAAAGGCTGTTGACAGGGAAAGTATCAGGACCAATCTTGTCGAGGCCTCAGACGCCGCTGTCCTGTTCCCCCCACGGGGGCAGGACTGCAATAAAGGAACGCTCGGAAAGGTATTGGTCGCCGGCGGAAGCCCCGGCATGACGGGCGCGCCCTGTATGTCCGGGATTTCCGCTCTTCGTTCTGGCTGCGGGCTTGTTACCCTGGGAGTGCCAGAGAGTTCCTGCGCCATAGTAGAAGCCAAAACATTAGAGTTAATGACTATGCCTCTGCCGGAGACCTGCGCGAAGACTCTTTCGCTTAAAGCGGGTTCGCGCCTGCTGGAGCTGTTAAAGGGTTACAATGTCCTGGCGCTTGGCCCCGGGCTTGGGCGCGATAAAGAGACCGCTGCTTTCGTGAGAATGCTCGTCGCGGAGTGTCCCATCCCTATTGTGCTTGATGCGGACGGGCTTACTCTGATGGCAAACCACGTTGAGGATTTCGCCAAAACAAAGGCCCCTGTCATAATAACTCCGCATCCGGGAGAAATGAGCCGGCTGATCGGTATGAGCGTGGAATTTGTTCAGGGCGCCCGCGTCGAGACGGCGCGCGAGTTTGCCAAAAAGTTTGGTGTAATAGTGGTGCTTAAAGGCGCCCGCACGGTCACGGCGTCGCCTGACGGAGAGGTTTTTATTAACTCTACCGGCAATTGCGGGATGGCGACCGCCGGCACTGGAGATGTCCTGACCGGTGTTATTGCCTCTTTCGTCGCGCAGGGCGCGAAACCTCTAAAGGCCGCGATACTTGGAACCTATATCCACGGGCTCGCCGGCGACCTGGCAAGGGATATTATGGGAGAACACGGCCTTATAGCTTCCGATGTTACGGCAAACATACCTGCCGCAATCAGGAAGACCATTTCCAAATAAACTAAGCCATAAAATATTGCCCGGTATTTTTTGCAGGTCACGGGTTTATAGTGTTTATGCCGAAGAGAACCGCGGCATTAATGCCGCGGATGCCCGCCGGGCCGCTTGGCGGCCGGCGAGGTCTCGCCTCCGGCGGAAATTTGGCACGAATAATTTCATCCTTACACGGGAGACACCCCGGACTTCAGGCAGGGGAGGCTCATTTCTATCGGAGGAAAAATGAAGGTTACGCTGGTTCAGCCGCGGGAACAGATATGGATACGCGCGAGAACTATCTCTCTCGGGCTGGCCTACATAGCGGCAGTACTTGAGAAAGCAGGGCACTCGGTAACAGTAATTGACCTGAGAGTGACTCCGGATGCGAAAATTGAGAATGCCGATCTGGTGGGGGTAACCGCTACCACCCCGACCGTCAATGAAGCCTGGCGTGTTTTGAAAGAGGCTAAAGAAAAACTCGGAGCCCTGACCGTAATCGGCGGGCCCCATGTCTCGGCTATTCCGTCGGAATCAGCCGCTCTTCCTTTTGTGGATTTTGTAGTGAAAGGGGAAGGCGAGCAGACCATGCTTGAACTCTGTGCCGCGCTGGAAAAAGGAGGCGCAACCGAAGGCATTGCCGGGTTAGTGAGCGCGCGCGGAGGAAAACTCGTTGAAGGTCCCGCGAGGGAGCCGCTGGCAGATATTGACTCCCTGCCGTTCCCCGCGTATCATTTATTTCCCGACCTCAAGAAAAACTACACAAATCCCCAGCCGTTAATCTCAGGGAGAACTCCCGCGGCAAACATACTCACGTCCCGCGGTTGTCCCTATGACTGCGTTTTTTGTTTTAAGGGGGTTTACGGCAGAAGGTACAGGTTCAGATCCAAAGAGAGCGTAACGGCCGAGTGGCGTTGGCTTATTGAAAAGCACGGGGTAAAGGAAATATCAGTACAGGATGACCTCTTTAATATACGTTTGGACCGCGCCAAGGATATTTGCAGGGAGATAATCAAGCAGGGTCTTATCCTGCCCTGGACTACGCCAAACGGCATAAGGGCGGACGCTTTTGACGAGGAACTGGCTGGGTTAATGAGGCAGTCCGGCTGTTACAGAATTGCTTTTGGCATAGAATCAGGCAATCAGGCCATGCTGGATTCCATAGGGAAAAAGATAGATCTTGAAGAAATAAGAAAGGCAATTCGCATTGCGAAGAAGGCCGGTTTGAAGACTGTAGGTTTCTTCGTTATGGGAAGCCCCGGCGAAACTGCGGCTACCCTGCAGGACTCCGTGGACTTTGCGTTAAAGGCGGAGCTTGATTTCGCGCAATTCTCCGTGGCAACGCCTTTTCCGGGAACCCGCCTTTTTGAAGTGATAAAAAAAGAAGGAAAAATTGACACTTCTGACTGGAGTTCTTACAGCCAGTTTGACCGCAAAAGTTATTTCGATTTTGGCTATATTGACCGCGCGCTGGTTGAAAGTTATGTAAAGAAGGCCTACAGGAGTTTCTACTTCAGACCGCTTAAACTTATTAAGCTGGCGGCCGGCACCCTTAGGCCTGCAAATCTCAAGGATGCGCTGAGCGGAGCGCTGCATTTTATTTTTAAGACGAAACACTAAGAGCAGGCAAGTTTAGCCGATGAGGGAACAATTTAAATGCCCGGAGAATTTAAAATAATAGAAAGACTAAGGAAGGCCGCCCGCCGCCCGTCGGGAGCTCTTGTGCTCGGCATAGGCGATGATTGCGCCGCTTTCAAGACTGCTCCCGGGTTTGAAACGCTTGCCACTTCCGATATGCTGATTGAAGGGGTCCATTTTCGCGTATCCCAGGGCCTGGGAGCTGTCGGATACAAGTCCATGGCAGTAAACATCTCTGATATTCTCGCGTGCGGCGGGAAACCGCTTTACGCGCTTGTCGCGGTGGGGCTGCCTGAAAAGGGAGCTATGCGCGCGGCGCTGTCGCTTTATTCAGGCCTGAGAAAATGCGCGGATAAGTTTGGAGTTGAAATTATCGGCGGAGACACTGTCCGGTCAGAAAAACTTGTAATAAGTATAACGGCGCTCGGCGAAGTCGCCTCGGGCAAAGCGGTTACCAGGGGCGGCGCCCGGCCCGGAGATTATATCCTAGTGTCCGGGGAACTCGGGAACGGCGCGGCCGCGCTTAAAAAGAATTTAGCATGGCTTCCGCCGCTCCGGCCTGAACTTTCACAGGCGCTTTGCGGGCGCGGTCTGGTAAATTCAATGATAGACGTAAGCGACGGGCTTTCCGGCGAGCTTTACCACCTTTGCGAGGAGAGCAACACGGGCGCGTTGATATATGAAGAACTGGTGCCTCTCTCAAAAGCCGCGCTGAAGCTTTCCGGCGGCAACCGGCGAATGGCTCTGCCGGCCGCTTTTTTCGGAGGCGAAGATTATGAGTTGCTGCTGAGCGTTCCTGCGAAATTCCTGGGAACGGCCTTGAAACTCGGAAGAAAAAAGTCAAAACTCACGGTTATCGGCAGGATGCTTCCGGCCAGGCAGGGTGTTAAAGTTTATGGCGGCGGGAAAGCCAAAGTTTTACAAAGGGGAGGCTACGATGCTTTCCTTTAAAACTAAGAGCGCCGGCGAAACAATAGCTCTGGGAGAAGCGCTTGGCAAGAAATTGCTTCCGGGCGCCGTGGTTGCGTTAAACGGCGGGCTTGGCGCGGGGAAAACGTACCTTTCCAAAGGTATTGCCCGAGGCCTGGGGTTTCCCGGGGAAGTGAAAAGCCCGACCTTCACGCTAATAAATATTTATGAGGGCAGAGTGCCGGTCTACCACTTTGATTGTTACCGGCTTAAGAATAACGCCGATCTCGAGAATATAGGTTATGAGGAATATTTTTTCGGAAAAGGAGTAACGCTGGTTGAGTGGGCGGAGAAAATCGCGGGATTATTGCCTGAAAATAGTGTATATATAGACATTAAAACGAAAGGGGATAATTTAAGGGAATTTTGCGTAAAAAATCTGGAATTTAGTTTCCCAAACGGTGAATAAGGACTATGAAAGACGAGCATAAACATAATAAAGAAGAGCGCAATAAGGAGCAATCTCCGGAGAACGGAAAAGTGCCTGCAGCCGAAAAACAGGGCGAAAAGAATGAAGGCGACGAGCTGGAAAAGTGGAAGCTGGAAGCTGCAGATTATAAGGATAAATACCTGCGCGCCCTGGCCGAGCTTAACAACACTCACAAGCGCACCTCAAAGGAAAAAGAGGACTTCGCGAAATACGCCGCTTCCGGAATGGTAAATAAGCTGCTCCCGATTCTTGATAATTTTGACATGGCTGTTAAGGCCGTTCCTGAGGGGATGGATAAAAACTTTGTCAGCGGCGTGGTAATGATAAAGAATAACCTCTTTGAGACGCTTAAGAGGGAGGGGCTTGAGAAAATTGTTTCATCGGGCCAGAAGTTTGACCCTCTGCGACATGAAGTGGTCGGCACCGTTGAAACGAATGACGAGAAACTTGACGGGCATATCGCCGAAGAGTTGAGGACGGGATACGCTTTTAAAGGCATTACTATTCGTCCCGCGATGGTGAAGATCTCAAAAAAGAAGCACGAAGAATCCGCGCAGGAAGCGCCTGCCCCTTTCGAAGAAGCGGGTGCGGACTCTGAGGGCAATCCGGAACCGGAATAGAAGTGCGCGGTATTTCCGCAAGAATTCCAGGAAATCATTGAAGGAGAATCATTTTTTTTATGGCAAAGAAAGATTACTACGAAGTACTCGGTGTATCCAGAACCGCGACCACGGAAGAGATAAAAAGAGCTTTTCGTGAGAGCGCCAAAAAATATCACCCTGACAAAAACCAGGGCGATCACGCCACTTCCGACAAATTCAAGGAAGCCAGCGAAGCCTATGAGGCCCTTTCCGATCCGGAGAAGCGCAAGGTTTACGACACCTACGGGCATGAAGGCCTTTCCTCTTCCGGTTTCAACACGGATTTTGACCCGCATGAAAGGTACGGCGACATTTTTGAGAATATCTTTGACGGTTTCTTCGGCGGCGGTTCAAGCCGCAGAAGCGCGCGGCGCGGGGCTGATCTCCGGTATGATCTTACTGTGACTTTCAATGAGGCTGTTTTTGGAGTGGAGAAGTCCATAGAGCTTTCCCGTTCCGAGAACTGCGGGGATTGCGGCGGCAACGGCGCGAAGAACGGCACAAAGCTCAAAACTTGCTCCGCTTGCGGCGGCAGGGGAAGCGTTGTTTACGCGCAGGGCTTCTTCTCGATTCAAAAACCCTGTGGCAGATGCGGCGGTACCGGAAAGATAATTGAACAGGAATGCGACAAATGCCGCGGCCACGGAAAAGTAAGAAAACTCAAAAAGATAAAGGTCAATATTCCGGCCGGAGTTGACAACGGCTCAACGCTGCGTGTCGGCGGAGAGGGCGAGGATGGCGGAGACCTCTATATAATGCTGAACGTTGACCATCACCAGATATTCACCAGGGAAGGTGCGGATATTATATGCGAGGTCCCTCTAAGTTTTCCGGAAGCGGCTTTAGGTTCGGAAATAGAAGTTCCGTCACTTGAAGGCACCATGAAGATAAAGATTCCTCCCGGCACGGCCTACGGAAAGGTATTCCGTTACAGGAACAAGGGAGTTGTAGACCTGCAGAAAGGCGGCAGAGGAGACCAGCTTGTAAAGATTATGGTGGAAGTCCCTTCCAAACTTAACGAAAAACAGAAGGAACTGCTTAAAGAATTCTCGGAGTTGTCGGATTCTGCCTCTACGCCAAACAGGGAGAGCTTCTTCAAGAAAATGAAGAACCTCTTCGGGAAATAAATATGCACAGATTCTTTGTAGATCCTGACATAATCCGGGCGGACGAGCTGTCTATAAGCGGAAGCGATGTGAGGCATATCAGGGATGTCCTGAGGCTTAAGCCCGGCGACAAAATATTGACAGTGGACGGCACCGGCGCGGAGTACGAAGTCGCGCTGGAGAGTATCGGCCGTGATCAGGTAACCGGCCGCATTATAGGAAAGAATACGGTCACGCGCGAAACAAAACTGCAGCTGACGGTGGCTCAGGCGGTTCCAAAATCGGACAAGATGGATACAGTAATCCGCATGGGAACCGAGCTTGGGGTTAAAGAATTTATACCGGTCATAACGGAACGGGTAGTGGTACAGGGAAATTTCGAGCACAAGCTTGCCCGCTGGAGAAGAATCTGTGTGGAATCCTGCAAGCAGTCAGGAAGGACTGTCATTCCGGAAGTCCGCGAGCCGGTAAAGTTCCCTGAGCTGGTAAGAGATTTGAAAGATTGGCAGCTGGCGGTCATTCCCTGGGAAGTGCACAAGGGTGAAAGCCTGAAAGATGTTATCAAAGATACCTCCATAACCGAAGTAATAGTCTTTATCGGCCCTGAGGGCGGTTTCTCGCATGAAGAGGCCGAGCTTGCGAAATCAGCCGGAGTTGTCCCAGTGTCGCTCGGCTCAAGGATTTTGCGTACTGACACCGCGGCGGTAGCGGCAACGGCGAATATAATGCAGATCTTCAGCGAAATCTAAAGTAAGAATGGTTCATAACGTTTGTAAAGTTTATAACGTTCATAACGAAAAGATTATTGAGCAAGGTTAACAGTGTTTTGTGTTACGTTGCAAACATTAATAACGTTACGAACGATAATCGTTTGACGGTTCGTTTTAGCATTACGTTACAAACGTTAAGAACGTTATAAACATTTTTGGAGGGCCCATGTCTTTAGAAACCGAGATTTTGTTGAAAGAACGAAAAGTAAGAAAGTTTATGAAACAAAACAAACTTGACGCCGTAATGCTCACTAAGTTCAATAACTTCGCCTGGTTTACCTGCGGCGGCGACAATCACGTTGTCATTGCTTCTGATTTCGGCGTTGTTTCAATAATCATAACCGCAGACAAGAAATATCTCATCGCAAACAATATTGAAGCAGGCAGGTCCTCCGATGAGGAGATAAAAGGACAGGGCTTCATAGTGAAGAAATTCAACTGGTGGGAAGACGCGGAGAAACTAAAGTTTATTAAAGAGATAGTTAAGGAAGGGGTTCTCAGAACTGACGACGGGTTCGGCGGCTATTTGAACATTGACGGCAAATTCGCGAAACTGCGTTTCCAGTTAACCGGAAGCGAGATAAAGAAGTATAAATGGCTCGGGCGCAAAGCGGGCAGGGCGATGGTCCGTGTTTGCAGGAAGATCAAGAAGGGGGATTCGGAGCACAAGGTTTCAGGACTGCTCGCTAAAGAACTTTATAAAGACGGCATCGCGCCGACAGTCCTGCTTATGGCAGCTGATGAACGCATCTCAAAATACAGGCACCCCATCCCAACCGATAAGAAAGTTGAAAAAATGATGATGGTTGTCCTCTGCGCCAGGAAATGGGGATTGATAGTGAGTCTGACGCGTCTTGTCCATTTCGGGCCTATTTCTGCTGAGCTCATGAAGAAGCATAACGCGGTGCTTAAAGTTGACTCAGTATTCAATCTGAACACAAAACCCGGAGCCAATATTAAGGACATCTTCAAGAAAGCGCAGGACGCCTATAAGGAATCCGGTTTTGCATCCGAATGGACGCTGCATCACCAGGGAGGGGCGACCGGCTACGCGGGCAGAGAGTACAGGGGGATGGCGAATTCCGAAGAGGTGGTACTCGTCAATCAGGCTTTTGCCTGGAACCCGTCGATTACCGGGACAAAATGCGAAGACACGGTGATAGTTCGCAAGAATAAAACAGAGTTTATCACCCCGACTCCCGGCTGGCCGATGATAGAGGTCAAGGTAGGGAGCGAGAAGGTCTTGAGGCCGGATATACTGGAAATAAAAGG
>CAIWRR010000189.1 GCA_903915125.1 Candidatus Firestoneibacteriota bacterium | reverse complement strand
TAAGGTTTATAACGTAATTCGCATATTTCAAAATACGCCTATTTGCTCCGCAATACTCGTATTTATTGCTTTACGTTATGAACGTTAAGAACGTTAAGAACATTACAAACGTTACAAACTTTTTATTTTATTCATACCTTAACGCTACTATCGGATCCGTCTTGGCCGCCTTCACGGCCGGATAAGTGCCAAAGAATACTCCGACAGCCGTGGAGAAAAGGAAAGCTACTAATATTGATGTGGTATTTGCTTTTAACGGCATAGGCATCTTATCCCCGAGCGCAGCCATAACCCCCGAGATCAGTCCGATTGAAATAAGGATGCCGATAACCCCGCCGCTGACAGAGAGAATCACGGCTTCGCTGATAAATTGAAGAAGGATATCGCTGTATCTGGCTCCAACCGCCTTGCGAATACCGATTTCCCTCGTGCGCTCCTTCACGGTGACAAGCATTATATTCATTATGCCGATACCGCCCACAAAAAGAGCTATGCCAGCGACACAACCCATCACCACGCTCAGAATATTTGTAAATATCATGAAAGTATTAAGCAGTTCGCTGGAACTTCTCAACGTGAAATCCTGTTTGTCCAGCTGGGTGAGCATAACTTTTTTTATTTCGCCGAAGGCTTTTGTAACATTGGCGGGATCCGGAACTTTGACAAGTATCTGGTTGATTTGCTGCGTGCCGAGAAGCTCATGAAGCGTGGTTATAGGCATAGCGGCGAGATTGTCGCTGTCCTGCCCCATAGTCCGTCCTTTTTTCTCTGTCACCCCGATAACCGTAAATCTGTTGCCTGCAAGCATTATTTCTTTTCCTATCGGGTCATTCCCGCCATAAAGGTCCTTAACCACCGTCTCGCCAATTACGCAGACCTTGCGGGCCGACCGAACGTCTTCATCCCTGAAATAGTTGCCCGTTGCCACGTTCCAGTTCCGAACATAAGGAAAGTTCGAGTAGGTTCCGGCAAGCATCACATCATTCTTGCTCTTACTCTTGTATTTTACGATACTCCCGACATTAATCGCTACCGGAGTGGCCTTAACCCCGAAGCTGCTCTTTGTCTCGATGAGGTCAACGAACTTAAGCTTGAATTTATTGACAGTCATGGTGCCGGGCGGCCCGTGCATCTCTTCGGAATTCCCGGGGATGCACATGAGCACATTGGAGCCCATTGACCTGATCTCGCCTTCTATCTTGTCCTGCGTTCCCGCTATAACGGAAATAAGCAGGACTATGGACATCACGCCGATAATAATCCCAAGCATCGTGAGGACAGATCTTACTTTGTTGGAGGAGAGGTTTTTGTAGGATATGAAGAGGCTTTCCCTAAGGTTCATTTTTTTGCGGCTCTCACTTTCGCTCCGGCTTT
Source organism: Candidatus Firestoneibacteriota bacterium (assembly GCA_903915125.1). Classification (GTDB taxonomy): domain Bacteria; phylum Oederibacteriota; class D2-FULL-39-29; order D2-FULL-39-29; family CAIOVX01; genus CAIOVX01. The sequence goes on along the minus strand of CAIWRR010000189.1, from coordinate 5,058 downwards.
GACCTTTGAAAGGTTGTTCTCAATCACGGCCTCACCTTCTTTAACCCCGGCAACTATCTCCGTGCTGTCGTAGCTTTCCAGCCCCGTTTGAACGGTTCTTCTGACAGCCTTGTCTTTTTCAACAACCAGCACGTACCTGCCGTCCTTATCATCGCCTATGGCAGTATACGGCAGTATGATTACATCCGGCTTGCTCGCGGCATTAATGTAGACATCTCCGGTCATTCCGAGCCGCAGCAGCTTCTCGGAAGTATCCAGTTTTATTTTGACCAGGTAAGTTATTCCTTTTTCTTTCACTTCAAGACTGCTTCTGGCAATAAAAGTTACCTTGCCGTGGAGTTTAGTGTCTTTATACGCGTCCAGCACGACCTCGGCATCCTGCCCGATATTGACCTGTCCAATGTCGGATTCATCAATATTGCTTTCAACCGTCATTTCATTTAAATCGGCAAGCAAGAATGCCTGGTTGCCTCCGTAAAGGGTTTCACCTTTTTCGATAAATTTCTTCACAATCGTGCCGCTAAAAGGAGCAGAGATAAATGTGTTCTTCCATTGGTCCCGGGCTTGCTCGGCCGACTGAGAAGGCATAAAACCTTTCGAGGCAAGCGACGCTATTCTGTTGTAATCCTTCTCGGCCTGAGCCGTAGAATCAAGTTTCAGCAGGATCTTGCCTTTTACAACTGACTCATTTTCAGCTGCAAAAACATCGCTTACCCGCCCTGAAGAAACAGTTGTCAGTTTCGCCTCATTGTTTGACCTGACCGTACCGGTTGACTGAACTTTTACTGTAAGGTTACCCTTTACCGCTTTTATTGTGTTTACTTCCTGCCCGCCATTCCCCATGCATCCGAGAGAGACAGCCAGAACCGCGCAAAAAACAATTATGATTCCTACGGTAATTGCTTTTCTCATTACTTCACTCCTCCGATAGAATATTCAAGCTCGTTAACCTGCATCCTGTAATTGAAGAGCGCCTGTTTGTTGTCGGTAATACCTGCCGCTTTCTTGGATTCGGCGTCTATAAGGTCTGTTATGCTTGCCAGTCCAGCGTCATATTTGGCTTTCATAGCTTCGTAATTCCTTACAAGGTATTCTTCTTTTTTTCCGGCCGCGTAGGCCTGCTCAGCCTTATCCAGAGCGCCGTAGTAATTTGTCTTTACCTGAAGCAAGAGCGACTCGCGCAGAGCCGCGGCGGAAGAAACTGCATTTCTTTTGTCCGCTTCGGCCGCAGCTAATTTTGCGCTGCTGGAGAAACCTGAAAATATCGGTATATTGAGGTTAACTCCGTAAGAATACCCTCCCTGGTCAAGCGGGAGCTGCTGCCCTGATAGGTCATACCTCGCGGTGCCTGAGAGCGAAGGAAGCCAGTCAGAACAAGCCGCCGAGACGGAAGCCTCCGCTGACGCTATTGAAAGCGTTGAGGTCTTAAAATCCAGCCTGTTCTTTAAAGCATATTCAAAACACTTATCAATGTTTTTTATGCCAAGCGGGAAAGCTTCGACAGACGGCAGCGCTTCTGCAGTCAGGCGCACATTCTCGCCGGCTTTCTTCCCGAGAATGACAGCCAGTGAATCCGCGGCTAATTCCGCACCGCGCTTGAACCTTGAGGCTTCAGCCGAATACTTAACGTGCTCAGATTCCGCGTTAAGGACATCCACAGGCGTTGCCATGCCCTGCCCCTGTCTCTCCTTAACGGAATCGTACAGACTTTTCATCTCTTTTTTTGTTACTTCGGATAGAGACGCGAGTTCCACCGCCTGCAGCACTCCGTAATATGCCTTTTTTACGCCATAAGCAATCTCTTGTTTTTTTTCTTCATAGCGCAGCAGCGCCGCTTGTTCTCCGGCATACGCCTGATTCTCGGCCGAACCGGTCCGGCCGAAATCGTAGAACATCATCTGTGCCGAGACTCCTGCTGAATAGGTCATGACATCAGAAGTACTGCTAAGCCCGGGAATGCTTGAGAGAAGAGAACCAAAACTTGTGGAAAGCGGGGTCACCGTTCGGCTGAAACCGAAAGAACCGTTTATCTGCGGGAAATAGGCGGAACGAATTTGATTTGTCCTGGCAGCGCTTGCCTCGTACGCGCTTTTCAACGCTCTAATGTCGTTATTATTGTCTATGGCGGACTGCACGCACTCTTCAAGGCTCAACCCGGCCGCAAAAGAGACCGAGCAGACTAATAACGCCGCAAGCAGCTTGGCGAGTTTCATTATTCCCCCTCTGTATTTATTATTTCCCCATCCCTAAAATATATTCGTTTCTTCGCTAAGGCGGCAATGTCCGGCTCGTGAGTTATTAGCACGATTGTCTTTCCCTTATCATTTAACGCCTTGAAGATTTTCATAATTTCTTCGCCTGATTTCGAATCAAGATTTCCGGTGGGTTCATCCGCAAGAATCAAAGGCGGATCATTCACCAGCGCGCGGGCTATCGCAACTCGCTGTTGCTGCCCTCCCGACAGTTCATTTGGCTTGTTTGCGAATTTCTCGGACAGGCCCACGCTCACAAGAGCCTCTTCGGCTTTTTGCCTTCTGTTCTTTGCTCCAGAATAGACGAGCGGCAATTCAACGTTCTGAACAGCCGAAGTGCGCGCCAGCAGGTTGAACGACTGGAAGACAAAACCAATTTTTTTGTTTCTGACCTCCGCCAACTGTGAATCAGAGAGCTTGCTGACATTCTCGCCTTCAAAGAGGTATTCGCCGGAGGTTGGTCTGTCAAGACAGCCTATTATGTTCATGCATGTGGATTTGCCTGAGCCGGAGTGCCCCATGATGGCAGTGAAATCACCGCGTTTTACGGTCAAGTTAACAGATTTCAAAGCCGCGAACTCAACATTGCCAGTCAGATATATCTTCGTTATGCTTTTAAGTTCGACAACCTGTTCCATTTTTTCTCCCGAGAAATGCTATTTTGCTCAGTTACTCAAAAACTATTGCGGAGGTTATCTCAACAATGTCATCAGCAAGAAGCTCTGTGTAGACGCCGTTGAGTGTCTGGTAGGGTTTTGAATTAACATAAATACCCGTGAACCTGCTCGCCTTCCCGTCCTTGCCTAAGATCTCTGCGCTAAGGCCGGGGTAGGATTTTTCAATTTCCTCAAAAAGGCGTTTTAAGTTAAACTTTCCATGGGGTGCAGTAAAATACAATTCTGCTTTATGCGCAGTCAAATGTCGAAAAACTGTGGGAACCTTAATTTTTATGGGCATAAGTTATGCTATCATAAAAACTGCTTTCTCGGCAAGAAGGTTCTGGCAAACCGGAATCCTGGTGTGCCCGGTAAACCCAACGAACTTTTCGATAACCCTGTGTTCTTCCCTGCAGAATATCCTAAAATCCTTGATTGTAAAATAATGCAGGTTCGGGGATTCGTCCCACCTATAGGGCAAAGCGGCAGTCCTTGGAGTCTTACCCAAAACCCCGAGGGAAAACCGGATTTTATAATACGCAAAGTTCGGAAAAGAAACTATTACCTTCTTTCCCACCCTGAGGGCTTCGCGTATGACGAGATTCGGCCTCCGGGTTTCCTGCAGCGTAAAATTTATTATCACATAATCAAAGAAGCCGTCGGCAAAATCGTGCAGAGCCTCGTCTATGTCCGCGTGTTCTACGGTCACGCCGTTCCTGACGCTCTCATAAATAACTTTTTCATCGGACTCTATTCCAACCCCTTTCACCTCATTGTAATCCATAAGGTGACGGAGCAGCCTTCCGTCGCCGGACCCGAGATCAAGGACTTTCGACCCGTTCCTGACCATATCCGCTATTATGATGTAATCGTATCTTTCCATTTATTCACCCCGCCTTACGTTCTCGAGGAAGTTGCTCACAAGAACGCCCTGTTCATCGTGTTCTATTAAGAAAGCGTCGTGGCCGTAATCCTGCGTAATCTCGCAATAGGTCACATTGGCCCAGGAGTACTTAAGAACCTTGACGATTTCCTTTGACTGTTTCGGAGGGTAAATCCAGTCATGCGAATATGAAATCACCAGGAACTTTGTATGCACCCCGGTGAAATGTTTAACCAGCTCCTGATTGTTCCCAAGATTGAAGTTGTCCAGCGCCTTTGTAATATAGATGTAAGCATTGGCGTCAAAACGCTTTACAAAAGTTTCCCCCTGATGGCGCAGGAATCTTTCAACCTCAAAAACAGAGTCTATCTGTTTGCCGGAGCTGTCAACATTCCGGACTTCCCTTCCAAACTTTCTTTCCATCGCGTCATCGCTCATATAGGTGATGTGCCCGATCATCCTCGCCAGGCCAAGGCCGGAGGCAGGTTGCAAACCGGCAAGGGGTCTTAAAAGCGCGGCTTCAGTTTCGCTGTATTCGCCTTTATTCCAAACAGGGTCATCCTGTATCGCTATCCTTCCAAGGACATTGAAAGCAATTTGCTGCGCTGAATGCCTGAATGTTGTCGCTATGGGTATCGCCGTCTTCACACGGCCCGGGTACGAATAGGCCCACTCCAAAACCTGCATCCCGCCCATGGAACCGCCGGCTACCGAGAATAACTTATCAATACCGAGATGGTCTATTAGCTTTGCCTGCGCGTTGACCATGTCTCTTATTGAAACGACCGGGAAATCCATCCCGTATTTTTTCCCGGTCTTAGGGTTAATTGTAGCCGGGCCTGTCGAACCGTTACAACTGCCGATCACATTCGAACAGATGACAAAATATTTCTCCGTGTCAAACGCCCTTCCCGGGCCGACAATAAACTCCCACCAGCCGGGCTTCCTGTCTCCCTCATGGAAGCCTGCCGCGTGCGCGTCGCCGCTAAGCGCGTGGCACAACAGGATGGCATTATCTTTAGCGTCGTTAAGTTTGCCGTAAGCTTCATAGGCGATCCGGACAGGAGAGAGGACTTCCCCGCTCTCGAGCGTCAAAGCATCGAAGTCATAGAACTTCGTTTCAACTATGCCGTTCGGACTCTCTTTTATGGGCTCTCTTTTGTCATCATTCATCTTTATCCAGCCTCCGCTTTAGCTCGACCCTCAGCCCGCATCAAACCCTGAAAGCCTTTGAGCATCCTACCTTCCAATCATCCAAACATCCAGC
>CAIWRR010000188.1 GCA_903915125.1 Candidatus Firestoneibacteriota bacterium | reverse complement strand
GAACAAGGAGGTCCATGTAAGCATCGAAGGGCTGTATTCTGCCTATGCGAGCAGGGCGCTGGACATGACAAACATGCAGAATTTCCAGCTTTACCCGGCATTGCCTGAAACCTACCTCGGCAACTACTACCTGGTCTACGAGGAAGAGTAACCTTACCACTTTCACTCCCCCTTATTGATAAGGGGGAGCCGGAGGGGGATAATCTTAATCTGTTTCTCAAAGGGCCTTCTTCGGAAGGCCCTTTTCTTTTTGCATAGCCTTCATCAGAAGGGGAGGAAGGTGGGGAGTAAATAGCGTAGAGTAGTTTGCGTCATTGACTTTGTTTTGACCTTGACTTAGAATTCAATCAGCAATTGGTAATCAGCAATCAGTAATTGCTCCACAAGGGGGAGCCGGAGGGGGATGAGTTTAATCTGTTTCTCAAAGGGCCTTCTTCGGAAGGCCCTTTCCTTTGGCGCTAAGTTCGAAAAAGCAAATTCGAAATTTGAAACGACGACAGGGTTTGCCGAAGACAAGCTGTTTTGCCTGAAGGAAAACAATTGACAAGTGTTAATATAGATGTAGAATAATATAAGTTCTGCTTTTCAGGAGGAGTTATGAAGAGATTATTGTTTGCGGTTTTTGCGGTAATGTTTGCCTGCGGAGTTTCCCTTGCCGCGGACAAGGCAGGAGCCAAGAAAGAAGACGCTAAGGGCGGCGATAAGGCCAAGAAAGTCGTGCTTTTGAACTTCTCGAAGGGTGATCAGTTCAACGCCGGCGATGGTATGGCCTCGCAGTCGCTTTCTGAAGAGCATCTCACAGGAAATGAAAAAATGAGAATGAAAGTAACGGGTAATGCCGGCATCAACGGGCTTACCAAGAATGTTGACTGGTCAAAATTCAACTATCTTGTGTTCAACGCCTTTCTGACCGGCGATAAACCCTGGAGCGGCATGATGCTGCTCGGCGACAAGCAGTCCTACGCGAAGTGGGGCAGGAACTATGTTGAAACGAGTTTCTCCCTTAAGCCGGGCGAGAACAAGGAAGTCCATATCGGCATAGAAGGCCTCTATTCTTCCTACGCGAGCAGAGCCCTGGAAATGACCAATATGCAGTGCTTCATAGTTTATGGCGAACAGAAACTGCCCGAGACCTATTTCGGCAACTTCTACCTGGTCTACGAGGAAGAATAACGTTACCACTTTCACTCCCCCTTATTGATAAGGGGGAGCCGGAGGGGGATAATTTTAATCTGTTTCTCAAAGGGCCTTCTTCGGAAGGCCCTTTTCTTTTGGATAAACAAAATAGCTGATACAGACAAGCCCGGGCAGGCATAGAATTTCCGGGAGGACTTGAAGCGGAAGCGATTGACAGGCAATAAAATATGTGTTATATGGGTAAACATGTTACACTCGCGACACAATAAGCAGTCCGTCGGGAAATACTGCGCGCCGGCTCTACGCATGGGCATAGCTTTAATCAGGGTGCTTTCGGAGTCGGCCGCGCCCATGCGCCTGTCGGACCTCGCCAGGGCCATTTCGACAAACAAGAACACAACAACCCGCCTCCTTTCCACTTTGATACAGGAAGGCTGGGTGGAAATCAGGAAGCCGGGCCCGCTTTATGCCCTGACGCTGATGCCGTTTTCCGTCGCGAGCAGGGTAATCAGCCGCTTGAACATTGGTGAAGCGGCCAGGACGCCTCTGCGCGAACTCTGGGAAGAAACGGGAGAGAGCGTGTATTTAAGCGTGCTCCATAATAACCGCGCCTTGCACCTGCTGCACTTTGACGCCATGGGGCCGGTAAAAATAGCGGGACAGGTGGGAGGGCGGTACAAACTTTATTGCACGGCTCCGGGCAAACTCTTGCTGGCTTTTGCGGGGGAAAATGCCCTTCGTGAAGTCCTCGCGGAAGGGCTGAAACGCAATACCGGAAATACGATTACGACGGAAAAAGCCCTGAGGGCGGAACTGGCCGTGATACGCAGGCAGGATTTTGCAACTGATAATGAAGAACTGGGGAGGGGCTTAATCTGCTACGCCGCACCCGTGCGCGATTATTCAGGCCAGGTGGCCGGAATAGTCGGTTCATCGGCAACAACGATAGACTGGACTCTTGCTGATTTTGCCGGCAAGGTGGGGAAGAAAATATCGAGAGCGGCTTCGTTAATCTCAAAACAGATGGGATATGACGGCAATCCTGTCCCGGGGAAGGCCAATGGGCAAAAATAAGAACAGCGCGGAAAACGAAACTTTTTGGAACGGCTTCCGCCCGTCAGGCGGCGGAATTACCGAGCGGCTAAGCCCGTTCACGAAAGATCTTGCGGCAAGCTACCTGAAGGGAGAAATAGGGCGCGGCATGAAAGATGCGGAATACGCGCTCTTTCCTTCCGGGCTCTCTGAATTCGTTGACTGGAGCGCTGAATGGTATGTGGCAGGGCCGTTGGAAAAAAACGGGGTGGATCCCGAAACGCCGACGGAGACAGGGATAGTTCCTGATAGCATCGGCTGCATGGAAGACGCGCTGAGCCTGCCGGGCCTGCTCGAAAACCGCGTAGTCAGCGTTAACGGCATAATCGACCTTGCCAAAGTATTCAATATAGGGTTAAAGCATGACGCCTGCCTGTGTTTTACCGGCGTTACAGCCGCGTCAGCGGGAATGCTTCCCGTCGTTGTCAGTTGCGACTGGTGGTACTCTGTTTTTGTCAACGGGAGGCTCGTATATTCCGGGCTTGGAGATGTTCCGGCCCTTGTTGAATTGCCGCTTGAAAAGGGCGAGAATCTCGTGGTTTTCAGGATTACCGGAGGGAAAGGCGGCTGGTCGGTTTCGCTCGCAAGGCGGAAAGAGATACTCCCGCTAAATGCCGCTCCCGTTAAAATCTTTGAAATTGCAGCCCGCAAAGACGTGATAGACTTCCCCGGTATTTCTCCGGTTATGGACAAAGCCGTTTCTTCTCTTTTAAACAGGGGCAGGTTTAGCAAGTTTCCGGCTCCGGAAGAGGTTTACGCCGCTTGCATCAGGAAGATTGCGGAAAGCGCCCCTCTCAGAATTATACCCGGAGAGAAGTTGGCAGGCGCGGCGACTCTCAAGGATGCGAAAGCCCACAGGGTGCCGATTATTAACTGCAAGTCGGTAAGCCATACAACTCTTGGTTTTGAAAAAGCCCTTTCCGCCGGCTACAAAGGATTAAGGGCAGAAATAGAAACAAGGCTGAAAGAAGGCGGGCTGGACAGGGAAGGGGTCATCCTGCTGAACGCAATGCTCAGCTGCATAGAATCCGCGGGTATCTGGCATAAAAGATACTTGAATGAACTTTCGGCCCTGGAGCGGGCGGCGTCAGGCTCTGAAAAAAATATGTTTGCCGGTGTAATTGAGTCGCTCAGCAATGTTCCCGAGAACCCCCCCAAGAACTTCCGCGAGGCCCTGCAGTCTCTCTGGCTGCTCTGGGATTTTCAGCGGCTCTGCGGCAACTGGAGCGGAATAGGCCGCATAGATAAAATGCTCGGCCCCTACCTTAAGAAGGACCTTGCGGAAGGGGCGCTTACCCTTGACGAGGCGCGGGAACTGCTCGCTCATTTCTGGATTAAAGGCTGCGAGTGGGTAAACGGAGAAGTCGTGGCAACAGGAGACGCCCAATATTATCAAAATATCATTCTCGGCGGCGTGGATGAAGAAGGAAAAGAGGTTTTAAACGAAGTTACCTGGCTGGTGCTCGATGTTGTCGAGGAGCTTCACATCTCGGATTTCCCGATTGCCGTAAGGGTCTCCAAAAATACCGGCGAAAAACTGCTGCGCCGCGTGGCCGAAATTCAGCGGCTTGGCGGCGGAATTATAGCCATATATAATGAAGACCGCGTGATAGCGAATCTCGTCAAGTTCGGCTACCCCCTTGACGAGGCAAGAAACTTTGCCAACGACGGCTGCTGGGAGATTCTTGTCCCCGGCAAGACCTGTTTTAGTTATGGTTCAAACGATATGCTCCAGGCGCTCCAGGAATGCCTCGGCATACTGCCTGAAGGGCTGGTTCCGGTTAGCTATGATTCCTTTGACGGGCTCTATGACGTTTTCACGAAAAAAATGGAAGAAAAAATATTACGCCAGAACAGGAGCGAATATCTGCCCCTGTATCCGGTTCCCACCGTGCTTGTGGACCTGCTGGTGGAAGGATGTGTCCGGAAAGGCCGCTCCTATTACAATTTGGGGCCAGTTTACACCGTGCGCGCTCCGCACGCGGGGGGGCTCCCGGACGCGGCAAACAGCCTGCTCGTGATAAAAAAACTGGTTTTTGACGACCTCGAGTTGACGCTGCCGCAGTTCTCAAAAATCCTGTGGAATAACTGGGAAGGTTACGAACCTCTCAGGCAAAAGATCCGGTCAACCTTTGATTTTTACGGAAATGACGCGGAACAAAGCAATCTTATGATGAAGAAAGTCTTCGACACTTTTACGGGAATCGTCGGCGGGCTTCCTAAAGAAGACGGGATACTTCATCCGGCCGGAATAAGCACTTTCGAGCGCGTCGCGAGCGTCTTTCGGGCGGGGCGCGCGGCCTCAGCGGCCGGCTCAAAGAAAGGCGATATCCTGGCGGTGAACTTCAGCCCTTCGCCCGGCACCGACAAGCGCGGGCCGACGGCTGTCATCAAGTCGCATTGCGCCGTGGACTTTTCAAAACTGCCAAACGGGACCGCGCTTGAATTAAAACTATTCCCTCCTTCTGTTGCCGGCGAGGCAGGACTCTCCGCACTGGCCGGGCTTATGAAGACATTTGTCTCGCTTGGCGGGATCTTTATGCAGATAGACGCGATAGATACGGAGCTGCTGCGGGACGCGCAGGAGCACCCGGAAAAATATCCCAATCTCGCGGTCAGGGTCTCGGGCTGGTCCGCCAGATTCGCCACTTTGAATAAGGAAATGCAGGAAATGATAATTGTCCGGACGGAGCAGAACAAATTCTGAAACAAAATACCGCCGGCCTTCAGGCAGCGGTATTTTTTTGGCAATGCGTCTGACTTTACAATTGGGCTTTGCCGGAAGGAGGAAAGTTATGGGCCGTGTTTTCAGGGGAGTGCGCGCTATATTATTCTTTGCGGGAATAATGCTTTTGCCGGTAATAATGCCGGCGGCGGATTATGTCCTGGAAGAAGCCGTGAAACCGGAAGTCGAGTCGTTCTGGAGCAAAGATGTAAAGACCTCCTTTCGCTTAATGTCAAAGATCGGAAAGGTGAATGTAATGACGCCGAAGGCGGAAAATCCGGCGCCCGTACCCTCTGCGGCGGACAGGGAATTAGGCTTCATCCCTTTTGAAAGAAGTTACCTTTTAATGACTTACTATAATTATTCTCCCGTTGAAACCGAAAGAAAAATCGGCGGGCTGAAAATAGCGGCTGCGCCCGGCCGTTATGAATCTTTTGCGCTCGGCATTTATCCTCTGGAGGCCTCTCAACTCACGGTTACGGCAAGCGATCTTTCGGGGAACGGAGCTGTCATTCCCGCTGCAAACATTGAGACAGGCTTCCTCCTTCACTTGCTCAAAACCGTAAGTTTTCAGCAGCAGGAAGTAAGGCCTGAAATGATAAAGAAAGGAAATACAGGCGATATTTACAAAGGCGTAACAAGAACTCTTTGGTTTACGGTTAAGGTTCCGGAAAACGCGCCGGCCGGAGTATATCAGGGAACGCTGACCGTAACCGCCGGCAAGAAACCGTTCACCGAAAAAATCTCCCTTGAAGTCCTGCCGATAAAACTTCTTGAGGACTACGATTTCCCCACCGGTTGGTTCGGCATGCCCATGGACGATGAGACTCTGAAGTTTGCCATAGAACACGGATCCAACAGCGTGGACAGCGGGTTGGAGCCGAAAATGGCCTACGCCGGCGGAAAGATTTCGCTGGATTTCTCGCGGCCGGCAAAGAGGGCGGAGCAGCTGAGAAGGTTTGGCTTGGAAGCGTACGAGCATCAGATATTTCTTATGGAATACGCCAGCGAGCTGATGCATACATACGGACTCAAAGAGTTCAGCCCTGAATTCAACAAGGCGTTCAAAGAGATAAATGCGCAGCTGGTCAAGTGGTTTGCCGGCAATAAGCTGCGCGTTGTTTTCTTTGTTGTTGATGAACCCAGGGAGGATGCCTCCGCGTATCAGAACAGAAATTACGTCGATACCGTGAAGTATGTGAAACTTTGCCAGGAAGTTCCCGGCGTTAAGACCATGGTAACGCCCATGGCAGACGAGCATTTTGGAAAAGATTATACCGGATTTTGCGATATCCTTGATATTCTGTCAACGCATTCGTATGAATACTCAAGCAAGATGCTTAATAAATGCAAGAACGGGGCCAAGGCGGAACTGTGGCTGTATAATTCCGGCAGGAACAGGCTCTCGTTCGGATTTAATCCCTGGAAATGGAAGGCAAAGGGGCGCAGGGAGTGGGCCTTTGCGTGGGGCTGGACTGAAACTGTTTCAAAAAATTTTTACTCCTGGAGCACCTACGGCGGAGGGGATCCGGCGTGCGGAGTGCTCTACCCGACGGCCTACGGACCACTAAGCACTCCTTCGCTTGAGAAGGCCAGGGAAGGGACGGATGATTTAAAATATATTTACACGCTTGAGTGTAAAATCGCCGCCGCGAAAAACAGCGGAAATCCGGAAGCAGTTGCGGCTGCCGGCAGGGCGGGGCAATTCCTGAAAGCGCTTGAACAAAAAATACCGGAATATTCGCGCCTTGTAGCGACTGCCGACACGGGAAACGCGGGTCACGAGCTCGAGGAATGGAGATACGGGATAGCGCAGGAGATAATCAGGCTGGATAAGGTCCTGAAATAGCGAAAGACACCCGGCCGCCCAAAGGCAAAAGCGGAGACATGCAACCTATGAAGGAAACAGCAGGACGGATCTTTAACATCCAGCGGTTCTCAATACACGACGGGCCCGGCATCAGGACTTCGGTTTTCCTGAAGGGCTGCCCGCTCAATTGCGCCTGGTGCCACAACCCGGAGTCGCGCGAGCG
>CAIWRR010000187.1 GCA_903915125.1 Candidatus Firestoneibacteriota bacterium | reverse complement strand
GACAAATTTTGATACTATTACGAACAAAGCAATCAAGAGGGTTGAAAGAATCATGAATAACACCCCTCGCAAGAAACTTTGTTTCAAAACACCTTTACAGGTGTTTAATGCGGGTGTTGCACTTCCACATTGAATGTTGCACTTTACAAACTTTTTTGATTTTACTTATATAACCAACATTTTACCATTCTCCCGTCAACCACAGTCTCTCCGGGCTCGGTTTTTTTGCATATATCCATGGCCTTATTGCACCTCGGATGAAACCTGCAGCCAGCCGGAGGATCAAACAGGTCAGGAACATTACCCGAAATAGCAGGCAAACGCCTTTCTATCTTTGAAAGGGAAGGTATAGACATTAAAAGCCCGGCAGTGTAGGGGTGAAGCGGGTTACTAAAGAGCGCGTTTTTTGGTGAAGATTCAACAATACGCCCGGAATACATAATATTAACGCGGTCGCAGATGCGGTTTATAATGCCGAGATCGTGGCTGACCATTATGACGCTGAGTTTTCGTTTAAGCTGTATGTCCGCCAGAAGGTCTAGTATCTGCGCCTGCACCGTCACATCCAAGGCTGTCGTCGGTTCGTCGGCAATCAGCAGTTTAGGCCCGCTTATCAGGGCCATAGCTATCATAACTCTCTGGCGCAGCCCGCCCGAAAGTTCATGAGGATACGAGTCGGCAACCCTCTCTGCGTCCTTGACGCCGGCGTCGGAAAGCGTTTTCATTACCAGCATCTGAAGTCCCTTCCCTTCAAGACCAAGATGCACTCTTGCCGCTTCACCCACCTGGGTCTCAACGCGGAATACCGGGTTCAGCGCGGTGAAAGGTTCCTGAAAAATCATGGATATCTCTCCTCCGCGAACCTTAGTCATTTCTTGTTCGGGAAGCAAAAGCAGGTCATCCATTTTCCCGCCGCGTTCGAACTTTATCTCGCCTGAGACTGTCTTCCCCGGCCGAGAAACAAGCCTGAGGATAGACAGCGCAGTGACGCTTTTGCCGCAGCCTGATTCCCCGACCAGCCCTATGCTCTCAGAGCTGCCGACATCGAAAGAAACGCCTTCTACCGCGCGCCCAACAGCCTTACCCCGGAAAAAGTAAGTGTGAAGGTCTCTGATTGAAAGCAGAAGGTCTTCCGTCATCCCCTCTCCTTCGAACCGCTCAACCTTGGGTCCAGGATATCCCGCAGACCTTCCCCAAGCAAATTATAAGATATTATTGTCGCAAAAATAGCCATCCCGGGGAACGCGGTAAGCCACCAAGCAGTCTCGATGTAATCTTTCCCGGAAGTCAGTATGTTCCCCCAGCTCGGGTCTGGAGGCTGTACTCCAAGGCCGAGAAAACTCAGTCCCGACTCAATCAGTATTGCCCCGGCCACTCCGAAAGTTACGGATACAAATACCGGGGCCATAGCATTGGGAAGGATATGCCTGATTATAATCCTGGCATGCGACGCGCCGGAAGCCCTTGCCGCAAGCACATATTCCCTGCTTTTTAAGCTTAGCACCTCGGCCCGCACCAGACGGGCAAGGTCTGTCCAGGTAGTAAGGCCGATTATAACCATAACATTAAATATACTGGGACCGAGAAAGACCACGAGCATAAGAATAAAGAAGAGCGCCGGCACCGAGAGGACGATATCAACCAACCGCATAAAAAACTGGTCTGCCCAGCCGCCGAAATATCCCGCTACCGCTCCGACAAAGATCCCGATAAGCGTTGAAATAGCGACAGCCGCCAGGCCGACCGAAAGCGAGATCCTTGAACCATAGATCATCCGTGAGAAGACATCTCTTCCCAGCTCGTCAGTACCGAGCAGATGCGCGCGCGAAGGCGGAAGGAGTTTCTCGGCCATACTTTGCCCCGCCGGGTCATACCCGGTTAGCAGTGGCGCTGACAACGCGATAAGGGCAAGGCAGACCACGAGCGCGGCGCCGATAAGCGCCGGCTTGTTGGCCGAAAGCAATTTTATATATTTTAAAAGGATCTTCATGTTTAGTAGCGTATCCTCGGATCCGCGAAAGCGTAAGCGATATCAGCGAGCAGGTTCCCGAGCAGCGTCAGCAGGGCGCCGGCAATCACCACTCCCATTATGACCGGGTAATCAAAAGACATCGCCGATTCATAAGCCAATCTGCCCATACCCGGCCACGCGAAAATAGTCTCAAAAATAAACCCTCCGGATATCAGGCCCGGAATTGACAGTCCTACTATGGTAATCACCGGCAGCAGGGCGTTCCTGAGCGCGTGGTTCAAAAGCACCTCGCGCTCCGGCAAGCCTTTCGCGCGGGCGGTCCTTATGTAATCCTGCCGTATGACCTCAAGCATGCCCGACCTCATATACCTTGAGAAGCCCGCTATGCTTCCGAAGACGCTCACAAACAGAGGCAGTATCAGGTGCTGAATCCTGTCGTAAACCTGAAGGACAGGCGGCATGGAAGAGGAATTAACCGAGGCCATCCCCGAGATAGGCAGCCATTGCAGCCAGACCCCGAAAAAAAGCATCAAGAGCAGTGCAAGCCAAAAGGACGGCACGGAAAAACCTATAAAGCTTATGGAGGTAAATAGCCTGTCGAAGACAGAATTCTGTTTTGCGGCGGAATAGACGCCCAGCGGCACCGCTATCAAAAAGAGCAGCAGCAGGGAGAGCAGGTTCAGCTGCAGCGTCGCGGGAAGACGTTCGAGTATTTTTTCGGTTACAGGTCTGTTGTCATTGAAGGAATCCCCGAAATCCAGCCGGGCGAGTCGTGAAAGCCATTTCAGATACTGCACCGGGAGCGGTTTGTCCAGGTCATAGAGAGTCTTCAGTTTGGCTATCGAATCTGGCGACATCTTGGCGTTCATCTGAGATTGAAGAACAGTCGGACCGCCGGGAGTAATATGAATAACAGCGAAGGTTATAAGGGAGATTCCGAAGAGTATCGGAATGGAAAGCAGCAATCGTTTTAAGATGTATCGCGCCATCAGTATTTAAAAACCTCCGGAGCGTTCCTGTCCAATTCCGTCTTGGTAAAAGCCCTCATATAGACGTTGAAACCTAAAGAATGGGCGCTCATTGATTGCATATAATTAATGTCAATCGCGATACAGTCCGTCAGGTTGAGAGTGAATTTGCTCCTCACTTCCTTGATATTCCTGTTCATCGTGTCGAATTTAAGCGCCAGGTCTATCCGAAGATCACCGGTAACGTTAAAAGCGGCGCTCCCATAAAGATCAAAGATTGTTTGGTAGACGTAATTAACATAATCGAACTGCGCCGCGTAACTCGCGCCTATCCCGTAAGTTAAGGGTTGTCCGCGGTTAAAACCAAGAGCGATGTCTCCGAAAAGCAGCCTGTCGTCATAGAGCCTGTACTGCGTATTAAGCGAAGCGTCAGAAGACTCGGAAAGCATCAACCCCATCTGAGCGGTAACCGGGGCAATCCTTGCTTTGGTCAAGTTATTCAAAACTCCATTGCCGAGAGGCGAAGGCTCCAGGACATTTATTGACGCCTGGTCGATGTTTTCCCTAAGGTCATAGCCTGTTGTAAAGGAAAGCGAGAACCCCTGCGCCGCAAAACCAAGCCGGCCCGTCAATTTATTGATATCGGTCCCGCCGTTAACATCCGCGGCAGTTGCCCTGAACCTGCGGGAGAATGAATGAGTAAGGTCGGTAGCAACATACTGGTTGAAGGTGTTGTGCAGCGTTATTGTTTCTGAAGCCCCGGCCGTCAGGCCCTGATCGTCTATTCCCGGATCAGGAAGTTCCAGCCAGGTTCCGTTCAAAGCAAAACTGGTGCTCAATGTGTTGCCTGGCAAATATTGAAAAGAATATGTCAGCGAAGGATTCAGCGTAAATTTCGTGTTATAAAAATCATTATTAGTAACCAGCGCCGTGGAAACAGCCGTGGCGCCGGAGGTGGACACCGTTGCGAGAACCGTCGCGGAGGGCACGAAGTAGCGCGTCAGCTCGCCGTTGAGCGAGCCATAAAGTCCGGCCGACCCCAGGGAAAGCTGATTTGACTGGAATTTTATCGATGGCAGAGAGGCCATGGTCATTTTGTATTCACCGGCGAAATTATCCCAGTTGTCCTGCCTCTGCACGGCCAGTATGCCTGTATAAGAAGGATCCGTCTTTGTGAATGCGACGTAAGAATTGATATAACTTGCCATAACAGGATAGTAGGAAGAATAAAGGTCATTGAGCACTGCCTGGTCGCTGAAATAGTCCAGTCTTGCCACGACATTGAGGTCCTTGACTATGTCGCTGTGATGTTCAAAGTTTACGTTCCACCGGGAATGACCGGTGTCAGCTTCGTCAATGTAATAAGAGTAAAGCGAGCCGCCGCCGTTCAGGCCCGGCAGGCTGTAGTTTTGTTTGAACCCGTAACCTATTCCCTTGACAGCCATCAAGTCAAGCAGCAGGCTGCCCGTCAGTTCATTGGTAAGCTCGTAATTATAGGCTATCTTAAGGTAAGCGCCTTCGTAACTGGAATAGCCTGGGCGCAGACTTAAAGGGCTGCTCCCATTCCTAAAATCCTTGTAATAATACGGAAAATAGAATATGGGGATATCTCCGATATAGACCACCGTATCCCAGCACTCTATCTTCTCGTCAACAAGCAGATGAATCCTTCCGGATACCAGTTTGTAGTGGGGATGCTCGTGGTCATTGCATGTAGTCGCGATGCTCCGTTCCATATTTGCGTTTTTTTCGTCGGGTCGCTCTATCCTATTACCTCTGAAGAACCAGGGCGGGTTATCATACTCAATATTATCAACAAAACCGAGCTTCTGTTTCAAGTTGTATTTTATATGCCCGCCATTTATCCTGCTGGTCTTCTCGATAAGAAGGATATGACCGTTAGCTTCAACGTCCTCGCTTTTGGTAGACATCCGTATTTCGTCGCAGGTAAGGGTTATATCCTTGTACAGCACCCTAACATTCCCTTTCGCGTAAATTGTGCCGTTTGCTTCATCATACTCGATATGATCGCCGAAACAGTCTATAGGGTCCTTTTTCTTGCCGGTGTCGGGGTCTATCACGTTTGACTCCGTCATTACGGCAGGCGCGGCCCTGCCAACAGAAACCTCCCGAGCGCTAATCGGAAAAATAAAAAGGAGCAAGACCGTTGATATGATCCAGCTCCTTGTCTTTCTCACGAGTACCTCTCTTCCACAGAAAAAACTCTTAATTATTCCGCTCTCCTGTTTCTTTTGACGTTCTAATCCGCGTAATCATTTATTTAAGATGGTGCCAGACCAGCGAAGCCGCCCCGAGCACTGCCGCGTCATCGCCCAGAGTGCCAAGGACAATTTTCACCCTCTTCGCGAGATATTTAAAGACTCTCTTTTTCACTTCCGCCTTGATCGGGTCAAGAATGAGGCGGCCGGCCCTTGAAACCCCGCCTCCGATTACCACCTTGCGCGGGCCAAGCGTGTTTATTATTGAGGAAAGCGCGGCTCCGGCGTATTCCCCTGTTTCCTGCCAGATTTCTTTCGCGAGTTTGTCTCCGGAATTTGCCGCTTCCGAAAGTACTCTGGGGGAAATCTTGTCCAACCCGCCCGCAATTTTTACGATAGAAGTTTTACGTCCCTGCCTAATTTTTTCAAGCGTCCTTTCGATTATGTACGAGTTGCCGACATAGCGCTCCACGCACCCGTGATTTCCGCAGTTACACCTTTTACCGTTACGCTCTACTATCACATGCCCGAGCTCGCCTGCAGTCTGGAAGCTGCCGACAAAAAGTTCATTATTCAGTATCAGGCCTCCGCCCATTCCGGTGCCGAGCGTCACGCAGACCATACAGTCAGCCCCTTTTCCGGCGCCAAAAGTATGCTCGCCCAGCGCATAAACATTCGCGTCATTTCCCACATAGACGGGAAGTTTGAACTTCTTTGATATTATCTTAGCCAGGTGAACCTCATTCCAGCCTTTCAGGTTGGGAGGATTCCGTACTATGCCCTTCCGGTGATCAACCAAGCCCGGAGAACCGATCCCAATCCCTTTAAGGCCATATTTTTGCCTGCTATTGCAGCCCTCAATAACCTGCAGAACGGCCTTTTCGATGTTGCCTATTACGGTTGCCCGCCCTTTAGCCGCTTCTGTCTTCAGCTTGCGGTTAAAGAGCACCTTGCCGTTTGACGAAACGAGGCCCGCGACGAGATTAGTCCCGCCAAGATCAACGCCTATGGCATAATTTATTTTTGACATCCAGCCTTCCCTGTATAACAGATTGTTGAAACAATCCTTTTCACGGACTTTTCCGGCAAATATTAGTATTTGATCCCCTAATTTGCTTCCAAATTAGGGGATAGCAGGGTGCTTAGGGTGCGCAATTAGAGTTTTTCAGCACCCTGCTAATTATCGGGCCCGCCTTTCATCAAGGCGGGCCCGATTAAGCTCTCTTAGACTATGGTAACTTCGGTGTCTTTGTCAAAGAAATGGACCTTGTCCATCTCAAATACTACCTCCGCCTTCTCGGCGAGCTGAAAGGTTTCGTGCGCGTCAACCGTGGCCTGGAAAGCAGACTGTCCGGTCGCGAGATAAACATACGCCTGGGCTCCGATAGGCTCAACCACATCTACTATCGCGCTTAAAGTCCAGTCCGCATTGTTAATGGAAGTGTTCTTCTTGTCCTTGATATTCTCCGGCCTTACACCCAGCGTAACATCTTTACCGATATAGCCGGAAAGTTTTTCCGCCATCTTCTCCACTATCTTTACCTGGAACGAGCCTTCTTTGAAGAAGAGTCCGTCCCCCGTCTTTTCTATGCTTCCGTTGATGAAGTTCATCGGAGGCGTGCCGATAAAGCCGGCAACAAACTTGTTGGCCGGGTTATCATAAATATCTATCGGATCTCCAACCTGCTGGATAAAGCCGTCCTTCATTACAACTATCCTGTCGCCCATGGTCATGGCTTCAACCTGGTCGTGTGTAACATAGATCATGGTTGCCTGAAGGCGGTTGTGAAGCTTAATGATCTCGGTTCTGGTCTGAACGCGGAGTTTAGCGTCAAGGTTGGAAAGCGGTTCGTCGAAGAGGAAGACTTTCGGTTTCCTGACGATGGCCCTGCCGAGCGCGACCCTCTGCCTCTGCCCGCCCGAGAGCTGTTTCGGTTTTCTGTGAAGCATTTCCTGTATACCGAGAATTTCAGCGGCTTCCTGAACCCTGCGCTTAATCTCGTCTTTCGGGTACTTCCTGATCTTCAATCCGAAAGCCATGTTGTCGTGAACAGTCATGTGCGGATAGAGCGCGTAGTTCTGGAAAACCATGGCGACATCCCTGTCTTTCGGTGCCATGTCATTCACAATCTTGTCGTCGATGAGCACCTTGCCCGCGGTTATTTCCTCGAGCCCGGCTATCATCCTCAGGGTGGTGGACTTTCCGCAACCCGAAGGGCCTACGAAAACAACAAATTCTTTGTCTTTCACTTCCAGGTTGAACTTTGCAACTGCCGGTTTGGGGTTGCCCACAAACCTTTTCTCGATGTCCTGCAATACGACTTTTGCCATTGCTGGCCTCCGTTGGTCTACCGGTCCCGGGTCAGAAGGCCGCGGTCCAGTAAATATAAGCCTGCCTGGAAGGGGTAAATTCCGCCTCCCGCCGAGCAGATCAATTGTGTCAATTATACTAGAATCAGTATCGGAAATCTATTATAAATACAGATTACTATGTAAGAGCATTGCGCCGAAATGAGATAATTATTGCCTGATTTTTGACTTTCTTTAAGCTTCCAGATACCTGCTGCGATAATCAGAACTGCCAATCCCCCGTGTATTAAAACCGGGGCAAGCAGGAACGGGAGATGGTTCACAACAGTCTTATAGACAAGTATTAGAGCTTTGCAGAGAGGCATAGCTGCGAAAGCGAAATAGAGTATGTGGGACTTAAGCGGCTCGCCCTTTAACTTAACTTTTGACCCGTAAAGAAGAATTATTGTTCCGGTCAACATAGATACAATAGAAAATATTTTCTCCTCGATGCCCGGAATAACAAAGAGCCAGATGCCACCTCCGGCAATAACTATCACTCCGCAAACAGTCAGTAGGACTCTGTTTGCCATTGCCTTCCCACCTCTCATAGGTATTATTTCATACCGCGGTCAATTGATTTGCTTCTGTTTTTCGTTATAAACGTTACAAACGTTATGAACTTTTGATTTTAGTATTTATGATTTATGCTCGTAAACCCCGTCGGCTTCCCCCAATCCTTCCCGCCCCCGGCAATATACGCGGCGATCGCGTCAATTATGTCGTTCACGCTGTCCCTGTAGGGCCCAAATGATTTTTCCGCGAACCTGTCGCTAAGAATCATAGTGGATTTCTCCGTAGACTCCGATATATTTATCCGCTTATTCATTAATTTAGCCGCCCTTTCCGCTATTTCACGGACCGGCACGGCCGGGCCGGAAACATTGACAGGCCTGGGAGGATTTTCACAGAACGAGAGGCATTTAAGCGCGGCATCGTTGGCATCGCGCTGGGAAATGAGATTAACATACGGAAAAGCAATCTTGAATTCGTCAAAAGCCATTACTGCCTTGCAAATATCAACTACTACTCCATACTTGAAGTGCTGCGCGTAGGCCAGCCTGTAAAAACAGCATTTGGTTGCGTGTTTCTGCGCGTTAATCCTGAAAGCCTGTTCCCTGCCGAGGAGGGTCCAGCCGTAAATTCCCTGCGGGTCCAGTTTTGATTCCTCCGAAGGGCCTTCT
The DNA here is from genome assembly GCA_903915125.1 of Candidatus Firestoneibacteriota bacterium. GTDB lineage: Bacteria > Oederibacteriota > D2-FULL-39-29 > D2-FULL-39-29 > CAIOVX01 > CAIOVX01. Next base: position 4,538 of record CAIWRR010000187.1, on the reverse strand, counting down.
TGGCCGACAGGCGTGTGGGGATAGAAGTTGCTCGAGGAAAAGGCCACAATTTTCGAAGCCTTGTACCTTCTCCCGCAAATATAGGGCATTATTATATTCATATGATAGGCTTTCGTGTAATCGCCTGAAGAGCCGAACTTAAACCCGGCCATAAAGAAAACATTCTCTGTTTCGGGAAGCGAGTCTATGAATTCTTCGCTGCTTAAGTCTCCCTTGAAAGTCTCGATACCCAGAGCGTTCAACTTTTTCTCGTTCTCCGGGTTGGAGAAGCCGGAAGCCACACAGAGCCGCCTTTTTACGCCCGCTGCTTTGTCGGCGCGAAGGAGCATCTCCATCATTTCCATTCCCATCTTGCCGGTCGCCCCGAGGCCGATACCGCCTCCACGGATTTTCTTTGACTGCTCAATCAGCCCGGGGGTGGGCTCGGTCATAAATTCTTCTATCTCGCCTTCCGTCTTAAGATCTTTGATATTCTTTGGCATTTTTCACCTTATCCCAAGTTCCTTCCTGAGCGCGGGAAGGACTTTTTTCGCGAGGTCACGGTCGGAAACCAGCGCTTTAAATTCGCCGTCATAACGCTCGTCAATCAATTTGGCCTGTCCCCTGCTTCCCTTCTCGGAAAAACAGAGAGGGCTCTTAAGCAGCCCCAGCCGGAAAAGCCGGTATTTGACTCCAAAGATTGAATTCCTGAAGTTATTCGGCGCCGCGTCAAAGAGAGCGTCATTGCAGAGCGTAACCGCGTCGGCAAGCGACCAGATATCGCCTTTCAATACCCATTTCCCGCTCTTTCTCCACTCGATTGCCGCGTTCATCCATTTTACCGCGCTGTAAGTGTCGGTCGCGAAATGCCCGAGCAGCCCTCCGGAAAAGGCAACAGTCCTCTTTCCGAAAGTGAAGGTCCTCATCAGGTCGCCGATTATATGGTCGTCATTGCCCGTGCTCATCACCAGGTCTTTTAAGCGGGGCGATTTTGCGGCGGCCTCAAGGCCTTGAAGCGTACGGTACCTGTCAAAAGGGGCAAACTTCGCCCCGTAGCCGAACTTAAAGAATTCCCTCCAGAAAGCCGGCGTTATTTCCGCGCCTCCCGCCTTGGGCTGGAGGTAAAACCCGTAAGCAGGAATCATTGAAGCTATTTTTTTGCAATAATCCAAACGCTGTTTAAGGCTCATGCCGTTGAACGGCCGCGGGGAGACAACCGCGATGTCATACCCCTCTTCGGCCGCGATCTCCGCGTGCTTTAGCCCGTGAACCATGCACATTAAAAGCATTTCCGGCCCGCCATAAAGGAAGGTCATCTGCTTCGTCAGCCTCAGCCACTGCCGGTAAAGGCCCAAATGCTCTTTTTCCGGCAGGAAATCCTTGCCGGCAAATTCGCCCGTGTGGGCTCCCGGAACAACAGCCTTTGCCCCGGCCCTGATATAGTAAAGCGCGAGAAGCCGCTGGGCGTCCTCATCGTAATATTTTTTGTCGGGGCGCAAAGCGAGCGGGCTCGGCACCCACGCGCCGCCGGCTTTGAGTTTCCTTAAAACCGCAGGTTCAATATTTTTCATATTCACCGTCCTTAACAAAAAGGCAGAAACCCTGCGGCTTCTGCCTGAGAGACATGAGTCAGGGCATTCGCTGTTTCAATTGTGCTCCGCCGGTTTGAAGAATTTCAATACCTTTATCAGCGTGTCCTTCATTTCCTTGCGCGAAACAACCATGTCCACAAACCCCTGGCTCACCAGAAACTCGGCGCGCTGGAACCCCTTGGGAAGCTTTTGCTTTATTGTCTGTTCTATAACGCGCGGCCCGGCAAAGCAGATAAGCGCGTTTGGCTCCGCTATCGTGATGTCTCCAAGCATTCCGAAGGAAGCGGTCACGCCGCCGCCTGTCGGATCCGTCAAAATACAGATATAAGGAAGTTTTGCTTTCGCGAGCTTGGCCAGCGCTGCCGAAGTCTTTGCCATCTGCATTAGAGAAAGTATTCCTTCCTGCATTCTTGCCCCGCCTCCGGAAGAGGAGACTATAATCAGCGGGCACTTGCGTCCGATAGCGAGCTCAACAATCCTCGCTATCTTTTCGCCGACGACAGAACCCATCGAGCCCATCATAAACGAAGAATCGGTAAGCCCGATAGCCACGGGTATTCCGCCTATCCTTCCTTCACCGGTCACGACCGCGTCGTCAAGCCCGCTCGCTTCCTGATTTTTCTTGAGTTTTTCTTTGTATTCCGGGAAAGCCAGTACATCGAGAGCCACAAGCCTCCCGCAGTTTTCCGTAAAAGTGCCTTCATCCATAAGGAGATTGACCCTCTCTTTCGAGGTCATCCTGAAATGATAACCGCACTTGGGGCAAACCTTGAGGTTTTCTTCCAGCACCTTGGTATAGAGCGCTTCCTTACAGAAATCGCATTTAGTCCAGAGCCCGTTAGGGACTCCGACGCGCCTTTTCAGGGGCACTTCCACCTCATTAGGTTTAGCTTTTTTGAAAAGGGCCATCTTTTCCTCCGTGAAAATGATTACACAGATTACAAACAACGATTACGCAGATTAAATCCTTTTCTCTTTGATCTCCGCCAAAAGCATTTCTTTGAATTTCGCGTAATCCATAGGGCCGAGGTCTTCGGCGCCTTTACGTCTTACGGCAACCTTGTTTCCGGAAGCTTCCTGCTCGCCTATTATTAAAATATACGGAACTTTTTCAAGCCTGGCATCGCGAATCTTTCCGCCTATCTTCTCGTTGCGAAGGTCCAGCTCGCAGCGGACATCGGCGGCAAGCAGGTCAGCGTGAATCTTTTTCGCGTATTCGTCCTGGTTGTTAGTGATAGTGAGTATCTTTGCCTGAACCGGCGACATCCAGGTCGGGAACGCCCCTGCGTAATGCTCAATCAGGAACGCGATGGTGCGTTCATAACAGCCAATGGAAGCTCGGTGCACTACCATAGGCCTGACATCCTTCCCTTCGTTGTCCGTGTAGGTCAGGTCGAATCTTTCGGGCAGCGCGAAATCTATCTGGATGGTAAACATGGTTTCTTCTTTGCCCCAGACATTCTTCATCTGGAAATCAAGTTTCGGCCCGTAAAAAGCGGCTTCATCCTCCGCTTCCGTATAGGTCAGTTTGTTCTTGTCCAGTATCTTCTTCATCAAAGCCTGTGAATCCTCCCAGGCCTTCGGGTTGTCCACATATTTATCCTTCTTGTTCGGATCCCACTTTGAGAACCTGTACCAATAATCTTTCAATCCAAGCGTCTTCATCACATACTGCACCAGGTCCAGCACCTTCTCAAACTCTTCAGCCACCTGGGAAGGCATGCAGATTATATGAGCGTCCGCGAGCGTGAACTGCCAGATACGGATGAGCCCGTGCAGTTCTCCGGAGAGTTCTTTCCTGAAAAGCAGCGAAGTTTCCGCGTAGCGGATCGGCAACTCCTTATAGCTGTGTTTATCGGCCTTATAAATCATGAACTGGTACGGGCAGGTCATGGGACGGAGCGCGACCTCTTCCTTCTCATCGGTGTTGAAAACAAACATCTTGTCCCTGTAATGATCCAGGTGGCCGGAGATTTTATATAAATCGGTTTTTGCCAGGACAGGGGTGCTGGTGTACTGGTAGCCGCGCTTTATCTCTTCGTCTTCTATCCAGCGGATCAGGACCCTCTTTAGGGTCGCCCCCTTGGGGGTAAAGAGAGGCAAGCCCTTGCCGATTGCGGGATTGGTGCAATAGAGTCCGAGTTCCTTCCCCAGCTTAGAGTGGTCTCTCTGCCTCGCTTCTTCCATCTGCTTGAGATGCGCCTCAAGTTCTTCCTTATTGGCGAAGGCTGTGCCGTAAATTCTCTGGAGCATCTTGTTCTTCTCGCTGCCGCGCCAGTAAGCTCCGGTAGCCGAGAGCAGTTTAAAGGCTTTAACTTCCTTGGTATACCTGACATGGGGACCGCGGCAGAGGTCCGTGAATTCTCCCTGCTCGTAAACCGAGATGATTTCGTTTTCCGGGAGTTCGCCGATAAGCTCTACCTTGTAAATCTCGCCTTTGTCCCCAAAATACTTAAGAGCTTCCGCCCGGCTCAGCTCCTTCCTCTTTATCGGAAGATTTTCCTTAACGACCTTCTTCATCTCCGCTTCTATTTTGACTAAATCTTCTTCTGTAAAAGAAGTTTCCCTGTCTATGTCATAGTAAAAACCTTCTTCGGTTGACGGCCCGATGGCAAGCTTAACCTCAGGATAGAGCCGCTTTACCGCCTGCGCGAGCACGTGGGACGCGCTATGCCTTATAACTTCCAGCTCATTATTTCCCATTTTCTCCCCTTTCCGAATGATTAGTTATACCGGAGTAATCATTGATATTATCACGACCTGCCGGGGTAGTCAAGCGCAGGGAAAACTGCTGAAAAAAGAAGAATTAAACTCTTTCAGCCTTTCATCTTGAGCAAAGTACGCCTGTAATCTTCAAACTCGGCGTTGTCTATCTCTTTCCATTCCTTGCTTGTCATATAGCGAATCTTACCCAGAATCTTTGCCGCTACCATTGTCTTTATCCCGTCCTCTATCAGCCTTGTCCTG
>CAIWRR010000186.1 GCA_903915125.1 Candidatus Firestoneibacteriota bacterium | reverse complement strand
TCTCCTTTTTGACGGAGGCGCGGGAGGCAAGGGCGGGCTGTCTTTATTTGTCAGGAGCGAAACAAACGGAATAGACTGGGTATCCGCATCCCCGACAGGTCCCTGGACGGCAATGAATACTTCAACGGCGCAATCCGCGGGGATTGAATTTACCTCTTCGGCCGCTCTGCTCGGAGCGGAATTTTCTCTTAACTTTTCTATTATAGATATGAAGAAAGACCTGCCTTCCTTTGCGAAATACTCCCTGATGTTCCCGAAAGAACAGGGTACTTTAAAAGCGCGTTTACCGTTTCCGTTTGATACTGAGCTTGCTTCTGAGACAACATACAAAGAGAGATATAACTCTTCTTCCTATGTATTTTCGAACCTACGCCTGGCAAAGAAACTCGGCAATTTCAGCGTCTATGTTAAAATAGATAACCTTGGAGATATGCCCTACCAGGAAGTGTTCGGACTGCCAATGCCCGGAAGGACTTTTGGAAGCGGCATTTCGGCCTCATTCTAACACCTAAACCGTATTATTCTTTGTCAACCTTTCCGTTATAACAACTTTACAATGCCAGCCTTCGCCGTTGACCGCGCAATACTCTGCTGATATACTTCATGATTAGGGTTTATTAATTATAACCAAGAAAAGCATTTTCAAAATATCATAAGTCAGTAGAGGGGGCGATATGTTCGGATTCGGAGATCTTGGCGTGTGGACTGCATATGCTTTCACCATCCTGTCTGTACTGATATGCATTTTCTACGGCATCCTGAAATGGAATGAAACCGATGAAAACGCAAAGGAGGCCGGAAAATGAGCGGATTATACCTGCTGATCGTAGTTATTATTTATTTCGCAATCACAGCGTTCTTTGGCTGGCTGGGCTACAAGCAGACCAATAACGCGGCCGATTATCTAGTCGCCGGAAGAAAGCAGCATCCTGTAGTGATGGCTCTCTCCTACGGATCCACCTTCATAAGCACAGCGGCTATAATAGGGTTTGGCGGGGCAGCCGCTATTTATGGAATGGGGCTGATGTGGCTGACAGGTTTGAACATTTTTGTAGGCATCTTCCTAGCTTTTGTCTTCTTCGGGAAAAGAACAAGAAAGATTGGCGTTAACCTTAACGCCCATACCTTCCCGGAACTTCTCGGCAAAAGATTTGATTCAAAATTCATTCAGACTGCAGCGGGGCTTCTTATATTCATCGGCATGCCGATATATGCCGGCTCGGTCCTCATCGGTGGCTCGCAGTTTATGAGCCAATACCTTGGCCTTGATTACGGCGCCGCCCTGCTGATCTTTACGGTAATCACTGCTGTATATGTAATCTTTGGCGGTTTAAAAGGCGTCATGTACACAGATGCTTTCCAGGGCGCGCTAATGCTTGTAGGAATGGGGCTGCTGCTCTATTTCGCTTATTCAGCAATCGGAGCCGGAGTTACCGGAGCCCACCAGAAACTGACAGATATGGGCTCGCTTGTTCCGCAGGCTTTTAAAGCCCAGGGACATCAGGGCTGGACCTCGATGCCTGTTACCGGCTCTAAAATGTGGCTTGAGATGATAACGCAGCTCGCGCTTGGAGTCGGCGTGGGAGTTCTGGCTCAGCCGCAGCTGATAGTCAGGTTTATGACAGTCAAGAGCAGTCGGGAGATCAACAGAGCTGTTCCTATCGGCGGTTTTTTTATATTTATGATGGTCGGCGTGGCTTATACGGTCGGCTCGCTTTCAAATGTCTATTTTCTGAACAATCCCGAATACAAAACTATTTCAATAGAAGCCGCAAAGATGGAAGCCGCGAAAAAAGAAGGCAAGCCAGATATCCCTCCTGCCGCAGCACCCGAAGCGAAACCTGCAGCCGCCTCTCCTGCGGCAAAGACTGCCCCTGCTGCTGCAGCCCCAAAATCTATTAGGCCGAAAGGAGCCATCACCGATAATATCATTCCGCTCTTTATAACCAAGGCAATGCCCGCTTGGTTTATTCCTATATTCCTTGTCACGCTTCTGGCGGCGGCGATGTCCACTCTCTCCTCCCAGTTTCACACAATGGGAACCGCGATTGGCAGGGATGTTTATGAGCAAGGCCTCGGCGGGAAAGGAAATACCGTTCTTATCACGAGAACCGGCATGACGATTTCTATACTTATAAGCCTTTTTGTTGCCTACTCTCTCCCGTTCTTTTTCGACCAGGGTTCCGCGATTATTGCCATAGGTACTGCGCTCTTCTTCGGAATCTGCGCGACTGCGTTTACCCCGATGTACTTCTCGGCCCTGTTCTGGAAAAGGGCGACAAAGCAGGGAGCAATCTCCGGCTTTATCGCGGGGCTTTCAGTATGCCTTTTCTGGCTATTCTTCGTG
>CAIWRR010000185.1 GCA_903915125.1 Candidatus Firestoneibacteriota bacterium | reverse complement strand
CGGGAGTATCACCAACTTGCCGAAAGAGACCTGCGTTGAAATACCTGTTTGGACAAGCAAGCGCGGGTTTGATCCGGTTTTTGTAGGGGATTTGCCGGAACACCTTGCTATTTTGAACAATATAAGCGCCCGCTGCGAAAACCTTGCGGTTGAAGGCGCGATTGAAGGTGATCCAAGGAAGATCTTCCACGCGGTGCTCTTTGATCCGCTTACCTCGGCGGTGCTTTCCATGCAGGAAACGCAGGACATGGTGGATGACATGTTCAAAGCATCTAAGAATTACCTGCCGCAGTTCAAAAAGTTTAAATAAAAAGCCCGCTTCGGCAGTATCTCAGGATTTACCGGAACCCCGCGGCTCGCGGGGTTCTCTTTTGGCGCGTGATTACGCAAAGGCCTGTTTTCCATTGAAAATCCGTCCTTTTGACTTTGAAGCCTGTTTGTGATATAAGAAAAGTAAGGAAGAAGTTGCGTTTTCAGGGTTTTTAAACATCTATATATATGAAGGAGCTGTTATGAAGAAGTTATACCGGGACGCAGTAGATAAACTTACCCCCTATGTGCCGGGTAAGCCGATTCAGGAGGTCCAGAGAGAACTCGGCCTTGCCGATGTCGTCAAGATGGCTTCCAACGAGAATCCGCTGGGGCCTTCCCAGAGAGCCGTAAACGCCGTTAAAAAAGCGGTGGAAGAGATACATTACTATCCGGAGGGCAGCTGTTTTGAACTCCGCAAGATATTGGCAAAGAAACTCGGAGTGGAAGAGGGCCAGTTGATATTCGGCAACGGTTCCGATGAGCTTTTGCTTATGATTTCGCAGGCGTTTTTCAATCCCGGGGACGAGATAATACAGGGTGACCCTGCCCTCACCTTTGTGGAATACAGGGCTGTAAGCAATATTTCCGGAGCCGAGCCGGTCTTTGTCCCTATGAAGAACTACGGTTATGATCTTTCTGCGATGGCAGAGAAGATTAACGATAAAACCAAGCTTATCTTCATAGCGAATCCGAATAATCCGACAGGCTCTATTGTAACGAAGCAGGAATTTGCCGCGTTCATGGAAAAGGTTCCTGAAGATGTAATAGTGGTGCTCGACGAAGCTTACTACGAGTATGTGGAAACGGCTGATTATCCGGATTCTATTGATTACATTAAGAACGGAGCCAATGTCATAGCTCTTCGCACTTTCTCTAAGATATTCGGGCTGGCGGGGCTTCGCGTTGGTTACGGCATCGCCAAGAAGGAGCTGATAGACATTCTTGAGCGCGTCAGGCAGCCGTTCAATGTTAATACTCTTGCTCAAGCCGGAGCGGCGGCGGCGCTTTCCGATATACGCCATGTCGAGGCGAGCAGAAGAATGAATAAAGAGGGACGCGAGTTTTTCTACGGTTCGTTTGAGGTAATGGGGCTGGAGTTTGTCCAGAGCGAAGCCAACTTTGTCCTTGTTGACGTAAAGAAGAACGGTAAAGACATCGCCAAAAGGCTGATGCAGGAAGGCATCATCGTCCGCGCAATCGGAACAGAGACAACCATACGCGTTACGGTCGGGACGAAAGAGCAGAATGAAAGATTCATAAATACGCTTAAGAATATACTTAAATAAAATACTGCGGCCTGAAGGCCGGAGTTTTTGTTTCGGTTGGTAAAGATATAATTCATGCCGAATTCATCCCCGCCATTATTGGCGGGGTATTCTTCGGCATAACGAAATAAAACTTGTAGCGTTTGTAACGTTCTTAACGTTTATAACGTTTATACTCCGCACTTCGTGTGTCTTGGTCTGTAAGGAAAGATAATTTTCAGGCCAGACTTCGTCTGGCATTGCAGAATAACGTAATTCGCGGAGATGGTCTTGGTTTACGTTACAAACGTTACGAACGTTAGGAACGTTATAAACCTAAAAGTTATTATTGATAGGAGAGCCAAATGATTATTGTTCTTAGAACCGATGCTACCGAAAAACAGATAACCCGCATACGCGCAAAGATTGCGGGCGCAGGTTTAACGCCGCACATTTCAAAGGGCGTGGAGCGGACCATTATGATGGTTGTAGGTGACGAGCGCGTGCTTGACCAGGCGGTAATGGAAACGATGCCGGGCGTGGACCGCGTGATGTCTGTTCTTCCGCCCTATAAGCTTGCGAGCAGGGATTTTGAACCTAAAGACACTGTCATAAAAGTCAGGGGAGTGTCCATCGGCGGGAAGCAACTCTGCGTAATGGCAGGCCCCTGTTCGGTTGAGAGCGAAAAGCAGTTGATTAGCGTTGCAAAAAAAGTCAAGAAAGCCGGCGCCAACATTCTCCGCGGAGGGGCGTTTAAACCCAGGACCTCTCCTTATGCGTTCCAGGGAATGGGGGAAGAAGGGTTAAAGATACTTTCTGCGGCAAGAGAGGCCACGGGACTCCCTATCGTTACGGAAGTTATGGACACCCGGACTATCGCGCTTATCTCAAAGTACGCCGACATCCTTCAAGTCGGCGCCCGCAACATGCAGAACTTTGAACTGTTAAAAGAGATTGGAGAATACAAGATACCGGTCCTGCTTAAGCGCGGGCTTTCAAGCACCATTAAAGAGTGGCTGATGTCTGCCGAATACATAATGTCGCGCGGCAACCACCAGGTAATTATGTGCGAAAGGGGCATCCGTACTTTTGAGGATTCCACCAGGAACACATTGGATCTCTCCGCTGTCTCTGTGATTAAGCACTTAAGTCACCTGCCTGTTATCGTGGATCCGTCCCACGGCACCGGAAAATGGCGCTGGGCAATACCGATGTCCAAGGCGGCGGTCGCGGGCGGCGCCGACGGATTAATGCTGGAAGTCCACGAGAACCCCGAAGAAGCCTTATCTGACGGAGATCAGTCTTTGTTGCCGGAAAAATTTGCTAAACTGATAAAGGAATTGAAGCCGATAGCAAGGGCGGTGGGTAGATCTATATAACAACTATTCCCTCTCCCCTTTTTATAAGGGGAGAGACGGAGAGGGGTAAAATATATTGTTTCCCTTTTGGGAAGTTGGAAAGATTTTTTGACCCCCTCCTTGGTCCTCCCCCTAGATGAGGGGGAGGAAAGGATAATGAAATGACCTGTGAAAATTGCGGTGAAAATGACGCTTCCGTCCACTATCAGCAGGTAGTGAACGGCAAGATGTCCGAGATGCATCTGTGCGGAAAATGCGCGAGTGAAAAAGGCATGGTTTCATTCAGCGCTTCAAACCAGTCTCCTTTCGGGAATCTGATAGCCGGTTTTATGGATGAAGAGGAGTCGGGTTCTGGGACAGGCAAGGGAAGGAAGCTAAAACTTAAATGCAAATGCGGATGGACAAGCGAAAACCTGAAGAAGACGGGATATCTCGGCTGCCCGATGTGCTATAAGACTTTCAGCAAGGCGCTCTCTCCGCTGCTGCGCAGAATTCACGGAAACAACAAGCACATAGGCAAAAAGCCATCCAAGGTAACCTTTAACGAACACATAATAATTGACCGGTCTTTTCCGGAAGAGGTTCAACGGGAACCGCAGGCACAGAACCTTCCTGGCAAACTGGACGAGCTGTTGAGTTTGAAAGCGCAGCTTGAAGCGGCAGTTAAGGAAGAGCGTTACGAGGACGCGGCGCAGTTTAGGGATAGGATAAAGGGTATAGAAATAGAAGGTAAATAAAAAAAAGTTTATAAGGTTTGTAAAGTTAATAAGGTTCATAAGGTTTGTAATGTAAGAGCAAAACAGGTTTTACTTTGTGAACGTTATTCTGCTATGCCAGACGAAGTCTGGCATGAAAGATATCTTTCCTTACAGAACAAGACGCACGAAGTGCGGCTTAAACTGCTATGCCAGACGAAGTCTGGCATGAAAGATATCTTTCCTTACAGAACAAGACGCACGAAGTGCGGCTTATACTGCTATGCCAGACGAAGTCTGGCATGAAAGATATCTTTCCTTACAGAACAAGACGCACGAAGTGCGGCTTATAAACGTTAAGAACGATTTAAGGAATTATTCTCCTAGATTCATCGAGGTCTTATGTTTGAGGAATTAATTAATAAATCCGGCAAGTGGATAAACAGCAAGGGGCCGGATTCCGACGTTGTTATCTCCAGCAGGGTTAGGCTGGCGAGAAACATCGGGGGATTCGTGTTTCCGCAGCTCCTCCGGGACCAGGATTACGAAAAAATATTCGCTCAGGTAAAAAAAGCGGCCGCAAAAAGCAAGGCGTTAAAAAACGCGCATATTGTCTCCATTAATCAGCTTGACGATATAGACAGATACCTGCTGGTGGAACGGCACCTCATAAGCTACGACCATGCCGCAGCAGACCGGAAGAGGGCGGTAATATTCTCAAAAGACGAGTCGATCAGCGTCATGGTGAACGAGGAAGACCATCTTAGAATGCAGGTGATTCTTCCCGGCATCCAGCTGCAGGAGTGCTGGCGGAAACTTGACACGCTGGACACCGAGCTCGAGCGTGAACTTGCTTTCGCGTTCTCTCCGGAAGCGGGCTACCTGACAGCCTGTCCCACAAACACCGGGACCGGACTTAGGGCCTCCATGATGGTGCACCTGCCGGCGCTGGTAATCAGCAAGGATATAAATAAGATACTCCAGCGCATGAACCAGCTCGGGCTGGTAGTGCGCGGTTTTTACGGGGAAGGCATCGAAATCAGGACCGCGTTCTTCCAGATCAGCAATCAGATTTCACTTTCCCAGACCGAGAGCGAGATTATAGTTAATATCGAGAGAATTACCAGACAGATAATGGAAAACGAGCACAAGGCAAGAGCCTCGCTTTTCAAGACAAATAAAGCAAAGATTGAGGACAATATCTGGAGGGCGTACGGGCTGCTTAAAAGCGCGCGGACCATAAGTTTCGAAGAGGCGATTACCCTGCTTTCATCGCTTCGGCTTGGCGCGGAGACAGGCATAATAAAAGTAAAATTGAAAACGATAAACGAACTGTTGATCTCCGCCCAGCCGGGGCATATCCAGCGGATTAGCGGCAAACCCATGCCGGAGGAAGCGCGCGATATAAAGAGGGCGGAACTTATCCGGAATAAACTCCGGGATTGATTCAAAAATTTCTCCCGGGAAAAGGAGCACAAATGTTTCATAAATTTACCGAAAGGGCTCAGACAGTAATAAGGTACGCCAAGGAAGAGGCGGCCCGTCTTAAACACGATTATGTCGGCCCCGAACACGTGCTGCTCGGTCTTATCAAAGAAGGCACGGGAGTCGCGATAGCCGTGCTAAAACAGCTGGGCGTGAACATTCCGAAACTTAAGAAGGATACTGAAGGCGGGCTTTCCAGCGGCACGGGTATAATGCTGCTTGACGAGCTGCCCTTCACTCCCAAAGCAAAAAAGACACTGGAACTTGCTTTTGAAGAGGCGTCCCACCTTAGTCACAACTATGTCGGGACCGAACATCTGCTGCTGGGCGTGATTAAAGAAGGAGAGAGTTCAGCTGCGAGGTTGCTTTCGGGGCTCGGAGTTACGCTTGAGAAGGCCAGAGAACTGTCGGTAGAACTGCTCGGCGGGGCGGCAACTCAGAAATCCTCGCCTTCGCTTCAGCAGCCGGGGCCGGCAGCCACGCAATCTTCCCAGCCGCTCCCGGGCGCCAAAACGAAAACTCCGGCGCTGGATCTTTTCTCCCGCGACCTGACGCTGCTCGCGCGCGACGGCAAACTTGATCCGGTTATAGGCAGGGAAAACGAAATAGAGCGAGTTACCCAGATACTTTCAAGAAGGACGAAGAATAATCCTGTCTTGCTCGGCGAAGCCGGGGTAGGAAAGACCGCCATAGTTGAAGGGCTGGCGCAAAAGATAGTCTCAGGCAATGTCCCTGAGCTTCTGGCCGGGCGCAGGGTCGTAACTTTGGATCTTGCGGCAATGGTCGCTGGCACCAAGTACCGCGGCGAATTCGAGGAAAGATTAAAAGCGGTAATGACCGAACTTAGAAACAGCGGAAACGTTATAGTTTTCATTGACGAACTGCACACCCTGGTCGGCGCGGGCGCGGCGGAAGGAGCTATTGACGCCTCAAACATGCTGAAACCCGCGCTCTCTCGCGGAGAAATACAGTGTGTCGGCGCGACGACGCTGAACGAATACAGAAAGCATATCGAGAAGGACGGCGGTTTGGAGAGAAGGTTTCAGACCGTGATAGTGAATCCTCCATCGGTAGACGAGACCATCCTTATTCTCAAAGGCCTGCGCGACAGGTATGAACTGCATCACAAAGTCAAATTCTCGGACGAGGCTCTGCGCGAAGCGGCGCTGCTTTCAGAAAGATATATTACCGGGAGGTTTCTGCCTGACAAGGCTATAGACATTATCGATGAATCCGGCGCGAGAGCCAAGCTTGCCGGAAGCACCCGTCCGCAGGAAGTGATCGACGCGGAGAGGGAACTGGGCGAGGCAATGAAGGAAAAAGACGCCGCCGTCAAGGCTCAGGAATTTGAGAAAGCCGCGAACTTGCGCGACCGCATCGCTGAATTAAAAGGCAGGCTTGATAAGGTAAAGTCCGGCTGGGAAAAAACGAAAGTGACAGAAACAAGGATCATCGGCCCGGAAGACATCGCCAAGGTCGTTTCGCAGTGGACCGGGATACCCGTTTTTAAACTTGAGGAGAAAGAATCCGAGAAGCTGCTGAAGATGGGAGACGCTCTGCACAACAGAGTCGTCGGACAGGAGGAAGCGATAGAAGCCGTAACTAAGGCGATACAAAGATCCCGCGCCGGAATAGCGGACCCCAAAAAACCAATAGGGACTTTTATTTTCCTCGGGCCTACCGGGGTCGGAAAGACCGAACTTGCCAGGACTCTCGCGGAATTCCTGTTTGAGGACGAGAACGCTCTGATACGCGTCGATATGTCGGAATATTCCGAAAAGTTCGCGGTATCCCGCCTGGTGGGAGCCCCTCCCGGGTATGTCGGCTACGATGAAGGCGGGCAGCTCACGGAAAAAATCAGGCGCCGGCCCTACTCAGTCGTGCTCTTTGACGAGATAGAGAAAGCTCATCCCGAAGTATTCAATACCCTGCTGCAGGTGCTTGACGAGGGAAGGCTGACGGACTCGTTCGGACGGACCGTGGATTTTAAGAATACAGTATTGATCATGACCAGCAATATCGGCGCCAGGTCAATAGAGAGGGCATCCTCTCTCGGTTTCAAGATGGCGGAAGAGGGCGCTCAGCACACTGACATGAGGGACAAGGTAATGGCAGAGCTTAAGAAGGCCTTCAATCCGGAATTCCTGAACAGGATTGACGACATAATAGTTTTCCACCAGCTGACAAAGAGCAATTTGACAGGCATAGTTGATCTTCTCATCCGGAAAGTTGAAAGGAGGCTGAAAGAGAAAGGCGTTAAGCTGCTGCTGGATGAATCGGCCAAGAACTTCCTGATAGAGAAGGGGTATGACCCTCTCTTTGGCGCGAGGCCTTTAAAGAGGGCAATTCAGCGCTACGTGGAAGACGCGCTCTCGCAGGAAATACTGAACAAAACCATCGCCGAGAATTCCGAAATAGTAGGGTCGGCGGGTAATGAAGCGATAGTTTTTACAAGAAAGTAACTGGTTGGAACAGTTTATCACGGTACTGACGTTCATAGGCCACACTTCGTGTGTCCTGTTTTGAGAGGTGAGATATTGTTAATGCCGGACTCCGTCCTGCATGGCAAAATAACGTTTTTAACGTAAACATTTCAGAAGCGTTAGTAAGGTTTATGAAATAAAACCCCCGGTATACCCGGGGGTTTTCACAAATAGCCAGTTCAAAATACCGGGAAATAGTGATATACTTAAGAAGATTCTGGGGTCATTTCAGCGTTGGAGTTTTATGAAAAAAGAGAACAACAACCTAAACCTCAACCCTCCTCAAATTAACCCGCCTGAGGGAATACTTCCATTTCTTGATTATGTCCCGTTCGGTTACCTGAGGATTTCCATTGACGGCCTGATAATGGAGATCAACAAGGTTATGCTTGAATGGTCCGGTTACTCGAAGGAGGAAGTCAGGGGAAAGCTCACAATGAAGGACCTCCTGGGGGAAAATTCAATTGAGCAATTCGACAAAGACCTTAAGGAGTTAAAAGAGACAGGCCGCCTTGTTGAAAGCGACCTGCAGCTGAAAAAAAAGAACGATGAAAGGTTTTTCGTTGTGGTCAGCGGGCTGGCGGTCAGGGAAAAAGACGGCGAGAACAAATATTTTTGGTTGACGGTCTACGATATTACCAAGGTAAAAAAAACCGAATATGAAACGCAACTCAACCAGAATGTTTTCAACGCGGTAATAAACGCGGCGCAGGAGAGCATTTATCTGATAGATAAAGACGCGACCGTGCTAGCCGCAAACACTACCGCGGCAAAACGGGCGGGAAAACTCACGGAAGAGTTTATCGGTTCAAACGCATTTGCGGGATTGCCCGCTGAGATAGCGGAAAAGAGGAAAAGAATAATTGAGATTGTCACCGCGTCAGGAAAATGGGTGAATTTTGAATCCAAGCAGGACGGCAGGATTTACGAGTCGGTTGTGTATCCTGTTTGCAACGGCATAGATCCGGCTGAAAAGTTCGCTGTTTACAGCACCGATGTTACGGAACAGAGGCGCTCTTTCGAAGAGGCGCTCAATTTGGGCGAGAGGGAAAGGGCTGTTATAGAGCAGGCGCCGTTCGGCGCTCATATGTTTGAGCTCTTGGATAACGGGAAGCTCGTCCTTTCCGGAGCCAATCCGGCCGCAGATAAGATACTGGGATTCTCAAACAGCGAGCTTTTCGGTAAGACTCTGGAAGAAGCTTTCCCGGGAAATGTCGGCACCGAAATACCGGAAACCTACAAGAGGATTGCCGCGCTTGGCGGAACTTATCACAAAGAAGAATACAGTTATGCGGACGGCATTATTGCCGGCGTGTATGATATTAACGCGTTCCAGTCGTCAAAGAACAGGCTTGTTGTATTCTTCAGGGATATCACGGAGAAAACAAAAGCCGAAGCTGCGGCAAACGAGAGCCGCAACAAACTGGGTTTCCTTTTTGAGACTATGGCGCAGGGAGTGGTGTTCCGGGACGGAAAAGGCGTTATCATAGAAGTCAACGCCGCCGCCTGCAGGCTGCTGGGTCGCTCGAAAGAGGAACTGCTTGGCCGGTCGGATTACGGCCAGAGTTGGAAGATAGTAGACGAGGATATGACCCCCCTCAAGGACGATGAACGGCCTTCGTATCTGACCATAAAGCCGGGTAAAGCAGTCACCAATTCCCTTGTTGGAGTATTCATTCCCGCAAAGAATTCCTATAACTGGATTGTCGGGAACTCAATACCGAAATTCAGGGATGGCGAAACAAAGCCTTACCTTGTAATAACCACCCTTTCCGACGTTACCGCTCTTAAAGAAGCCGAACAGCAGGAAAAACTAAAGGCCGAGGTCTCCGGCGCCTATAGCCTCGCGCTGCTTAAACTTTCCAGGCAGAGTTCCGCCGGGTATGAGGAGTTTGCGGAAGCCGCGCTGGCCGCAGCTGCGGCGGCCCTTAAAATAGCAAGGATGAGCCTGTGGCTATTTTCCGCCGACAGGAAAGAGTTGATATGCTCAAAGTTGTATGTCGCTTCAGGCAAAAAGTATTCGTCAGGCATGACAATCCCGGGGGCTGAGCATCCCGTATATTTCAAGGCGCTTGAATCCGGGAGGATTATCTCCGCGGCCGACGCCCTGATGGACAGCCGCACTTTAGAGTTCACGAAAGACCACCTGCTCCCGCACAACATTTTTTCAATGATGGCCGCGCCTCTTATGCGCGGCGGGAAACCGGCCGGCATCATCTGCTGTGAGAGCGTCGGTGAAAAACGCGAGTGGACCGCGGAAGAAGAAGAATTTGTTTCGGCTGTTGCGGACCTTTCGGTGTTGTCTCTTGAACGGCACGACAGGGAAAAGGCTGAAACAGCCCTGCAAGAACAGAACGGAATCTTCTTCAAGATAAACGAACTGGCTTTTGAGCTTGCGAGCCTTCCGAACGAAGTCCAAATACAACCGGTCCTCATAAAATGGCTCTTTGAGATTACCGGCGCGGCGGCCGCGTGGTTCTCCGATTATGACCCGGAACGAAAAACCCTGGTTGTCAGGGAATTTGAAGCCAGGAGCGGTTTTTTCCAGTCCATCATAAAGGCCCTGGGCAGGTTCCCGCAGGAGTTTAATGCTCCCATAGATGAGAAGGCCTACACAAGGATGACGGGGACCGCTATTTACCGCCTGAAATCATTGAACGAGTTGAGCGCGCCGGACAGCCGGCAGTTTATGAGCGATGCCGTGCAAAAGATAATTGGCATAGAGAGGTTTGTCGCGCTTTTTCATAAAGTTGAAGACAGGCTCTTCGGCGTATCCATCCTCGGTTTTAAATCCGGACAGCCGGATCCCTCCGATGAACTCCTCGGTTCTTACGCTTCGCTTGCCTCAGTATCGTTGAAACAGAGAAAGATAGCCGAAGCGCTGCTTGAAAGCGAGGACAGGTTCCGCAGGGTTTTTGCGGAAAGCCCCGTTGGGAAAGTAATAATTGGCAGGGACAGGCATTTTGTCAGCATAAACGAAGCTTTTTGCCGGATGCTCGGCTATGCCGAAAAAGAACTAATGACCCTTGATCTTGGGGCCATTACTCCGGAAGAAGAAAGGGCGGAAGAAGTTGATGCTATGAAGGACCTTGAAAAGGGTGGGCTGCAGCAGTTTGTCACGGAAAAGAGATACAAAAGAAAAGACGGTTCTCTCTTCTGGGGGAAACTTACAGCGAGCATAATGAAAGCGGGGAGCGGCAATCAGAAGTATTTCCTCGGCATGGTTGAGGATATTAATGAGCGGAAGAACGCCGAAATAAAATCTGAAAAAGATTCCGCCTGGAAAACCGCGATGCTGGAGCTCTACGAAAAAGCGCCGAAATTCTCCGAGAAGGAGCTTTACGCTTTCCTTCTTGACAAGGTTACGGCGTTGACTGAAAGCGAGGTAAGTGACACTGTGCTATAGTTAGTTGAAATTAAGAAGAGGCTCCTCTAAAATAGGGTAAAGACCGTCGAAAGTCTTACCCAAACCACTTTAGGAGGAGCCATGGAAATTGTATCAAAAGAAACGGACATAGTGAAGGGAAAAGAT
>CAIWRR010000184.1 GCA_903915125.1 Candidatus Firestoneibacteriota bacterium | reverse complement strand
TGACTTCCGTCGGGATCCCTTCAGGGCATCTCGCATGGTAATGAGTATGCAGCAGTTTGTGGGACATATGTCCGAGAGGTTCCTTAAGGAACTCTTTGTAAATCTTAGCGATAAGCGGGTTCTCGTGGGATTTCCTGAGCGACTTCTTCTCGTCTATTGAATATAGGCCTTCGCCCCTCAGGTTATAGAGCGTGTGGTCCAGTGGATCGGTTATCCCCTGCGGATAGGGCTGGCCGCCTCCGCCAATACAGCCGCCGGGACAGGTCATCACTTCGATGAAATGATAATGCCGCTTGCCCTCTTTTATCTCCGTAAGCAGTTTGTGCACGTTGCTGAGAGAGAAAACCACGGCTACGTTGACTTGAAGCCCGTCAACGTCCACACTCGCCTCCCTTATTCCGTCAAGGCCTCTGACTGCCTTAAGCTCTATGGCCGGGAGCGGTTTTTTTGTAATAACCTCGTAAGCCGTGCGAAGCGCCGCTTCCATGACGCCTCCCGTAACCCCGAATATCGGCGCGGCTCCGGTGGATTCCCCGAGCGGGTCGTCAAACTTACCTTTCTTCAACTCGCTGAATTTTATCCCGGCCTGTTTTATCATCCGTATCAATTCCCGCGTAGTTAACACGACATCTACATCCCTGAAACCGCTGGAATCCATCTCATCCCTGCTGCACTCAAATTTCTTGGCCGTGCAGGGCATAACCGAGACCGAATACATTTTGGAAGCCGGCACTCCTGATTTATCGGAATAATAGGTTTTGATAAGCGCCCCCATCATCTGCTGCGGGGATTTGCAGGTAGAGAGGTTCGCCAGGAACTCGGGATGAAAATGCTCGCAATATTTTATCCATCCCGGAGAGCAGGAAGTAAACATAGGAAGCTTCCCTTTGTTCTTTATCCTGTCTATCAGTTCATGTCCTTCTTCTATGATAGTAAGGTCTGCCGAGAACTGCGTATCAAAAACAGCTTTAAATCCAAGCATTCTCAGGGCTGTCACTATCTCATATGTAAGGTCTGTTCCGGGGGCATAACCGAACCCTTCCCCTACTGCAACCCTTACGGCAGGAGCTATCTGCACCGCGCAGAATTTCTCAGGGTCAGCGAGATTCTTAAATACTTCTTCGGTGTAATCCCTTTCCATAAGCGCCCCGGTAGGACAAAAAAGCGTGCATTGCCCGCAGGCTATGCAGACACTGTCTTTTATATCCATATTGTACGCCGGAACAACCGTGCTTTTAAAACCCCTGTGCGAGTAGGAGAGCGCGTTTACACCCTGTATTTCCGAACAGACGCGCACGCATTTTCCGCAAAGTATGCATTTTTCCGGGTCGCGCATGATCGCGGGAGACGAGAAGTCCGTCGAGTACCTCTTCCGTTCGCCGTCAAACCTCAGGTCTCTAATTCCGAAAAGGTTCGCCAGCTCCTGAAGATCGCAGTCTTCATTCTTTTCGCAGATCTGACAGTCCCTGGGATGATTATCCAGTATAAGCTCCACGATATCCCTTCTTGCTTCCCGAATCGCGGGCGTGTTGGTTTTTACATTCATTCCTTCCGCCGCCGCGGTGGCGCAGGACACGGGAAAGTTCTTCTGGCCGTCAATTTCAACCACGCAGACCCTGCAGGCTCCGGCCGTGGAAAGTTTGGGGTGGAAGCAGAGCCTGGGAATATGAATTCCTATGCCGTCCGCGGCCTGCATTACCGTGGTTCCGGACGGCACCGCCGCTTTCTGCCCGTCAATCGTGAGGTTGATCATCTTTTTATCGCTCATCGGCCGTTGCCTCCTTTCTGTCGCACCTCAAACACCTGTCGGCTTCATCGCAAGCCTGGGACTTCGCGTATCCTAATTCCACTTCTGTGAACGCCTGAAGCCGCTTGTTCATGGAAAGTTTGGCGTGGCTCACGCGGCTCTTGGGTTTTACTTCTTTTAACGGGTCAATGTAGTCAACAACCTTACGCTCGCCCTTGATGACAAACCTGTCCATCTGCATATCGGCGCCGGTAAGGTATCTTTCGATTGATATCGCGGCTCGTTCCCCGTCGGCGACCGATTCTATCACCGTGCCTCCGCCGCTCACAAGATCGCCGCCCGCAAAAACACCGTCAAGACTCGTGGCAAGCGAATATTTATCAGCCTTAACCGTTCCATTTTCATTTGCCGCAAGACTGACACCGGAGAAAGCAAGTTTTTCCGGCTTTCCGCCTATAGCGCTGATGACAATATCAACCGGCAGGACGAATTTCTCGCCGGTCGATACTGGCTTTCGCCTTCCGCTAAGATCAAACTCGCCGGGACGCGTGTGGAGGCATTCCAGTTCGGTTATCCTGCCGTCTTCGCCCCTGATAGCATTGGGTATCAGCAGAAAGTGGAATTTAACTCCCTCGCGATCGCCTTCAACAACCTCTTCAGGTATTGCCGGCATTGCATCTTTGGTTCTCCTGTAGACAACGTGGACTTCCGCCGCCCCAAGCCTAAGGCAGGACCTGGCCACATCCATAGCTGCGCTGCCGCCGCCTATGACTGCAACCCTTTTACCTGTCACAACTATCCTGTTATCCCCTTTGATAATAGTGTAGTTGCCGCCTATCTTCTTTATCTTTTCACAGTTGTAGTCTTTCAGGAAAGAAAGGGATCCGAGGAAACCCAAGAGGTCTATTCCCGGTATGTCCAGCCTGCTTTCTTTCCATGCCCCGATGGAAAGGTATACCGCCTTAAACCCTTTATCTTTCAGCTCGGAAAAGGTGATATCCTTGCCGAAGGTAATACCTGTTTTAATTTTAACTCCTGCCTTAACTATCCTCTTGATATCCCTCTCAACTATGTCTTTTGGAAGCCTGTACTCGGGAATGCCGAGAGAAAGCATTCCTCCCACAACCTGCTCAGACTCGAAGACCACCGACTGGTAACCGCGCCTCGCGAGGTGATACGCGCACGCAAGGCCGGAAGGGCCGCTCCCAATCACCGCAACCTTTTCCTTCCGCTGCTTCCCCGTGTACGAAGGAAGCTCTATCCTGTCTCCTCCGGTATAATCTGCTGCAAACCGCTTCAACATCATTATGGAAACCGGATCGTCTATCTTTCCCCTCCTGCAGTTGCTCTCGCAGGGGTGATGGCAAACTCTTCCGCAGACAGACGGCAGAGGGTTGCGTTTCAAAATGGTTTCAATGCTGCCTCTTGTATCATTGTTCCTAATCTGCCCGACGAACTGGGGAATATCTATGTGAACAGGGCAGGTGTGCTGGCAGGGAGAGGTAAACAGTTCCCCGCAGACAGCCGAGGGGCATTTTCTTTCGTTTATGTGCGCCTCGTACTCGTTCCTGAAATATCTTATGGTGGACAGCACCGGATTAGGCGCCGTCTGTCCCAAGCCGCAAAGCGCAGTCTTCTTTATCGTGTTACCGAGCTTCTCAAGTTTTTCAATGTCGCCGGGCTTGCCTTCGCCTTTCGTTATTCTCTCAAGAATCTCAAGCATCCTCTTCGTGCCTTCCCTGCAAGGCGTGCACTTGCCGCAGGATTCATCCTGGGTGAATTCCAGGAAGAATTTCGCGACATCCACCATGCAGTCCTTTTCGTCCATTACGATAAGACCGCCGGAGCCCATAATGGATCCTGCCGCAATCAGAGAGTCGTAATCAATGGGAGTGTTCAAATACTGCACAGGCAGACAGCCGCCGGAGGGGCCTCCGGTCTGAGAGGCTTTATACTTATTCCCTTTCTTTATGCCGCCGCCGATGTCAAAAATGACTTCCCCGAGCGTGGTCCCCATCGGAACTTCCACCAGGCCTGTGTTGTTTATTTTTCCGGCAAGAGCAAAGACCTTTGTCCCTTTGCTCTTCTCGGTACCGAGTTTCGCGAATTTTTCCGCGCCGTCAAGGAGTATCTCCGGTATATTTGCCCAGGTCTCAACATTGTTTATAAGGGTGGGCTTTCCCCATAAACCCTTCACGGCAGGGAAGGGTGGCCTTACCCTCGGCATCCCTCTCTCACCCTGGATAGAGTTAATCAGCGCGGTCTCTTCACCGCAAACAAACGCGCCGGCTCCGAGCACCAGGTCAATATCAAACGAAAAACCCGTTCCGAGGATGTTTTTGCCTAAGAAGCTGTTATCCCTCGCCGTTTTTATTGCCTTTCTTAGACGTTCAACCGCGAGGGGATATTCCGCCCTGATATATACAATTCCCTGGGAGGCTCCCACGGCGAAACCGCCTATAGCCATGGCTTCAAGCACCGAGAAGGGGTCTCCCTCTATTGTGCTTCTGTCCATAAAGGCTCCGGGATCACCTTCATCAGCGTTGCAAATTACATACTTTTGCTCTGCCTTTTCCCTTGCCACATAATTCCATTTAGTTCCTGTTGGAAACCCGCCGCCGCCGCGGCCTCGCAGGCCGGATTTCAAAACCTCGTCTATGACCTGATCCGGAGAGTATTTTGAAAGGACTTTGGCGAGTGCCTGATAGCCTCTGACAGCAAGATAATCATCGAGAGAATCCGGATCTATTATGCCGCAATTTCTCAGAACTATTCGTTTCTGTTTTTTAAAACCGGGAAGGTCCTTGAAAACATACTCGGATCTTTCTTCCAGACATTCGCATCTTGAATCAGGACCGCAGGCAGCGGCTTCCCGCAAAGGAGCTTTTTTTGACAGGGCGTCCGAGACTATCTTTTTGGCTTTTGCTTCGTCCACATTGTCGTATTTAACGGGAAGACACCCGAGGCGGTAGACTTCTACGGTGGGTTCCACATTGCACCTGCCGGCACAGCCCTTTACTCCGACATAAATCCCGCGGGCTTTTCTTTTTTTGAGGTCCGCGTTAATTGTTTCGAGCACCGCTTTTGACCCGGCGGCGATTTCGCAGGTTGACATACCCACGCTGATCCTGACCGGAGCAAACCATTTTTTAAGACTGCCCCTAAGCGCCTTCTGCTTCATTTGCAATACTGTTTGAACGGGGTTGCTCATCACCTGTCTCCTCTCCAGCATGGAAATAAGCGGCGCCTTTGCCGCTTCAAAGAGATTTACCTATCTGTGATTCTTTTCCCTGACGCTCACATGGTAGATAACATTTTCAAGTTCGATGGCAAGATTGATATTATTGACAATAACTTTTTCCGGAACCTTAAGAGTGACGGGGGCAAAATTCAGAATACCTCTGACGCCTGCGGCTATGAGCATTTCAGCGGACTCCTGAGCTACAACTGAGGGAACTGCAAGGATTGCGACACGTATGCGGTTTATTTTCACATAATCCAGGATATCTTTCACGGGGTAAATCTGAATTGCGCCGGATTTCATTTGTTTTGCGGGATCCGCGTCAAACGCCGCGGAAATCTGGATATCTTCCTTGTTGAAACCTTTGTAGCGAAGCAAAGCGCTCCCGAGATTCCCGGTTCCGACGAGGATAACTTTTTGAACTTCATCCTTCCCGAGTATATAGTTCAGCTTGTCAATTAGCGCGTCAATAATGTATCCGCCCTTCTTGTTGCCGGTAATGCCGAAGAGCGAGAAATCTTTCCGGACCTGAGCCGCCGTGACCCCGGAAGCTTCGCCGAGATTGTCCGAGAAAACTTTAACATATCCGAGCTCCTTCAAATCTCTCAAACACCTTCTGTAGCGGAACAACCTGAAGATGCAGCTCTTTGACTCCGACATTTTTGCGCCTTTTCCGGAAGAATTTGCGACTAAAGAATTATACCTTTACCGAAAAGCTCAGTCAAGCGATAATGCGCAATAATTCACATTATTGATGCTTCTCACATATAGCCTCTTTCACCTGCAATGCATTTGCCTCGCTTATTGTGATACTTTCACATTATTGATTTAACCATATCCGGTATAGCGGGATTAAAGGCTTTTTATTGTGATAAACGGGCACAAAAAAAAGGGCGCCGCTATTCCGGCGCCCTTCATTATTATCTTCCCGTACTATCTTTTATAAACCGGCATTGCCTTGTATTCTGTATGGAAAAGTTTATGAGCCTTATCGTTTAGCGGCTTTCCTATGTAATCGGCGTAAAGCCTCTTCACATACGGATTTTTGTGAGAACAGCGAAGAACCCTGTCATCGTCATCCTGATATATAGCCGCGGCTCTTTCTTTTCTCAAAGCATCACAGACCATATAGGGCTGCCCGCCGCCGCCGACACATCCCCCGGGGCAAGCCATAACTTCAACGAAATGATAGGGCAATTCCTCGCCTTTCTTCTTCGCGTCTCTGATTTTATTTATTACTTCTTCAACATGCGAGAGCCCGTGAGCAACGGCTATCTTAACCTTTGTTCCGGCAATATCTATCTCTGACTCCTTTATTCCCTTAAGCCCTCGTGTCGTTTTAAACTCCACTTT
>CAIWRR010000183.1 GCA_903915125.1 Candidatus Firestoneibacteriota bacterium | reverse complement strand
GCTGACAGTAATCTGGGACAAGGACATTCCCCCTCTCTTTGATAAGCTCGAGGCGAAGGAACTTTGGGGAATAGGCAGTAAGACCTCGGAACATCTCGCTAAGTTCAACATAATAACCGCGAAACAGCTGGGGGAGGCCTCGGAAGACCTGCTTAAGGCGGAGTTCGGCATAAACGGCATAAAACTCAAGCTGATGGGGCAGGGAAAATACGAGAGCGTTATAAAGTCCTATTACCTGGACCGGGTTGTGAAGTCCGTCGGGCATTCTCACACTCTCCCGCGCGACACCTACGATATCACGGTGGTAAAAGGTTTTCTCAGAATGCTATGCGAGAAGACCTCAAGAAGGCTTACAAAATACGGGCAGAAAGGACGGACCGTCCATTTTTATGTCCGCTGGGAGGATTTCACAGGCTTCGGAAGGCAGGTCTCCATTAATGATCCGACTAACGCGGGAGCGGAGATATTCCGGCTTTCCGCGGGAATATTTGACTCTCTTATGCCTCTCACAAAGAAAGTCCGTCTTGTCGGGGTCAGCGTCTCGCAGCTCTCGCCGGAGAACGGGCAGGCCTTTGTCCTGGACGAATACGAGAAAGCACGGATATTAAAAGATACGATGTACGCGATAAACGAAAAGTTCGGGGATTTCTCGGTGAAACCCGCGAGCGTGCTGGTCGCAGAGAATTTCGGCATAAAGGAAAGGGCGGGCATGATAGGGACTTATCTCTTTGATAACAAGAAAAAACTGTAGACCAAAGAATACTCTTTTTGATGGCAACGGTGTACTTATCGGTGTAATCAAACTTCACTTCAACGACTCAATAACTTTAGTGTAATGACACCGATTTTGAGACGATTACACCGATAAAACATGACGGTGTATCGGTGTAATCGGATTTTTTATCGGTGACATCAACCTTCTTTTATCATTTTTACTTTTGTCTCGCACCGGAAACATTACTGCAGCAGCGTGCCGGGCTCAACCGGAGTTTCGCCCGGGAGGGCTTCCACGTCAGAAAGTTTTTTATCCATCTTCTTGGTGCTCTTCGCGACCTGTTCTATGGTCTCTCCGGCTTCCTGGAGTTTCTTCTGTGTTTTGTCGAGCAGGTCTCCGAATTTGGAAAACTCGTTCTTGATAACGCTAAGCAGCTGCCACACTTCCTGCGAGCGCTTCTGTATGGTAATTGTGCGGAAACCCATCTGGAGGCTGTTCAAGAAAGCCAGTATGGTCGTCGGCCCGCAAACCGCCACCTTGAATTCAGTGTGAAGCGTTTCGTACAGGCCTGGCCGCCGCAAAACTTCCGCGTAGAGCCCTTCAAACGGCAGAAAGAGTATGCCGAAATCGGTTGTAACCGGCGGATTGAGGTATTTGTCCTTTATATCCTTCGCTTCCCCCTTTATCCGTTTCTCCAGCGCCTTCGCGGCTTCCTCAACCATTACCGCGTCTCCCCTGTCCTGCGCTTCCATGAGACGCTGATAATCTTCAACGGGAAACTTTGAGTCAATCGGCAGATAAACCGGCTCGCCGTCGCGCCCGGGATATTTTATGGCGTATTCCACATGATCGCGACTTTCCTGACGCGGCGCAAAATCTTTGACATACTGGGTGGGAGCAAAAACCTGCTCAAGAATATTCCCAAGCTGGACTTCCCCGAGAGTTCCCCTTGATTTTACGTTTGAAAGGACTTTCTTAAGGTCTCCAACCCCCACCGCCAGCGACTGCATCTCTCCGAGCCCCCTGTGAACCTGCTCCAGGCGGTCGCTCACCTGCTTGAAGGATTCCCCTAGCCGCTTTTCCAGCGTCTCGTGAAGTTTCTCGTCGACGGTCTGGCGCATCTTTTCAAGCTTCTGGCTGTTGTCGTCCTGCAGGGATTTTATGCGCTCTTCCATCGAGCGCCTCATATTCTCAAGTTTCTCCTCGTTCAAACGCGCGAGCCCGGTCAGGGAACTGCTTATCTCCTCTCTGAGCGCCCTTGAATTTGAAGCGGATTCCTGGCGCCCCGCGGCGAGTTCCTCGCGGACTCCGGAATCCTTTTCCTTCCCCCCGCGGAATACCAGCACAACCGCCAGAACCGCAAGGTTTAAAAGCAATAATATTACCAGGAGTGTGATTGTCATAGGATTACAGTGCCCTCCGCGAGGCCAAAAAGAGCCTCTTTACTCATAATGCGTCCACATCCTTATTACTTTTACAACCCGGCCTTCTTTTAGAACCTGATATACAAGGCGATGTTGAATATTAATCCTTCTCGAAAAGGCGCCATCAAGGTCGCCGATAAGTTTTTCGTATGACGGCGGATTTTGAAACGGATTTTTTTCCAGCACTTTCAAGAGGTATTCGGCTTTAGCTTTTAATCCGCAGGACGCAAGCTTCTTTGCGTCTTTTTGCGCCTGCTTTGTATATACAAGAATCCACTTTACCAATCAAGCTTCCTTGAGCATTTTTTGGCGGGTGTTTTCAATCCCTTAATTATTGATTCCCTCATTTTAGGGATTGAAAGCAGATAAACAGTTTCCTGCATTGCCGACCAGTCCTCGCTGGATACCAGAACGGCCGTATTCCTTTTCCCGGTAATCTGAATGGGCGAGTGAGCCGCCGCGGATTGGTCAATAAGCCTGTAAAGATTTTGCCTTGCCTTGCTTACGCTGATTGTAGTCATTATAATAACCTCTGCTGAATAGTACTACATTGCGTACGACTTGTCAAGAGACGCGGCTTACGCTTCTCTTTAAACATTAGAAGGCAAAACCGGTCAGAAATACCTGTCAAGGTTCCGGTACTGGATGGCCTCGGACAGGTGGACGGTTTTAATGAAAGGGCTGGCCTCAAGGTCGGCGATGGTCCTGGCAACCTTGAGGATCTTGTCATTTGCCCTACCGGTCAGTCCGAACTTGTCAATGGCAAGTTTCAGCAGGGCGAGACATTCACTGTCCAGCTTGCAGTATTTCCTGAGCATTTTCGACGGCATCGCGGCGTTATAGTAGATGCCTGAACCCTTAAACCTTTCGGTCTGTATCTTTCTTGCCGCTTTCACCCTGTTCTTTACGTTTTCCGAATTCTCTCCAGCCGTATCAGAGATGAGATCCGTGTTCCTTATAGCGGGAACGTCTATGTGTATGTCTATCCGGTCAAGCAGCGGCCCCGAGATCTTTTTAAGATATTTCGCTATAACCCCCGAGCCGCATTTGCATTCTTTCCT
>CAIWRR010000182.1 GCA_903915125.1 Candidatus Firestoneibacteriota bacterium | reverse complement strand
TCATCATGGGGGTAAGATTTATTTCAGAAGACATCTAATCTCCAAGACCAATACGGTCGTTTGTAACGTTTGTAAGGTTCTTAACGTTCATAACGTAAGACAAAGTACAAATCATTATTACATAATTTTCGTTGTAAACGTTGCGAAAGTTAATAAAGTAAACCTTTTTCCCTTTATGCGCATTACGTTACAAACGTTAAGAACGTTAATAACGTTATAAACCTTAATGCGTACTTCGCCGGAAAAGCGCTTATGGAATAGTAAACTCCGACTCGCTAATCCCCGTATTAACTTTTATATCTTCGAACCTTGTCCGGATAACCGTACTGGAGTTTCCGGAATAGGAAGCTGTCTCAGTTTCAACCGGTATCCAGCACCTGGATTTGTCAGGGCTTTGCCTTGCAGATTCCAGATACGCCGGATCCGGTTCATAGGGCTTGCCCCGTTCATAAACATTTCCTGTCCATTTCTTTTGTAAAACATCAAATTCGGACGCCTTCTTTATTACAGTTCTGGAAACAGGCAGTTTGTCAGTACCGTATTTCTCCACTTCCGTATCCAGCCCGGTAAGATAGTCAATACAGACAACTAATCTCGAATATGCTTTGCTTCCCCTGTTTGGCGCGGCTTCCACGGAGTAAACCTCGCTCAACCCCGGTTTCTCGCTGAGTTTTGTCTTTACGGAATGCGCCAAAAGGAACGCATCCGGCGCGCAGGCATAATTCATATGTAAAAGGAGGATCCCTGTATCTTCCGGCAAGCCCGGATTCAGAGTGTTTCCGTCTCCGGAGACAGAACAGGATTTTCCGCCTTTGAAAACCAAGTATTTCGAACTGTCAGAAATACCGGCCAGCTTGAACATATCCGGTTTCTTTGCCAGGCAGAGCGTCCGAGTCTCAGGAAGTTCTCTGCCCCCCGAAATTCCGGTGTCTATTTTAACGGCGGAGATGTCTTCCACGAGCGCGAAATTGCCGGCCAGCCTGGCAAGCGGCTTAGCCCAGGCGCGTATTCTAAAAAGAACTTCACTGCTTGCAGGATTTTTTACGCCCGCCGCCCTGGCCCGGATAAGGTTCAGTTCCGACGGATCGCTCCCTGCAGACAGTTCAACCGAAACATTTCCATACTTATCCGTTATACCCGTTGATTTATTAAGTTTCGGGCCTTTCTCTTTAACCGCGTTTTCCACGAAGAAATCTATCCTTCTATTCTGCTGGGCAATACCATTAATATCATACACCGTTGCAGTCAGGATAGCGGGTTCTCCGGCAAAAAGCCTGCCCCCGCTTTTTGCCCTGACAGGCCCGGCGCCGATACTGCCGGCGGGACGGACGGCGCTTTTGGCCTCACAAAACAAAGGCAGCGCGAGCAATACGGAGAAAAACATTGCCGCCGGATATCTCATGCCTCCCTCTCGCAGTTTTCCCGCTTCACTCAAACTCCAGCAATCTTTTTATTTTTCTGGCAGTTTTAAGACGCGAGTAAGTCTTCAATACATCCGTAACAAATTTTTTTGTTTCAGGGTAGGTTATCCTGTTTATCTCTTCGCCAACATTCTTCCCAGGCCCGCCCATAGCCCATTCGTCCCCCTTTTTTAGCCCCGCGTTATAGGCCGCAAGCGCTAAGACGAGGCTGCCGGAGTACCTTTCTCTGAGTTTTTTTATGTAGTAAAACCCGATCTCAATATTTATCTCGGGCTTGTAAAGTTCCTCGGAGTCGATTAAATCAATTTTCTTCTCCAGCGCCACTTCTTCGGCCGTCTCCGGCATCAGCTGCATCAACCCCATTGCCCCCGCCCTGGAAGTGGCCATTGGGTTGAAACTGCTCTCGCATTTAATGATGGCGGCGACCAGGAGCGGGTCAACCTTATAGACCCCGGCATTCTTGTAAAGCAGGCTCTTATAGGTAATCGGACTTAGGGCGTTCCAGAACCAGTCGCTCCCGGCAACCACAAGAAGAAGAAATATTACCAGGGCGGCCGGCAGCAGGTATCTCAAAATATTTTTCTTAGCGGGTTTTTTCATGTCAAGAAATTACTTTCATTATTTCAGCTTTATAGTCCGGATACTCCTTGGCCATCCCGTAGAGAAAAGCCCGAAGGTGCGCTTCTCCGGAGTGATGTGTTCTTCTAAGATCGCTCAGTTTCAAACCGCTTCCAGCGGCGAGCAGGCGCAGAGTTTCTTTCTCCAACGCCGAATCCGGGTTGCCGCGATCCTTAAGCAGGTTCCTGTGATTCTCCACAAGTTTCAGCGCCACTCTGAGCATCATACCAGAAAATGCCGGGATGCACCGGATGTACACGCCTGTCTTATTTTCTGTGCCGGAGTTCCTGGCAAATATTGCGCCCGCGACGTCCCTGTTCTTCCCTGTTTTTGCCTGCAGATACAGCATATCAGGATCATCCTCAAAATACTTTTCTTCCAAATCCCCTTCAAGATTCAGCTCTTTTTTTAACTTTTTAAATTCTGCTGAGGCGATTTCCCTGTCGGAGTCAAAAGCGGCGCTGCCGCGCTGGTAGAGCGCTTTTTCAACGATGTAGGTGTAAAATGTTTTCTGAAAACCTTCGTCATAAGGAGAGCAAATCTCCTTCATGGTGCTGCCGTAATGCTTGATAAGGGAGAGCGCCAGGATTCCCGTGAAGATTCCGTTCCCGCAATATACGGTTTTTCCGCCGGCCCTGACGGGGACCACTATATGCCCGGACTCTTCCGCGCCCACCAGCATTTTCTCTCCCGCGCCCAGAGCCTGCACGACCCATTTGTCTCCGACGCATGCCAGCCGGACCTGAAGGCCGAGTTCTTTCTCCGCGGACAGCGCCGCCAAAAGATCGCTCTCCACGGTATTTATAAAAATACCGCCGGGCACAGAAGCCCTGAGATGCTTTGCTATGATAAAGCTCAACTTGTCGCCGTTTATTACGTAAACTGCTTTCCTCAAGCTGTTGTTCGCGAGAAGATAGCACCTGTCACCGTCTCCGTCAAGAACTACCCCGAAGGCAATATCTTTCTCTATCATTTCGCGGACCGCGAGCGGCAGATGTTTCGTGTTTTCCGAGTGCTCGAACTTATCCACGCCTTCCAGCAGGGCAACGCCGCCGCCCTGGTTTATGTTCACGCCTCTTGGATCGTCATTTACGCTCCTCGCCTTTATGTGAAGCGCCCTAAAAACGCGTTTACCAAAAACGGTTCCCGCCCCGTTCGCTGGGTCAAAAACCAGTTCCAGGCCTTTAAGTCCTTCTTTAAAAGGAACCGCGCCCGCAGTTACGTCCGTGAAGATGGAGCCGGCTTCATAGAGCGCCCTGCTTGAGGAACGCGTCCGGGTATCACGTTCCATTCCGAACAACTGCGCGTAAACGCCTGCGGTGATGGCGTAATCGCCGCAAACTCCTTCCGGCAGGACTTTGAACCCGTCAACAAAGAACTTAACCCCGTTTTGGTTGCTCGGGTTATGAGAAGCTGTCAGCATTGCCGCGGCTTTGTATTTTTTAACAGCCATTACGATAGGGAGCCCTGGCGTTGCTATCACTCCGGCATCCGCAACCTCGAAACCTCCGAGGCACAAACCGTCAATTAAAGCAGTTTTGAACGGCTTTCCGTCAAAATAGTCCCTGCCATCCTCGCCGACAAGCACGGTATCGCCTTTCTTTGCCCTGCCGGAAGCAAGCAGAGCCGATGCAAAAGCCAGAGCTCCATTCCTGACCAGGTCCGGTGTCAGTTTATTGCCGGAGGAGAACATCTGCAGGAAGTTTTTTCCGGTGGAAGGCCTTTCAAGAGACACAACTCCCCTGACGCCGTCGGTGCCGAATATCTTTACCCTTGCCGAAAGAGCGGCAAGGTCTTTGTTCTTCACGGCCTGCAGGCCGCGCACCAGTTTCTCAAGATCTATGACGCATGGCAGGAGTTTTTTGGAAAAAAGCGGGAGTTTCAAAGCCTCGTCAACAAAACCTCCCGGAGTTAGAACCACCCGGTTTGACTGCCAGCTGTCTATAAAATAGATGCCGCGCGCCCGAAGTTCGTTAAGATCACATGTACGCATTTACTGTTACCTCTTTTTTGCCCTTAATCGACTTAAAAGTAATAGAACTTCCTTCAGTCCTGATTCCGTTTGTTAAACAGTATCTGACTCCTCTCTGTTTCCCGGAATGATTATGATAGTTTATCTTGAATTTTACGCCGCGGAAAACACGGTCTATGCCGAACTCCTTCCAGGAGGACGGAACCACCGGATCGAGGATCAGGCTGTCATATCCGCCGCGGGCTCCGAGCATGAAATCCGTTGCGTTCTCAAACATCCAGGTGGCAGTACCGGTAAGCCAGGAGTACATAGTTTCTCCGGCCAGCGGGCTCTCCGGCCCGTGAAAACAATTGGCGAAAACATACGGATCAGCCTTGGTTTCATCAGGATCAAGCCAGAGCGGGTGGAGTTTCTTCCACGCCTCGAAGGCAAAGTCGCCCCTTCCTTCCAGAAGGTCAGCGCGTATCTTGAACGCCGCGGCATGGCAGTAAACACCGCCGTTTTCCGCGAACCCCGGCTGGTTAATTGTTGTCCTGCCAATCCAAGGTTTGAAATAAGTTGAAGGAGGATAAACGGCGCGCGGGCCGAACTTTGTCGCAAGCAGCGTCTCGAAGCTCGCATATATTTTTTTCTTCTGCTCCGGCGTGGCGATCCCTGCATGTATAGCCCATGACTGGGAATTTATGTAAATTTTCCCTTCGTCATCCTTGGGCGTACCGACAGGCCTTCCGTTATCCGAGAAACACCTGGTAAACCAGCTTCCGTTCCAAGCGTGCTTTTGGATATTCCCGGCCATTTCTTCTGCCCTGTTCTCAAATACTTCCGCGTCGCGCTTTTTGCCAAGGATTCCCGCGATAAAACTCATATCTCTGCAGGCAACTATAAACTGTTCGGAGAGCATGACGCTCTCGCCTTTGCCCTTTATGCCTACATGGGAAAGACCGTCGTTCCAGTCTCCCTGTCCTATCAGTGTAAGGCCGCGGGCTCCTCTCTGACGGTGCAGGCAATCAATGGTTTTTTTGCAATGGCCGTAAACCGTGTCCGAGCCTCTATCGTAATACTTTTCTCTCTTGGAGAAGAATTTGAGATCAGCCGTTTCCCTAAGATACTTCGCGGCGGCGTACACCATCCAGACCGGGGAATCTTTGTAATCCCGGGGATCTGCCCTGCCGGAACCGTCGTCGGTGTACTGCCTGAGGGCGGTGCCGTTATTCCTCTGAAACCTTAGAGCCTCAAGGATGCGCTTGACGGAAGTTTCAGCGTCAAGAGGAACTATTCCCCTGGCATCCTGAAGGACATCTCTGTATCCGACATAGAACCCCCTCTGCCACCTGATAACTTGAAGCAGTTGGTACTTAAGCCAAAAATTCACGATATTATTGAATTCCGCGTCCGGAGTGCGGATCATGACTTTCTGTATCCTTTCTTCCCAGTAGGCCTGCATCCTGCTGAATTCGGACTCCACAGTCTTTGCCGAAGTGTACTTGCGGCAGGCAGAGGCGCGTTCTTTTTTGCCGCCGAAGCCTACAAGGTAATCAAGACCTTTCTCCTGTCCTGCGGAAAGCGCCAGGTTGTTTTGCACCGAACTTACCACTTCTTCCGCGGAGCAGACGCTGTTCGAGCATTTCCCGGTCTTTACAGCTTCCGGCGCGTTGAAGCTCCCGATGGGGCCCAGAAAGGCTTTCCGTCTAAGATCAAACCCGTTTTCTTTCACTATACTTTTCATGTAACCGAAGAGTTTAAGGCCAAATTTCGCCGGATGCGTTAACTGGCCGACCACCGCGCGCGTCTCTTTCTCGTAAAAACCGGACTGATACCAGCCGTAAACATCCCAGCTGACCAGGTCGTCAAAAAGCAGCCATTCCACGACGGGAAAGACGCTCAGATTGAGTTTTTTCTTTCCGGTGTTTTTCAATTTAACGGTCCAGATTTCGGCTTCCTCGTTGAGCGGGACAAAAACACGCAGGGACATTTCCAGCCCTTTGTATTTTGTCTCAACTATCTGGTAACCTATCCCTGCCCTGCATCTGAAGGACTGGCCTTTCTTCTGTATCGGGTCCCAGTTTACGGTCCAGAATTCACCGGTGTCGTTATCCCTGACATAAACATATTTGCCTGGCCTTAAATCGCGCCCCCGTTCGGTAACTCTCCACCCGCTCGGCAACGCTGAGACAGAATAGCCGTTCATAACCTGCGTGACGCAGCAGCCGTATTTCTCGTTGGAAAGATAGTTCAGCCAGGGCTTGGGGGTGTCAGGCCTGGTTATTATATATTCCCTTCCGTCAGAGCTAAGATAACCGTATTTACCCATCACTTCTCCTTTTCCTTCGGGTTACCGGACCGGGCGCCGCTTCGCGCTGAGTGGATTACTTGAACTTAATTTTCGCGAATTTTCTTTTGCCTACCTTAAGGATGCTTCCGTCTTTTACCAAAACCGCGTCTTTGGAGGAATCTACCTTTATCTCATCGAGCGAGACCGCGCCCTGGTCGACAAGCCTTCCTGCCTCGTTTCTCCCGGAGGCAAGACCGGCAAGCGTGATAAGCTTTACTATCCAGATCTTCCCTTCGGAGAGTTCTTCTTTAGAGATGCAAACTTCCGGGATGTCTGATGGCAGCTGCTTATCCGAGAAGACTCTGTCAAACTCGAGCGCTTCCTTCTCTGCCGCCTCTGCGCCGTGATACATTTTTACAAGTTCTTTTGCAAGCGTCACCTTGACGGCGCGCGGGTGCAGACTGCCGTCGACAATGCCTTTCTTTAAGCGCGCAATTTCCTCAAGGGGTATTTCCGTGAGCAGTTCAAAGTAACTTTCCATAAGGACATCCGGTATTGACATCGCTTTGCCGAACATATCCTTCGAGGTTTCAGAGATGCCAATATAATTGCCAAGGCTTTTGCTCATCTTTGCCTTGCCGTCAAGCCCGGCAAGGATCGGCATGAACAGGGCGACCTGCGCCTCCTGCCCGTTCTCCTTTTGAAGCGCCCTGCCGACAATAATGTTGAACCTCTGGTCGGTGCCTCCCATTTCTATATCGGCTTTGACCTCAACAGAATCCCAGCCCTGCATCAAGGGGTAAATAAA
The DNA here is from genome assembly GCA_903915125.1 of Candidatus Firestoneibacteriota bacterium. Classification (GTDB taxonomy): domain Bacteria; phylum Oederibacteriota; class D2-FULL-39-29; order D2-FULL-39-29; family CAIOVX01; genus CAIOVX01. The sequence continues at coordinate 4,572 of CAIWRR010000182.1, read as the reverse complement.
TTCGTGCAGGCTGATGGGAATGCCGTTTTTGTACCTGTTCTGGAAATAGTCGTGCTCGAGGAGGCTCGCTACCGTTATCTTGCTTGCCAGCGAGATTACATCATTAAAGGAGAATTTGGAGAACCAGTCGCCGTTATATACCACCTCGGTCTTTTTTTCATCGAGTATTTTGAAGATTTGTTCTTTGTAATACTTGGCGTTGGCCATTACAGTTTCTTCCGAAAGCTGAGGGCGCGTCGAGTTCTTGCCCGAAGGATCTCCCACCATACCAGTGTAATTCCCTATAATGATGACCACCTGATGCCCGAGTTCCTGGAAAACTTTAAGTTTCCTGAGCGGCACCGTGAAACCGAGATGCACGTCGGGCGAAGTGGGGTCAATGCCCAGCTTGACGCGGAGCGGCTTTCCGGATTCAAGCGATTTCTTCAGCTTTGCTTTCAGTTCTTCTTCGCTCAATATCTCAACAACGCCTCTTCTTAGTGAGGCTAACTGTTCTTCAACGCCTTTCATGCGGACACCTTCCTGTTTTTAAAAAGGAATTCAAACCTGAGTTTCCAAACCAACAGCAGGGCTTCGTAAACTATCTTGCTGTTCATCTTTGAATGCCCTGCCCTTCTGTCATTAAAAATAATCGGTACTTCGCCTATTTTAAGCCCTTCCCTTTGCGCGCGGAAATTCATTTCGATCTGAAAGGAGTAGCCGTCTGATTTCACTTTGCTCAGGTCTATGCTCTCAAGCACCCTGCGGTTGAAACACTTGAAGCCGCTCGTGCAGTCGTGAACTGAAAGGCCCAGTATTATGCGGACGTAAAGACTGGCAAGCAGGCTCAGAATAAGCCTTCTTAAAGGCCAGTTGACCACGCTGATCCCGTTCTTGTAGCGGGAACCTATCACAAGGTCATATTCTTTCGCCGCGGCAATCAGTTCCGGAATTGCGGCCGGATCATGGGAAAAATCCGCGTCCATTTCAAAGATGAGCCCGTAATCTTGTTCCAAAGCGTAACGGAAACCGGCAATATAGGCGGACCCGAGACCGAGTTTAGAAGGCCTGACCAGCAGGTGTATCCTGGGATCGCTTTTCGCCATATCACTGACAACCAGGGCTGTGCCGTCCGGCGAGTTATCATCTACTATGAGCATTTCAATATCAGCATGGGAAAGGAGCACGACTTTTATTAGGCGCGCTATATTCTCTTTCTCGTTATAGGTGGGAATCACAACAAGTGACCGCATGCTTCCTCCCTCCGGATATTTTTGCAAAAAAAACGGCCACACTATTGCGCCGCTGCCTGGATTTTCCTGTTATTCAGCCGGAAACGACCCTGTTCTTGCCTCCGGTTTTTGCCAGGTAAAGGTTCTTGTCCGCCTTCTCAATTAGCGCTTGCGGCGTCTTGGCATCGTCGCTGTAAGTTGATACTCCGATGCTCACGGTCACGCCCTGGACCTGCCCGTCCCTCATTTCAAATTTAGATTTTTCTATGCCGGACCTTACGCGTTCCGCAAATATTGCGGCCCCTTCCTTAGGGGTAGCCGGCATCATAATCACAAATTCCTCGCCGCCGTACCGCGCAACAACATCGACCTTCCTTGAGAGGCCTTTGAGTATAAGTCCTATTTCCGTCAGAACTGCATCTCCCGACTGATGGCCGAAAGCATCGTTGTATTTTTTAAAATTATCTATATCCAGGAGCATGAGAGAAATTCTTTCCGAGCTCTCCCGGTGATACCGTTCAACCCTGTTCAATTCTGCCTTGAGGGAATCCTGGAAATACCTGTGGTTGTACACCTGGGTAAGACCGTCCGTAACCGCGAGCGCCTCTATCTTTTCATAAAGCCTCGCGTTCTCTATCGCCATAGCTCCCTGGTTTGCGAACATTGTCAGCGGCGGCAGATCGCTTTCCAGAATCTCCCTTCCGTTCTTGCGGTTATCTGCGAGCAGGACCCCGACTATTACGTCCTTGCTGATCATGGGAATCACGATATACTCGGACAGGTCAAGAAGTTCGACGAAACTCTGCGAACAGCGGTGATCCTCCCTGGCATTCCTCACTATGTAAGGTTTCTTTTCAATGGCGCATTTTGGGACAATATCCTCGCTCTTATCATACTTAAAGAAGCTGTTTTCCAATTTATCCATTGAGACATTCAGTCCGGCGACGGGAGCAAGGACATCCTTCTTGTAGCCCCTGTGTTCAAAAGAGAATATCACTACACGGTCATAACCAAGTTCTGTCGTAAGATTCTTCATAACCAGTTCAAGAACCTCGCTCAATTTAATGCTTTGGCGCATTGCCGAGCTCAGTTCGTCTATATATTGAAGTTTCCTGTTGGAATCCAATATTTTGTCGTAAGACCTGAAATTACGAACGTCGACAAATATTGACAGCAATAGGACAAAAAATATCAGGCCAGATTCCTTAATATGGCCGTTGAAAAACATAACTAATAAGAGCGTAAAGACAAATACGCTGCTGGATCTTTTTATGAAAGACAAGAAATGCTCTATCATGTTTTCCCCATGGAATACGACGGCACAAGCAAATAGTACAGCCATAATTCTTTGCAAAAACCGCGTTTTTGCCGCAAATACTTCATATTAAACGGCACATTTCAATGTTTTTTAACATGTATACCCGTTAAAGTCAATTTAAAAGGCTTTGAAGAGCCTTCATATAATGTTTTTGCCGTTTCCACGGCCACAACTACTGCTTTTCGATGATATTGAGGCCGTATTCCTTCAGTTTGTTAAAAAGCGTCTTATAATCTATCCGCAAGGCTTTAGCCGCTTTACTCTTGTTCCAATCGCACTCCACCAGGGTCTTGATGATATATCTTTTCTCAGCTTCGCTCGCCGCCTGTTTCCCCGCTTCAAGCAGGCTCACGGGACCGGACTGGCGCGCCGGGATAAAATTCTTGCTGATGAACTCTCTGAGGCCGTTATTCTCGCGCAAAAGCGCGGATATTTTCAATATCGCGTTCGCAGTAAGCAGCAATTTTTTCTTAAGCTCTGTTTGGGTAATGCAATCTTCTGCTCCCGCCTTAGCGGCTAAGACAGCCGTATCCGCGTCGTCTGAACCGGCAAGAAATACCACCGGCAGAGTCCTCTCTTTCTTCTTCAGCATTTCCAGAATTATTTTGCCGTCTGACTCCGGAGGCAAGTGATACACAAAAGCCATATCCGGAGAAGCCTTCTCAATTATTGCGAGGGCCTGCTTAACGCTTGAGGCGGCAAAGCACCTGTGCCCGGCATCCATAAGCAGCCCGCCCGCGGTTGCTGTTGCCTGAGGGTTATTTGAAACAACAAGGATGTTAGCCATTATTCTCCCGCCAAAATATCAACCGGCAATTTTCTTAATTGCTTTCAGTATTTCTTCGGGAGCTGTCATTCTGCCGCTTCCGGAATCCCCGCAGGCCAGTTTTCCTTTTACCGGCCCAAGAAAACGGAAACCAAACCTTACGAGCTTTTTTACATTATCCCTGACAATAGCGTTCTCCCACATGCCTGTGTTCATCGCGGGAACCAGCAGCACCGGCGCCTTTGATGCCAGTACGGTCGCGGTAAGAAGGTCATCCGCGAGCCCGTTGGCAAGTTTACCCAGGACATTGGCTGTCGCGGGAGCAATAGCAATTAAATCCGCGCTCTTGGCAAGCGCGATATGGTCTATATCCCAGTTGCCGGATTCAACCGGCGAGAACATATCCGTGTGGACCGGCCTGCCGGAGAGGCTCTGAAAAGTAAGCGGGGTGACAAACTTCTGGGCGTTCTGCGTCATCACAACCTCAACAACAGCGCCGGCTTGTTTTAACGCGCTTACAACTCCGCAGATTTTGTACGCGGAAATTCCCCCGCAAACTCCCACCAAAATATTTTTCCCTCTTAGCATACTGGCCTCGCTTACAGCTGAATAGTCCTTAACGTAAGAATTGAATCTAACCATCTATGCGCCATACGTTACAAACGTTATGAACGTTAAGAACGTTAAAAACAGTTTATTAAAATCTTATCTCCCTTCCCGCCCTCTGCGACCTGTGTATCCCGTCGAGGACCTTAATGGCGTCAAGAGATTGCTCGGGAGGAAGCGGATTGATTTTGCTCTTGCCGGTTATGAAATCTGCAAACTTTGCTATCTCGACTGTATGGCCGGCCTGCGCCTTAAGGTTCGTCATTTCACCGTCTATTAAGGAACCTGCCTTTTCCGTGAAATATTCCGCGGACGGATAGCATAGTCCTGCCTTATCCCCGAAAAGCCTGATTGTATTTTCTTCTTTTTCCTTTATGTTCGACATAAAGCTGCATGAGAGCGAGAGCGCCGCGCCGTTGTCAAAGCGCACGAACCCGCCGGCGAAATCCTCTACATCCATAATCTTTTTGTCATAGGGCCCCCAAAGATTGAGAGCTCCTTTCTTGGCAATGAAATTGCCTGATATTCCCGAGACCGAAACAGGCCTCGGATTTCCCATGAAATACATCGCCACGTCAAGAGCGTGCACTCCTATGTCAAGGCAAGGGCCGCCGCCCAGCTTTTTCAACAGGAACCCGGAATTCCAGCCGGGGAGATGGCGCCTTCTCAGC
>CAIWRR010000181.1 GCA_903915125.1 Candidatus Firestoneibacteriota bacterium | reverse complement strand
TCGGATTCGCATATCAAGGCCTCAATGATGGGCTTTTGCCAGACGGTGCTCGTGGAAAACGGAAAACTGATTCTCGGCGTCTGGCAGGGGATATATTTCTGCGAGTTTGACGGCCCGAGGGATAGAAAAGTTATTATAAAAATTAAGTAAAATTAAAACACCGGGGGTCAAATGCACATGAAATTTAGTATCAGCGGGAATGAAATAAGAAAAGCCGCCGTAATGTTGTTTGCCGTATCGCTCTGCGCTCTTGCCGGCGCTGAAACGGCGGACAAAAAGGTTTATTCCGGCTGGCGGGGGGACGGCACAGGCATATTTAAAGATGCCACTCCTCCATTGGAATGGCAGAAAGGCCCCGGACAGAATAAAAACGTTGTTTGGGTCAGCAGGATACCAATTACCGGTTTCTCGTCTCCGGTGGTTGCAGGGCAGAATATTTATTTTTGCGGCGGCAACTTTGATCTTCTCTGCTTTGACAAGAAGAAGGGGAAATTGCTCTGGATAAAACAGTTCTCTCCGTATGAGGCTTTTACCGCGGAAGAGAGGCTGAAGTGGGCTGCTGAGCTGAAAAAACTTGACGGGCTCGCGGAGTCAAGGGACAAAGTTTTGAAAGCCCTGCCCGGATCGCTCTCCGACGAACTGGACAGGAAACTGAAAGAAAAAGACGATATCGAAAAGCAGATGCAGGCCGTTTATGGCGCGATGGATCCGGACAGGTTCCCGGTATCGCAGGAAGACGGGTTTGCCACGGCAACCCCTTGCAGCGACGGAGAGAATGTCTATGTGTGGAACGCGCTCGGCATTACCGCGAGCTTCACTCTTGACGGAAAGCTAAATTGGATCAGGAACTCAAGGGTCGGCAAGGCCGGGCAGGAGCACGGTTATCACAGCAGTCCGCTCGTGTCAGGCGGAAAGGTCATATTGAATATGAAGGATTATTACGCGCTGGACGCGAAGACGGGAGCGCCGGCCTGGACGACAAAGTTTTGGGATTGGGGAACTTTCGCCTCTCCTGTGGCGGTGAAGATCGGGGGCGTTGAGTGCTTTATGTCGGGCGACGGAGGCATTATGAGGTCCTCCGACGGAAAAATTGTCTGCCGCGGAACCGTAAGCCACAGCTCAACTTCTCCGGTACTGGGGAACGGACATGTTTTTCAGCTCTGGTCTTTGTTGTGGGCTGACGCAAAAAAGGCCATTCAATATTATAAAGCCCCGGCATCCGCGGATCCGGGATTTTCGCCGCAGATGAAATATGTGGAACTTCCGGTTATTGAGAAGCCTTTTAAGGAAACGAATGACAGGAATTTTCCTTCGCCCGTGTTTTATGACGGCCTCTTGTATTTTGTCACAGCGCTCGGAGAATTTTACTGTTATGACCCCGCAAAATCGGAGTATGTTTATAAGACCCTGATAGATTCCGAGGATTTTGACAATTCCGGCCCGCGCCCGTATAGCTGCGGCCTCCTGTCCTCGCTCTGTGTTGCCGGCGGTCGCATCTATTTGACAACAAACTCGGGTACGACCCTTGTTATTGAACCCGGGAAAAAGTTTAAAATTCTGTCGAAAAACAAAATACTCGCCCTTGTTTCAAGAGGTTACAAGAAGAGCACTCCGGAGGGCTTTATTACCTCGCCCTATTTTGACGGAAATCAAATTTATTTCCGCGGGGAAAAGAGCCTGTACTGCGTCGGCGAGCCCGGCAAAGAGATTAAATAATCCCTGAAACATAGACAGGAGAAGGCATGATCAAGAAAATCGGCGTAATGACCACCGGCGGAGACGCTCCCGGTATGAACGCGGTAATCAGGTCCGTTGTAAGGACCGCCATCTATAAACATCTTAGAGTCTGCGGAATCAAAAGAGGATTCCGCGGGCTGATAGACAACGATATAGAAGAGCTCACCCTGCACTCGGTATCAGGCATCATAAACCGCGGCGGGACCATGCTTAAGACAATCAGATGCCCGGAGTTCAAGGAAAAAAAGAACCAGCGGGAAGCGGTGGACCATCTTAAGGTGCACAGCATTGACGCGGTAGTTATTATCGGCGGCAACGGTTCTCTCGCGGCGGGAGCTTTGCTCTATTATGACTGGGGAATCCCGGTGATAAATATTCCGGCTTCCATTGACAATGACCTCTGCTATACTGACTATACCGTAGGATTTGACACGGCGGTAAACACGGCGCTTGACGCGATTGATAAGATTCGGGACACCGCTTCTTCGCACGACCGTGTTTTCGTGGTTGAAGTGATGGGAAGGGATTCCGGTTCCATCGCGCTTGAAGTCGGACTTGGTTCCGGCGCCGAAGCCGTGATTATTCCCGAGGTAAAGTTTAACGCTGACAAACTCTGCGACCTTCTGCTCCGCGGGTATCACCGCGGAAAGAGGAGCAGTATTGTGATAGTCGCCGAAGGCGCGGCCCGCGGGCATGATGTCGCTGAAATTATAGCCGCCAAAACTGAACTTGAGGTCAGGGTCAGCGTTCTCGGTTATATGCAGAGAGGCGGGGCTCCTTCCGCTTTATCCCGGACGCTGGCGGGCCGTTTCGGAGAGACTGCTGTTGATGAATTGCTGAAAGGCAGAGGCGGCAGGATGGTAGGCATGGTTGGCAATAAAGTAATCTCAACAGACATCAGGACGGTGCTTAAGGCCAGCAAGTCAAAGAAGATAAATATGAATGATTATAAGCTAATTGGAATCCTGGCTACTTAGGGGTATGATTAAACTCATTGAGCGCCTGCCCGTAATCTGCTAAATTCAAGTATGCCAGATACTAAGATTGTTTTCAATCTGACCGGACTTCATTGCGCTTCCTGCGTTCTTAACGTGGAAAAGCGGCTTAAACGCATGAAAGGAATTTCCTCCGCGAGCGTCAATCTTGCCCTAAACAACGCCGTTGTGGAGTACGATCCCGCCGTTGCCAATTTCGCCAAAATGAAAGGCGCGATAGAAAGCATCGGCTTTGGCGCGGCAGCTTCCCCGGACGCGATGGAAAAAATACAACTCGCCGAGTATTCAAAACTAAAGTCCAGGCTTATCGCGGGCGCGCTGTTTTCCGCGGCCATAATGATTCTTTCCTTTTGGGGACATCTCCAGGCTGTTAATATCGCGATGTTTGTATTGGCTCTTCCCGTGATAATTTATAGCGGCTCAGTTTTTTTTAAGGGCGCCGTTTCAGCTTTCAAACCACCCGCGAATATTGCCGACATGAACACTCTCGTGGCGGTAGGCGCCGGTTCGGCTTTTGTTTACAGCGCCCTTGCCGCGTTCTTTCCCGGGTTATTTTCGGGCTCCGGAAAGATGGCTATGGCCTATTTTGACACTTCCGCGGTCATCATTACGCTGGTGCTTCTGGGGCGCCTCCTCGAAGCCGGTTCAAGAAAGAAAGCGCTTGAGAACATCCGCGGGCTGGCAAACCTTCAGGCAAAAAAGGCCGTCATCATCAAGAACGGACGGGAACAAAAGATTGATGCCGGGCTGCTTTCGAAGGGAAATATATTGGCGGTGCGCCCGGGCGAGCGTTTTGCCGCTGACGGCATTGTGGTTTACGGAGAATCCTCCGTTGACGAGTCAATGATT
>CAIWRR010000180.1 GCA_903915125.1 Candidatus Firestoneibacteriota bacterium | reverse complement strand
TTCCCTTTATCGAAATCAGAGGACAGACCAGCGTGTCAAAATTAAATGTTGGCGGATAGTAATGCAGGTTCAGCGTTCTGTTGTCTTTCATATCTCTCCTTTGCCGCTTTTTTTCCGCATCCAGGGATTAGTGGAGGCGTCATTATACATCTTAAACTGGTAATACATCTTCAGCTGCTTTCGTCCCGCGGAAATATCCTTAACCAGCGCGTCATAGCAGCCCATCAAATCCTTTCTCTGCTCTTCCATAATCTCAATTCTTTTCGCGCACTTCATCTTGTGCTCGACGGACGCGTCTTTTCTCAACAACTCTTCGGCCGTATGCCACATCTTGAGCGCCAGGATGGAGAGCCGGTCAACTATGCTGCCCGGGGTTTCGGAATTTAGGCCGGCAGACTTCCTTGCCTTCACGCCTTTTACTTTGAGCCATTCCGCAAAATACCTGTCCAATTCTTCTATTTTATTGTTTCTCGCCTGGTTCGTCCTGTCAATGTTGCGTTTTACCCGCGCGATTCCTTCGGCTTTAATCACCGGCGAGCGCGCTTTGTCCTCTTCATGCCAGAGGTAGCAATTCAGCGCGACGAGGCCTCCGACCAGCGAAGCCGGAAATTCTTTCTCCCTGTTCAGGGCCGCCACAGCGCCCTCCATATCCTTTATGGATTTTTCTTTCTTATGCCAGATAGTTAGGGCGGTTTTAAATATTTTAAAAAGCGCGTTTGATTTGGGCATTGAGTTCATAATTCCTCCGTGAAAAGTTTATAACGTTTATAAGGTTTGTAACGTTTATGACGTAAACCAAAAGCAGTACAGGGCCTTAAGTTTTACGTTATAAACGTTAAGAACGTTACGAACGTTATAAACAGATTACTTAAAATTAACTTCCCTCCAGCCCTTCCCGTAAGTATAAAATATCCTCGCGTCATCGCCCTTCACGTCCGTGTATTCAATATGCCTCTTGTCAGGCCCGAAATACAAGTCCTTTCCTGACATCTGAAAAAACTCACCGCAGTATTTTCCGACAAGCGTGAAATCCTTTGACACGCTGACGAAAAAATTCTTTCCCGAATTCACCAGCAGGTTGTCTCTTAATTCTTCCTGTTTCACAAGAACCATTGCGCACTTGATCTTTTTTTCAAGACCAATGGCATCCCCGGAACAAATAAGGAGGCTGAGGCGGTTAACGCCGGAAGAATACAAGGCGGGAAGCACCACCCTCTCAAGGTCATACTCCGACGGTTTTCCGGTAATATATAGAACGCTGAAACCTCCGCCGTAATTGGCGTACCTGGCCTGGGCCTTTCTCATGCTGAGATACCCTATGTCAAGACGCGTGAATTTATGCACGGCCGCCTGCGCGAATATAAGGTTTAACGTGACCAGGACGCTAAGCGCGGGAACGGGCGATGTCTTTGCCTGCTTTATCAGAGGCGGGACCAGCAGCAACACCGCATAGCAGAGAAATAGCGTGAAAATATCCGGCCTGGCGACGCGCAGGACCGCGAACGGAAGTCCCGCGCAAAAAGCCGTTATTGGAAGCAGCAGCGTTACGGCAAATCCGGAAATATAACCCAGGAGTTTGCCGGCAAAGGGAAGGAAGCTCCCGGCCGCCGCCTGGAAGAACCCGAAAACCGAAGCCGCCCAAACAAGCGGGGCCGTCACCAGATTGCACGCAAGCGAAATAATTGAAACAGAATAGAAGTAATAGGCCATGATAGGAAGCACAAAAATCTGAGCTGCAAGAGTAACGCCGAGCGCGCCTGAAAGCCATTTCGGAAAAAATTTGAGCGCTGACTGGAACTTTGGAGTAAAATATATTATTCCAAAAGTCGCGGCATAAGAGAGCTGGAACCCTATATTGAAAAGGTCCAGAGGGTCAAGCAACAGCACGATTATAGCGGAGAACCCGAGGGTGTTTAACCCGTCCGCCTCCCGCTCAAGAGCTGTCGCGGAAAGGAAAACAACCGACATGATGGCCGCCCGGACTACCGAGGGCGTGCCTCCCGCGACGAGGCAGTAAAAAAGCACGGCAGCAATTCCGAATTTTGCCGCAAACCTCTTCCCGGCTCCGAAAAATCTCAGGATAAAAAAAACTGCCGCAGTCACCAGTCCGACATTGAAACCGGAAACCGCGAGAGTGTGAAAGATGCCGGAATCCCTGAAGTTCCTGGAAACCGCCGAAGGGATATTATCCGTCTCGCCGAGTATCATTCCCTGGACAACTGCTGCTTCAACCGGCCTGCCCGGCATTGTCTTTTCAACGGTCTCAAGCAGCCTTCTGCGAGCCAGCAGGGCGGCATTGCTGAAAAACCCCGGCTTTCCTGCCCCCAGCACCTCAAAATCCTCGCCGCGGGCAAAATTCACAGAAATGAGAGCGTAAATCCCGCGCCGCTCCAGGTAGGCCCTGTAGTCAAACTCACCCGGGTTCCTTCTTTCTTTCGCCCGGTACAAGCGCCCGGAGACACGGACAGTCTGCCCCGGCTGGAGTTCTTCCGGCTTCAGTTCTGTGCGGATTGAAACCTTGACCAACCCGCTTACCTTCCGCTCGTCATTTCCGCACATAAGCTGCTGAGCCCGGACAAGCACGGCAGCGGTATTCCTCTCAGGGTTAATCTCCGGCGGAGAATCAAGAACGCCGGAGAGCGTGACAAATTTTCCGTCATACTTCTCAACTTCATATTTTATGTTGTCGCGGCTTATGAGAGCCTCGCGCGCGGAGCAGGAAAGGAGAGCAGCGAGAAACGCGGCAGAAATAATGACCACATTCCTATCCGGACGGGTTAACAGATAAAGCGCGGCGCAGGCAAGAAGCAGTGCCAGCGGCACATAAAAAGGCAGGACTTTGAAGGCGCTTGAGAGAAGCACGCCGAGCGCGAAAAAAATGGCCGCGAAAGCGAGCGGCCTTTGCTCTATGGCTTTAAACAAGCTGTTTGTCTGTCCAGCCGTGCGACTTTGCGCCATTGAACCTGTGGCCTCCATCAAAGAAATCCGATCCGTACTTTTCCGCGGCGTTCAACTCCGCGTAAACCCGCCTGACCTTCTTATCCGCTTCCTCCGCGAAGTGCAAAGAGAAGAGGTAGTCAAGCTTTCCGGCCTCTATGAAGAGAGCCCTCGGCGCTATCAGCGACATGATATCGGAAATATCGCCGTACTTAAAAACGCTTTTCAAAACCTGCGAGCCGCATACAAAATCCTCCAGCTCCTGCAGAAATTCCGTGTAGGAAGTCGTACAGCAGGAAGCAATACAGGCGCGTATCCTTTTATCAACCGCGGCGAGCATGTAGGCAGAGACACCCCCAAAGGAGTTTCCCGCGCAGCCGATCCTTTTACTGTCAACATCTTTTCGCGAGCAAAGATAATCCACGGCAGTAATATAGTCCTGCAGGTGATAGGAAATAAGGTCTTTTCCTATCAGGTTCACGCCGGTATGCCGTATCTGGCAGTTGTCAAACCCCGGAGACTCCCTCTCGCCGAAACCCAAAGCGTCTATGGCAATGACCACATAGCCGCGCTTCGCGTAGGCAACTCCGCTGTTGTCATACCAGCAGCTGCCCGCGGGACGCGGGTCAGGAACTTCCACCACCTCTATCTTGCCTTTGCCGTGGCCGTGAAGCCCGACCATGCCGGCGCCGTTCTTCTTTTTCGGAACGAGCACAAAGGCAGGGATCCTTGAAAAAGAACCGTCCTTCCAGAGTTCTATTTTTTCTTTTAAGTATTCTCCCTCGTCGCTTGACGAGAGTTTCCTTATATGAAGTTTTCCCTTTGAGGGGCCTTCAGGCAGCAAAAGGCCTTTCAGCACCCGCCCGAATTTTTTCTGCCAGGCGCCTATCGATTTCTTTCCTGAAAGCGGGGCCGGCATGGAGGGCTTAAATTCCAGCGCGACCCGCCTCAGCGTGTCCACGGCGTCATAGGAAGCTTCGCTTCCGAAAACGAGAGTATTCTTATCCGTGCCGTCCGGAAGCGCCGACGAAACACCCTTGAGAAAAAACCCGCCAAGATCAGTGAGGCGCAGCATTACCCGGCTCCGGTCAATTTTCAAAAGAAACAGGTTCATTCCTTTTTTAAGGCTCACGACATAACTTTGCTGGTCGAGTATCTGGTGATGCCAGGAATGCTCTTGCCCCAGGAATTCGCCGTTAAACCAGAGCTTGTAGCCGTCCCAGCCGCCGGCATGCGCCAGCGCTTCACGGGCAGACTCTGAATATATGTAAGCAGCCGCGTAAGAAATTGAATCCAGCGCTTCCCACCATTTAAATTTCGCTTCTTTCCAAAGCCATTCTTTCTTCGCCGGATCAAGCGAGTGGATTCTCTCGGGTTCAAGCCACTGGAAATACGGAGTGACAACCGCCTGCCAGTTCCTTGACAGGCCTTGGGCTTTTACAGTCTTTCCGGCTCGGGGACGGCAGGTTTTCTCTCCGCAAAGATCCAAATCCCAATACCTTGTGTGCTTCGGAGAAAGAAATGTCACATCCTCCCCGTCCGTGCAGCCGCTTCTAAAGGGGCCGAGCACATA
>CAIWRR010000179.1 GCA_903915125.1 Candidatus Firestoneibacteriota bacterium | reverse complement strand
GGTGACCGGAGGAACTTCCGCAGGATTCGTTATTTCTATAGAATACGGCACATTACCGGCCTTCATAAATATGGTGTCCAGGACCGTCCTTACGGGCGTGTCGTTGAACTCCAACGGCGGCTCTACATACACATTCTGCGCCGATACAACCCCGCACAAAAGAAGTGCGGCCAATGCTATTAATACTTTTTTCATAACTGCTAAACCTCCTCGAGGACATTAAAGGCTTTAGATAGTTTATCAGAATCCCGTCTTAAAGTCACCTCCTCTCTTGTTTGTTTTTTTACAGATTTCTCTGTTTATTTACCTGGTCTTAAATTGCGCGGAATCCGGGCAGTCAGGGTAATCACCTTTATTTATGCCCTGGTTCTGAATAGTCACAGTATGATCGACAGAATTGATCTCTTTCAGAACGAGCTTTTCAAAACCCTGGATTGGCTTGCCTTTGCTCGTGATATAGCCTCCGGTTTTCCCGAAGAATGTCGTTGTTCCGTCCGTAAAAGCCATGGTATCCCCGACTATTGCCGAATACCTTAAATTAGCCGGAATAACCTGCGGGCACTGTATCTCTCCCGTCGTGTGCGCGTAGAAGACAGGGTGAACCGTCTTGTATTTATCCCCGAAATCAATGTTCTCGTTTCTCCCGAAGAACTGCGCGCCGGGGTTGCTGCCCAGGCTCACTGAAGGAAGCTGTACGAGCACCTTGTTTTGGCTCTCGATAAGTTTCGCCCCGGGAGGCAGGACGGAAAATACCTGTTTCTTAAACTCTTCGCTTCTCCCGAAGCAGTTAATCACCATATCCACCCTTACTTTAGAATCCTTCTGGGAGACATCAGAAGTTCCTGCTATAGAAATAGCGGCGACTTCAGTGTACTTCGAGGAATGCTCGATAGCGTAAAGGAACGCCACAAGGTTCCCGAAAGAAAGCTCCATGGTCACTCTCACCGAGAGTTTCACGAATTTCAACGAAAACTTCTTTCCGCCGTCCGGAGCATCATCGAAAATTCTGGGGCTAAGAACTTTTTTTAGAACCTGATAGACCGGCTCCGTAACCGTAACAACCCTGGACTCGGTGGCAGTCATTCCCTTACCGGGATCAATAGTGAAGTTGTTAGCCTTGAATTTATCTGCCAGCGTTTTGACGAAGAAAGCGTAAGTGTTCACATCGTCCTGCGCCAGGAATCCGTCGTAAAGGCCCTGGGCACGGACCGGAAGGTTTGCGAAATCCCCCTTAATCTTGGCCTCCTTGCTCTTGGCCGTTTTGAAGACATTAAGCCTCGCTGACTTTACTTTGGTCAGGGTCTGCGTTTCTTTGTCCTTGCCGGCAATAAACACAAGAGAGAATATTGCGACAAGCAGCAGCACAAGGCTCGTTCCGTAGATAAAAAGGTCTATTTTGTCTATATTGTAATCCTTAAGTATTGTTATTCCATTTTTGCCTGCGGCCATTATCTTGCACCCCCTTCAGCATTTGGCTGATCGCCTAATGCGCTTGCCGGCTTCCCACCGCCTGCCGGGGAATTGCCTTGAACCGCGCTCCTGGTCCGCGCAACCACTCTGGTGATATCATAATCATACGTCGATTCCGTCTCGTTCATCCTTCCCACTTTCATACCGCTGAAGTTCTTTGAGTTACTGAACTTTTCCACTATTTCCTGCTCTTCCTTCTGGAACTTCTTGGCGGTTTTGAACAGAAACTGCTGTGATCTGGCGGACCAGTTAGCATTCGCCACATAAGTGTTCTTCGGAACAATCGAGGAGAGCTCTATCAGCGCATCCGACCAGACCGTAGAATTCGCATTCACCGAAGCGTAGTTGGCGCTGATTGAATTAAAGGTGTCTACCGCATCTTGCATTTTGATCAGGTCTACGGCTTCCCCATTTTGACTGTCAAACTCCTTCTTAACCTCAGCAAGTTTTAGCAAGCTTTGCGAGTAGACCGAATACCTCCAGGCCACCCCGCCGAAAAGCAGAGCAAGCGAGGCCGCAATCACGAGAACCGTGGAAGTCCTGCGGCTCTTTAATTTCCTGCCGAGCATAATATCGAACGGCAGCAGGTTCGCTGTGTTCCGGAGCTCTACGAGGTTGCGCATCGCCGCTCCGATTGCCACATTGAGCTGGGGCAAAAGCATCTTCAGCTGCGTCTCATCCTTCTTGTCGTAATTTATCAGGCTTCTGTTAATCTCGTTCTCTAACTTTACTTCCCTGCTTATCTTTGAACCTATAAACCTATCCATGCCGCAGAGCATCGCCCCGCCGCCGGAGAGCATTACCTCGGACACAACGCAGCCCTGGTTTTTGCTTTCATAGAAACTTATCGCGCCGTTAAGCTGGCGCACAAAATCCTTAATCTTGGGTTCCAGCGCCTGCATAACAGGGTTGTCGGAAACATTGAAGTCCATGGAGTGCACGGCTGCCTGAGCGTCCTTCCAGTCCGCGATGCCGCTGACAGACTGAGTCATCTCTGTGATGTCGTTGACACCCCAGGGAATATTCAGGGTGAATTTGAGATTGCTCCCGTCAAGCACGTTTACCGTGGTCATCTCCGCCCCAAAGTCTATCTTCGCCCAGATTTTATCCTTAGGTATGGCATAATTGAAACATGTGAAGTTTAGGCCTGAAAGCGTGTTTGAATCCAGCACATCTATCAGCGCGCTGGAACTTTCAAAGATATCAAGATAGGAGTTAACAATATTCTTCTTAGCGAGAGCAATTATGACATCCATCTTTTCTTTGCCTTCCGCTTTTATCTCTTCTTTTCTTCTGTAAACCTGAGAGATAACAATGTCCCAGGTCATTTCTTTGAGGTCAAAAGGAATGTAATCCGGCTGGCCGCCCCACCTCAAAGCCTGGCGAAGGGACTGTTCGGTCATCAGCGGCATCTGGATTGTTCTGATATTATCCTCGCCCTTGGCGACCGCGACAACTACGTTAACCGGTTTGATTTCTTTGAAGATCTTTGAAATTATCTCCATTCGTTTGTTGACAACAGTGATAGGCGACGAAAGTTCCTTTGGCGAGAGACCGTAGTTCTCGACGAAGAAACGTTCCAGCTTAACCCCGTTTCCCGACTTTTTCAGCAACACAACTTTTATCTGGCTGTTGCCGATATCTATGCCGATACTCGTATTCTTGGCCAATTTACGCTCCCTTTCCCGAGAAGTATTTGTCCTTTAAAATTTTAACCGGGAAAAAACATATCAGCCCGACACGTCCGATTGTACCATGAAATTAACAAACGGTATTACCGTCGAGACCGTTTTCGAACTGTTCTTTTCCAGACTTAAGTCGCCGTTACTGTTCCTGATTGAATATGTAACTTCAACTTTAATTGACCTGGCGTATCTCAAATCTTCGTAAGTGTTGCCTTTGACAATCTCTTCACCAAGATTGTCATACGGCGTAAATATAACGCTAGTCACCAGGAACTCTTTCTTCTCTTCCTGTTCTATCATGTCCTCGAACTGGCCTTCCGGGAGCGCCACAAAGCTGGAAGCGTCCCTGTAATCCGGCGGGTAGCCGTAGGGTTCGGCCAAATCATCAGGTACCTGTGTGTGTCCAAACTGGAGCAGCCATTCATACTTGTCCTCTTTTTTCTGGAGGATCATAAATGGGTTGCCCTGATAATCCTTTGAAGAATTAAGCTGATAAGTAATAACGCTGCCTTGTATCGTTTTATTGCTCGTATCAGTTTGCGTTCCAACAACTTTTCTGTTAAAAATCTCAAAAACCAGGTAGTCCTTGTTTGGTCCGAGCTCGTTCAAACGAGTCAGGTATTTCAGATCGTCATTTATCCCGGAGAACAGGGCCCTGACATACATCTGCTCCTGGAGTGAATCCGTACCCCTGACAAAAAACGTCTGCGAGATAAAATACGCCATATAGATAACCGCAAAAATAAGGAATGCGAGCCCCATGGCGATCATGAGCTCGATCAACGTAAATCCCTTTGCTTTGCCGGCGTTTCGTTTCATTAACATACCGTCTCCGCTATTGCGCGAGGCGAGTTTCAAGTTCATACTCTCCATCCGGAAATTGCTGCTGCGGATCGGTCCATTTTACTTTGACCCACAAATGAATCAAAACAGGCGTAACGTCATCAAAAGTCAGGTCTACCGTTCTGGTATAACTCGCCTTTGAGGTAGTAACCGCCTTGATATCGGCATTGGAATCGGCCGTTTGACTGCTTATATTATACTTCTCGCCGAGCATTATCGTGCCGTCAGTTACCAGTTCATAGGGGAGAATGTCTCCGTTCTTCAGCTTGTCCACCAGAATAGCCCCGGCCCCGCCCTCCCCTTCCATAAAATAGATGTATAAAGGGTTCTCATAACTTGAAAGTCTTTTCATCTCGTTGTTCGCCAGAATAACGCCCTGGTCTTCAATTTCACCGCGGCTTATCGTCGAAAAGCCCTGAAAAAATATTGAGACAACGAAACCATAGATCAGCGCGATGAATGCCATCGAGATCAGGACTTCAATCAGCGTAAACCCTTTATTTACACCAGCTTTTCCGGCCGTCATTTTATAATTACTCAGCTGTCTGACCGGTTCCGCCGACATCTCCGCCGCCCTGAGTTGCGCCCTTAGCCTTGAAAGAATGCCTGCTGGTATTTATAGGAGGTTCTACATCGTCAGTATTTCCAGGCGTTTTATCCGGTCCTGAGCTGCCGACGAAATAGTTGCTTGCCTGGTTGTCGCCCGATCCGGTGCTGCTGCCTGTTCCGCCTCCTGTATCCGGCTTATACAAAAACTCCTTTGCCCACGGATCCTTGTCTGCGCCTTCTCCGAGGTAGCCTTCAACAACAAGCTGATTCAGCCCCTGGGGGTAATATTTGTAATGTGTAAAGTAAAGCTCGAGCGCCGACTGCACTCCCCTGAGGGATGCTTTGCACGCCTCCACCTCTGACTGCTGCCTTGTCATCAAAAGATCCGGGATGACGATTGCGACAAGTAAGCCGATAATCGCGATTACGATCATGAGCTCGATGAGTGTGAAACCTGCTTGCCTTTTCATTAACGTTACCTCCTGAATCGGAATTTGTTTTTCTGCGGTCCCCCGCGATTATTTTCCTTACGCCTTTTTCATCCCGCCGTACATCTTGAATATCGGCAGGTAAAGCGCCATGACCACAAACCCGACCATTACGGCCAGGCAGATAATGAGCACGGGTTCGATAATTGAAATAAGCGTTGCCGTGGCGATTTCCACTTCGTCCTCATAGAATTCCGAAATCTGTTCCAGCACCTCGCCGAGCTTGCCGGTCTGCTCGCCGACGCTGACCATAGAAACCACCAGCGGCGGGAAGAATTTGTTTTTCTTCAGGGTATCGGCTATTTTCTCTCCCTCTTTGATCTTGTCTCTTGATTCCAATACCGCCGCTTCTATTGGTTTACTGTCAACGGTCTTCGCGACCAGTTCCATCGATTCAAGTATCGGCACGCCGTTGCTCACCAGAATCCCGAGCGTCTGAGAGAATCTGGCAAATATAACCTTGGAAAGATACTCTCCTAGAGCGGGGGCTTTAAGGAGCTGGATGTCAAACCACATCCTGAACTTGGCCTGCTTAAGCGCCGCCTGGAACCAGTAGACGCCGCCGACAATAGCAATGATCCATATAAACAGCCAGGGCATCGCGAATATCCATTTGCCGAATATTTCGCGGCTTGTAAAAATCATGATCTTTGTTATTGGCGGAAGGTTGCTTCCCATCTTGGAATACATCGACTCAAACATCGGGATAACTTTCCACATTAAGAAGATGACGATAATAATGCCCACGCCGATGACCAGGCAGGGATAGACCATCGCCGAGACAAGTTTTGAGCGCAGTCTCGCGGAACGGTCGAGGTACTTTGCGGTTCTGATAAGAATTTCCGGCAGTTTGCCTGAAACTTCTCCGGCCTTAACCATGCCCACAAAAAGAGAATTGAATACTTTTGGGTGCTTTCCCATCGCAGCCGAAAGCGGGGTTCCGGAAACAACATCAGCCCTGATCTCCTTTATGATCTTCTGAAATTCAGGATTCTGGGTCTGCGTAACCATAACATCAAGGCACTGTTCCAAACTTATCCTCGCCTTTACCAGGGTTGAAAGCTGCCTGGAGAAGAGCAGAACATCCTCGCGGGTAACTTTCCTGCCGCCAATGTTGCCGCCTTTAAAATATTTCGCAAAAGGAAGTTCCTTCTTCACACTGGTAACCATCAGTTTCTGATTCTGGAGCTTCTTCGCCGCGACTTCCTTGGATTCGGCTTCTATGACGCCTTTAAATTCATTGCCGTCCCCATCAATCGCTATGTAGGAATAATTAGGCATTACCCATCCTCCCGCATTTCTCTAAATCCTGACTAAGCAGTGCCGGCCACCTTAATGATCTCGTCCAATGTTGTGATTCCCTTCAGCGCCAGGTCAATACCGCTGCTGAACAGAGTCTTCATTCCGCCTTTTACTGCGGCAGCCTTTATTTCATGCGGCTGGGCTTTTTGCGCGACCATGGTGCGTATTTCGTTATTCATCATCATAATCTCATGGATTCCTGTCCTGCCGCGGTACCCGGTATTGTAGCAAACCTCGCAACCATTGGTTTTGTAGAATGTCATCGGTTTCTTGGAAAGTATCTGGGCAAAGGTCGCCAGCTGCTGCTCCGGAGTCAGTATCAATTCCTCACGGCAGTGCTCGCAAGCCCTTCTCACAAGACGCTGGGCCATAACCATGACAAGACACGAGTTAATAAGGAAGGGCTCAATGCCCATGTCAATAAGCCTCGTCACAGAACTCGGCGCGTCGTTAGTGTGAATGGTGGAGAACACAAGATGCCCGGTAAGCGCCGCGCGGATGGAAATATCCGCTGTTTCAAAGTCGCGCATTTCTCCGAGGAGAATGATGTCAGGGTCGTGCCTGAGGAAGGACCTCAGCGCTTTCGCGAAAGTCAGGCCTATTTCTTCTTTAACCTCAAGCTGGCCGATGCCGAAAAAGGAGTATTCTATCGGATCTTCGATGGTCAGGATGTTGTCGCCCGTATTATAAATCCTGTTCAGTGCGGCGTAAAGAGTCGTTGTTTTTCCGGAACCCGTGGGGCCGGAAATAAGTATCATTCCGAAAGGCTTATTGATGGCTTCGTCAAAATGCTTGAGATCCTCGCCGTTTAGGCCGAGTTTCTCCAGGTCAAGCACGGTTGCTCCGCGGTCAAGAATCCTCATCACGCAGCGCTCGCCGAACTGGTTCGGAATTATGGAAACACGGAAGTCGATATCGCGGCCTGAAACTTTCTTGCTGATACGTCCGTCCTGCGGGATTCTGTTCTCGGCGATATCAAGCTTGCCCATGATTTTAATGCGGGAAATTATGGAGTTGTAGAGCTGGAACGGAGGAGCGGCAACCTCGCGCAATATTCCGTCTTTTCTATACCTGATCCTCATGGTTTTTTCGAACGGTTCAATGTGTATATCTGTCGCCCTTTCTTTGACAGCGTTAATTATTATGAGATCGACTATTTTAATAATCGGAGCGTCATCAGACGCTTCGACAGCTTTCGCGGCTTCCTTCTCTATAGAATCATCGTCGAGCAGTTTGTTGTCTATCTGCCTGACCATGTCGCGCATTTCGTCGGGAAGCCCGTAGGACTTGCTGATGGCTTTGTTAACGGCTTTCTCTGAAGCCAGCATCGGCTTTATGTCTTTGTGGACCAGGAACTTCACGTCGTTGATCACGCGGTAATCAAGCGGATCCACCATCGCGAGAGAAATAACATTATCGGAAACGGCGTAGGGCAGTACTTTGTAGCGCCTGCAAATATCTTCAGGCACCATTTTTACCACTTCGACGGGAATTAAAGCGTCGTTCAGGTTTACAGTATCCACATCAAGCTGGCTGCCGAGGGCCTTCAGAAGTTTGTCTTCAGTAATGTAGCCAAGGTCAAGCAGGGCATGTCCTATTCTCTTGCCGCCGGCCTTTTGTTCGGCAAGGGCTTTTTCAAGCTGGACCGGTGTAATAATTTTTTCGCTTACCAGTATTTCGCCTAAAAGTCTCTTTTCCATTTTTCCCCTTTTAGCCAAAATAATATTTCTTATAAAACAAACCGCCAAGAAAACCTGCGCTGCGGCCAGGCGGTCTTTGCTAAAAACAAACATTCAGAATCAAACACGGGAGTCTGCGATTTTTTTAGACTCACAGCTTTGCAACCAGGATTGCTCCGGGCCATCCCATACGGATGTTAAAACATTCTACAACATTAGAGTTTCTTAGTCAATTGTAATAAATCAATCCGAATAAGCATTATCAAGGATAGCAGGAACGGTTCTCAAGCTGCTTTTCCGCTCCTTCTACTCCTGCCGCTTTTAGGTTTATTGATCTGCAAATTCTGCCGTTCACAAGTTCCACGACTCTGTCTGATTGGAGCGCGATATCGCGGTCGTGAGTTACCATTACAAGAGTTGTGTTATTTTCGGCATTGATTTCTTTCATAAGCGAGAGCACCGCGCCGCCTGTCTCCGTATCCAGATTTCCCGTTGGCTCATCAGCAAAAATAAGAGCCGGCTTGTTTATTAACGCCCTGGCTATTGAAACCCGCTGCTGCTGCCCGCCGGACATTTCCCCCTGGTACTTGTTCTTTTCCCCGAGAATTCCTATTCTCTCCATCAAGCGCTCAGCTTCCTTTACTATATTTACGGGCGCTTTGCCGTGCCTGATATTGTAGGGGATCAATATGTTTTCCAGCGCGGTGAACTCCGGCAAAAGATAATGGAACTGAAAAACAAAACCGATGCGGTCATTCCTGAATTTTGAGAGGGAATTGACATCCTTGCCTGCCTGTTCCTTCCCGTCTATTACGATTGAACCGGAAGTCGGGGGGTCAAGCAAAGCCAGGCAGTTAAGCAGGGTGCTTTTCCCGGAGCCGGAGGGACCGATGAGAGCGGTGAAACTGTTGCGCTCAATTTCAAGATTGATATCGAAGAGCACCTGCGCCTTTATGTTGCCGGCGCCGTAAACTTTGTTGATATTTTTTGCGGAGATGATATTATCAGCCATTTCTTATCACCTCAATAGGAGAAAGTCCCGCCGCCTTTCTTGCCGGAATAAGCGACGCCAGGGTTGACGCGAGACAGGCGAGAATTACCGGCGTGATTATCATTCCCGCGGAAAAATCAAATCCAAAATTCACTCCCGCGAAGGTAACAAACATATAGCCGAGGGCCAGCCCGGCGAGCACTCCCAGGAACGAACCGAGCAGCCCGAGGGCAAAGCCCTGGTAGATAAAAATTTTAGCCGCGCTTACATTCGAGGTGCCCATAGCTTTCAGTATTCCCAGCTGACGTTGTTTCTGGACAGCGGCGATACCGAGCACGCTTGCTATCCCGAGCGAGATTGATATAATTACAAAAAAAAGGATTGTGTTAGTTGAAGAGCTCTGCGCGCTGAGAGCCTGCAGCAATTCCCGGTTCTTCGACTGCCAGGACTCAAACTTTACCCGGGTATTGCCCTTGGCATAATACTTCGCGAGTTTATCCGCGGCAAAGACATCCACGACCTGCACCTCTATCGAAGAGACTCCGCCCACGCGGAGAAAACTTCTCGCCCGGTCAAGTGAAAGAAAGACCAACCCGTTGCCGGCCTCGGAGCCGATGTCAAAGACCCCGTTCACCTGAACAAAGATCTGCTCGCCCCTGTCATTCTTCAAGTTTAACTTGTCTCCGGCGGAAAGCGAGAGCCTGTCAGCGATCTTTTTGCCAAATAGGGCAGAATCTCCGGAAAGTTCGGCCTTGCCCGAAACAATATTCCCGGGAATCTTGTAGAGTTTTAAGCCTTCGTCCGTAACACCCTTGAGAATAACCGGAACCGTCACCCCCCCTCTTTCAATGAAACCGGAACCGTTGACAGCCGGGGATATAGACTTAATCGCGCCATCTTTTTTCAGGTCTTCAGGGTATTGCTGCCAGGAGAGGATCTCCGTCTTTTCGGAATAGATAGGTTTTCTGTTGTCGCTTGAGGCCTTTTGCGCTCCGGAAACATAACCGGGCAGCGAATCCGCGGGCAACACTGTTATATGAGGCGCCGCGCCTACGGTTCTGTCCACAAGGCTCGTTTGGAGCCCAGACATCAGCGATGAAAGAAAAAATTGAACGGCCACGCCCATGGCAACGCCCAGGACTATGAGAACCGTCTGTCCTTTTCCTTTTTTCAGGAAGCGAAGGGCTATCATCCATTCGTAGCTGCGAAACATCTTGCTCCTTGAAAACTTTTAGTGATGACACCGATGTTAAATTGATGGCACCGATAAAACTTTCCTTTGTTTTCCTGATGCTCCCGATTTAGCGGCGGTCTATCGGTGACATCGCTCTCTTTATCGGTGCAACCAAACAAATTATTTACTAACCAGCACAGTGCCTTCGGGAATGTTATCCGCGATATAAAACTTCTCGCCAATCTGCTTTGCGTTTATTGCAGACTTCTTCACGCTATCCTTTTCTCTCACGAAACAGAAAAGCTCCCTGCCTTCCCTGCTGATAAACCTTGAGGGTACGGCAAGCACCTGCTTGAAGGAGCCCGCGTGTATCTCGGCGTTGCCAGTCATCCCGTGTTTTATAAACGGCCGCCTGTCTTTGATGACCAGTTTCAGGCTGCAAGTGCCTTTTGACACATCAATGGAGGCGCAGACAAAGTTTATTTCCGCCCTGACCTTCTCCGCAGGGTAGGCGTCAAAGAGGATATCGGCTTTAAGCCCGAGTTTAAGGTAGGGCAGCTCCTTCTGGTCTACATCGGTCTCCAAGACCCAGTCCTTTTTTTCGATTACCGTCATCAGGACGGCTCCGGCTTTTACTTTCTCGCCTGCCCGCGCGTTTATCTTCGTCACCAGGCAGTCATAGGGCGCGGTAATGTGGCGGTCCTCAAGGTTTTTCCGGTCTATTTCCACCTTTGCCTTAAGAAGCGCGAGCTGGTTGTTGAGGGAGGCTTCCTGCCCGGTTTTTGCGTAGGAATCAACGCGCAGTTTCGTCTGCATATATTTTGAATCTGCGGTTTTGTATTTATTCTCGGCCTGCTCCAGCTCAGCCCTGGTGATGGTCTCTGACTTTGCGAGTTCTGTTGAACGGTCAAAATTTTTCTTCGCGTCGTCAAGCGCGACTTTATCGGATTTGAGCTGCTCCTGCAGGGCGGGGAGATCCTCTTCTTTGGCGTTTTTCAGGCGTATTTCGGTGTCGTTCAGATTTGCCCTGCTGATGGAAAGAGCCTGTTGCTCGTTGAAATCGTCAAGACCGATCAGGGCCTCTCCTTTTCTAACTATTCCGCCTTCTTCGGCCACGATACTTTTTACTTCGCCGGCCGAGGCGGCGGCAATATCGTAGGGGTCGGGATAAGCCACGGTACAGTTGGCAAGGATATTGTAATCCAGATCAATCTTCTTGACGGTGTACTCTTCCGCTTTCTTACTGCAGGCGGAAACGAGGATACACGCGCCCAAAATAGCGGCGGAAAACAGCGATAATTTCATTCTTCCTCCATAAAAACCTGCTATTCAGTCTTGCCGAGCAGAGCATTCACCTTCGCCGCCGCTTCATCCAGAGCTTCTTTGGGAGTGGATTTCTTCAAAAGCGCCTTCTCGACAGCCTGGTCTATGAGATCCCTGACCGCCTGCCAGTTCCTGTTCCTTGGGTCCACCACGGCGAAATCAAGTTCATTTATTCCCACCATAAAGAGCGGCTGTTCGTTAAAGTACTGCAGCATAGTCCCGGTCTTGAGCGCGGATCTCCTAACCGGCAGATAGGATGTTCCGGCGGACCACTTGGAAGTGCCTTCTGCCGAAGAGAGGAACTTGATAAATTTCCAGCAGGCCATTCTCTTTTCCGCAGTCCCGTTTGCCTTCTTAAAGACCGCAATATTGGTGCCGGCTATCGGCGGCGCGAGTGTCTTCCAAGCCGGGAGTTTAGCGAGGCCGATTTTAAAGGAGATATTCTGCTGTAGTTCCGAGAGGCGCGGGGTTGTCGCGATGAATGAAGCCACTCTGCCTGACGCGAAATCATTATCAAGGTAGTCTTTCGAGTAAAACGCGGTCTTTTCTTTGTTACCGAGCTCGCAGAGCAAAGCGAGAGCTTCAACGCCTTCAGGGCCGTTGAAGAGCGCTTTTGTTTCTTTCTCGTCAAAGAACTTGCCCTTTTGCGCGTAGAGCAGCACTTCAAAGATATCAATGTTCGCCTTGAAACCAAACCCGTACTGCAACACTTTCCCCTGCTTGTCCTTCTTCGTGAGAGTCCTGATTATTTCGCGAAACTCCTTCATATCGTAAGGCGGCTTTACGCCGGCCTGTCTAAAGAGCGTTGAATTATAATAGAAGGCGTAGATGCTCTTGTTGAAGGGCATAGTCCAGAGCGTGTTGTCATAGCTGTTGTTCTTGACGAAAATCGGAAAGATGTCCTTCATATCTTCTTTGGTAAAGGACGAGTCCTCCCGTATTAAATCGGAAACAGGTATCAACATCCCGGCATCTTTAAACCTTGTGGTCCAGTTCTCGTAGACCTGG
The DNA here is from genome assembly GCA_903915125.1 of Candidatus Firestoneibacteriota bacterium. Lineage (GTDB taxonomy): Bacteria > Oederibacteriota > D2-FULL-39-29 > D2-FULL-39-29 > CAIOVX01 > CAIOVX01. Next base: position 2,683 of record CAIWRR010000179.1, on the reverse strand, counting down.
GAGATGTCCGGAGGAGTTCCGGAACCCGCCGCGGCGAGGAGTTTCTGCAGCAAGTTATCATATTTGCCCACATACTGCGCGTCAACTTTTATGTCGGGGTTCTTGGCTTCGAAATCCGCTATAAGCGCCTTAAGCGTCTTGTCCTTCGGATTGTTCATCGCGTGCCAGAAAGTGATTGTGGTCTTTCCGTTGGAACCGCACCCCGAAAGAAGCATAATGCCGGCCAAAACAACCATTAATTTCTTCATCTTGCCTCCGTAATGCCTTTAAAATTATATAGTATATACCGGGTAAACACAAGGGCTCAAAACGGCGGGTTAGAACCGGGGTTTGAAGGTTTAATTGCGTCCGTCAGCGGAAAAATACCGTTTCTTTAACCGAGGGAGCAAACTCGACGTGTTCCCTGTCCCAAATATAGGGCTGAACGACGGCTTCCTTCTTCCCGCTTTTGTTCAAGGTCACCAGGGCAAAACTCGGGACGCACGACGGATCAGAGGGCGCTTTCTTCAGGTCCCAATCCTCTTTTCCAGACCAGTAAAGGCCGACGGTCATACCCTTTATTCCGGAATCCTCTCCGTCAACCACCAGCTCCCTGGTGTCTGAAAATATATGTTTATGACCGAAGAAAGCCATATCAAAACCGTAGGCCTTAAGGAGAGGCAGGATTTCTTTCCAGACCTGCTTCATGCTCTCAGGGCCGTTCTTGGCGTCCGGGGGAACGTGCAAATAAAGGAACTTCCACGTCTGCGCTTTTGTGACAGGTGAAGCCGCATCCCCCGCAAGCATCGCTTTCAATTCCGCGACATCATCCCTTCCGTTCTTGTTCGCATTGTACAGTACCGGAGATTTATCTCCGGCCCCGGGCGCGCCGTACCAGAGATGGACTGAAACAAAATGGGCATTCCCGTAATCAAAAGAATAGTAGCCGTTACCGGCGTGCTTGGACGATGATTTTGGCGCGGGAAAGAACTGTGAAAAAAGCTCAACGCCCTGTTCGTGGTTTCCGGGAACCGGAAATACCGGAACGCTCATCAAGAGTGCCCGGGCCGGATCAAAAAAATAATCAGTCCATTCTTTCCAGTTGCGGCCGTCGCCCCTTACAAGATCCCCCACGTGAAGCAGGAAATCAGGCTTCAAGGCCGCAATGCTGTCAGCTGCCTTAATATCCATTACGATTGTCTGTGTATCTCCCCAGACCGCAAATTTTACCTCTTTGGGTTCGGCTGTTCCGGGAGCGGTCCTGAAACTCAGGCCAGAAATTTCCTTCTTCCCGAATGAAAAGGAGTAGGTGTACGCGGTTGAAGGGGAGAGCCCTTTTATCTCCGCGGAATACAGATACTTCTTCGGCTGTATCTCGACAGGGTTCTCGCAGGTATATTCGCCGTTACCTTCCACCTTCACCTTCAGAAGGTCCTTTGTCCCGCTGCCCACCGCGCGAAACTGCACTCCGGTGTCAGACATATCATAGAGGTACGGTTCAACAAGAGCCTTAGACTCCAAACCGGAGCATATGCAAAATAGTATTCCTGTGAGAAATACAAACATATTTTTCATGCTGTCTCCGAGTTACCAAAATAAACTAAAACTTAAACTTATTTCGTTTATAACGTTCTTAACGTTTATAACGTTTTTAACGTTCGTAACGTAAAGCTAAAACCTTTGATTGAGCCGGTTTCGTTTGTAACGTTCTTAACGTAAGGCAAAACCTGCTGCCTTTGGTTTACGTTATGAACGTTATAAACCTTATGAACGTTATAAACTTTTGACTTTGTTTTGCCTTTGATTTACGTTATAAACCTTATAAACTTTACAAACCTTACAAACTTTTGACTTTGAATTAGTTCTTGATACCCGAAGTCGCTAACCCCTCCACAAACTGCTTCTGGGCGAAGAAATAGATTAAGATAATCGGGAGTATTGAAAGGACTGCCGCGGCCATCATTAAATGATATCTCGTGGAGAACTCGGCGCTAAAGTAGGCAAGCCCTACCGGGATGGTGCGCATTGACTCGCTGTCGGTCATGATAAGCGGCCACAGAAAGGAGTTCCAGCTCCCGATGAGCGAGAATATCCCGACGCTTATGAAGACCGGCTTTGCGGACGGGAAGACTATCTTCCAGAGTATCTGCCAATGGGTGCAGCCGTCTATCTCCGCCGACTCAAAGAGCTCCTTTGGAAGCGAGAGCACGAACTGCCTTACCAGAAATATGCCGAAGACGGAGGCGGCCCAGGGAATTATGAGAGCAAGATAGGTATTGTGCATGCCGAGGTACTTGAGGAGCATATAGTTCGGGACCAGTATGACCTCCATAGGTATCATCATCGTCCCGAGGAAGAACAGAAAGAACGCATTCTTAAACTTAAAATCCAAGCGCGCGAAAGCGTAGCCTGCAAGCGCCGCTGTGACTATCTGGAGCACCGTGTTGAATATCGCCACCAGCACGCTGTTGAAGAAGAACATACCGAACGGCGCCGATTTCATGGCGTCAATATAGTTATTGAAATTGAGAGCCGACGGGAACCATTTTGGCGGCATAGAAAGCACTTCCTGCGGCGCCTTAAAGGAAGTGGAGACCATCCAATAGAACGGCAACAACATTATAATCGCACCCAGAATGAGCACCGTGTATGTAAGAACCCTTTTGAGCCTCATCTTTTACTGCGCCTCCGCACATCCGCGCAT
>CAIWRR010000178.1 GCA_903915125.1 Candidatus Firestoneibacteriota bacterium | reverse complement strand
CTACTTCAATACCGCATTATATTGACTACGGCCTGAAAGACCGCGAGACCTGGAAGGAATACAAACAGCGGCTTGTAAAAGACCGCGCAAAAAGAATCCCGGCTGACATTGACGCAAGGGTAGCCAAAGCAAAAGCGACAGGGAATCCGGTAATCATTAGCGCGGGGAGCCTCCTCGGCGTTCCGCGGGACCTGATAGGTTTTGAGAACTTTGCGATGATGTTCTATGATGATCCGGTCCTGATGGAAGAGATAATAGAGACGTGGGCCGACTTGATAGTTGATACTCTTGAGCCGGTTCTTAAAAAGCATACCTTCGACGCAGCTTCAATGTGGGAAGACATCGCGTTCAATCACGGCCCCATTATTTCTCCGGAGATGTTCAACAAATACGCCGCGAAACATTACAAGAGAATCACCGGACTTTTAGGGAAATACGGAACCGACCTTACCTTCCTGGACTGTGACGGGCGCATCTATGACTTGGCCGGCTGCTGGCTTGACTGCGGCGTGAATATAATGTTTCCCATAGAGGTCAACGGTACCGACCCGCTCGAACTTAGAAAAAGGTTCGGCAAGGAAATGCGCCTCATGGGCGGAGTGGACAAAACAAAACTTTCAAAAGGAAAGACGGAGATTGACGCGGAGCTTAGGCGTATCCTGCCGCTTGTTGAAAACGGCGGTTACATCCCGCATGTGGACCACAGGTGCCCGCCGGATGTATCGTGGGAAAACTATGTGTATTACCTCAACCGTAAGAAAGAATTGTTCGGAATGAAAGATTGGAATCTTGACAGGGTGAACGAAACCTTAAAAAAATGAACAACGCCGATATCGGGAAAATAATGCTTGAGATAGGCGAGCTCCTTGAGATTAAGGGGGAGATGATCTTTAAAATACGCGCCTATCTTAAGGCGGCCGAGATTCTTTCAACCTATCCCGAAGACCTGGGGAACCTGTACAGGGTTAGCGGAATTAAAGGGCTTACGCAGATTCCCGGGATTGGAGAAGGGCTGGCTAAGAAGCTGGAAGAGCTGTTTAAGACTGGAAAAATAAGGTACTTTGAAGAACTCAAGAAGGAGCTTCCGGAAGGGCTGCTGGAACTGCTTTCCGTGCAGGGAGTCGGCCCGAAGAAAGCAAAGTTTTTCTTTGAAGAACTGGGAATCAAGGACCTAAAGGGGCTTGAGAAAGCGGTAAAAGCCGGTAAATTGAAAGGCCTTAAGGGGATGGGAGAGAAGACAGAGGAAAACATTCTGAAAGGAATCGAGTACAGAAAGAAAGGAAACGAGAGGCTGCGCCTCGGGGACGCCCTGCCGATTGCCGAGGGGCTCATAAAAGAACTCAAGGCGGCCGGGGCGAAAGAAGCCGTTTACGCGGGAAGCTTAAGGCGGGGAAAGGAAACTGCCGGAGACATAGATATTCTTGTCACCGCCAAAGAACACGGGAAGGCCATAACGGCGTTTACGGGTTTTGAAAGGGTGAGCAGGGTTCTCGCGAAGGGAGGGACCCGGGCTTCAATACTTACAAAGGACGGCATACAGGCGGACCTAAGGGTGCTTTCCCCGGAGGAATTCGGCGCCGCCCTTAATTATTTCACAGGTTCAAAAGAGCACAATGTCCTGCTCCGGGAGCTTGCCCTAAAGAAAGGCCTGAAGCTTTCCGAGTACGGGGTCTTCAAGGGAGAGAAACGCATAGCCTCGAAGACCGAAGCGGAAGTCTACCGCGCGCTCGGCCTTCCATATATAGAGCCGGAACTGCGCGAGGGCAGGGGCGAGATAGAAGCCGCGCTGAAGGGCGCGCTCCCCCGCCTCGTTGAACCCGGAAATATCAGAGGGGACCTGCACATGCACACCGCCGCGTCCGACGGGACCGGAAGCATCGGGGAGCTTGTTGCCGCCGCGGTGAAAAAGGGTTATGAGTATATCGGCATTACGGACCATTCCGCTTCGCTGAAGGTGGCGAGGGGGTTGTCTCCGGAACTGCTGCTGAAGAGGATAAAGGAAATAGAGGCGCTGAACAAAAACCTTAAGGGCTTCAGGGTCCTCTGCGGCAGCGAGGTGGACATCAAACCGGACGGAACGCTCGACTACAATGACGGCCTGCTCTCCCGGCTGGATTACGCCATAGGTTCGGTGCATACCTCTTTCGGCATGAAGAAAACGGACATGACCAAAAGGGTAATACGCGCTTTCAAGAGTGGAAATATGAAGATATTCGGGCATCCGACAGGACGCCTGTTGAATGAGAGAGAACCCTACGAGATAGACATGAGCGAGATTATAAAGGCGGCAGCCGGGGAAGGGGTCGCCCTGGAACTTTCCGCCTCTCCCTACCGGCTTGACCTCACCGACATTAACTGCAGGGCGGCGCGGGAAAAAGGGGCGCTGGTCTGCATAAACACGGATTCGCACGCCATAGGCGAGCTGGACAATATGAAGTACGGCGTGATAACGGCCCGCAGGGGATGGCTTGAGGCAAAGAATATCATAAACTGCCTTCCGCTCAAAGGCCTGCTCGGTTTCCTTGCGAAATAGCTTTCTGTGAATAATTTCATTAATATGATACAATATAATGATTACGCTGATTACAAAAAGCGATTACGCAGATTAATGTTGTTTTTCTTCTTTAACCACGGTTTAATCAGCGTAATCTCATTCCTAATCTGCGAAATCAGACTGATCTTGTTTTTTTGACGGAGGCCAAAATGACAGAGAGAAGAGGTGTTGTTACGATGCACGGAGGACCGCTCACATTGATCGGTTCTGAAGTTAAGGCGGGACAGAAAGCCCCGGATTTCGCCGTTGTTGACAATGATTTTGGCGCGGTTACGCTCGCTTCCTCAAAGGGCAAAGTAAGGTTGTTTTCCGTTGTTCCTTCGCTTGACACTCCGGTTTGCGACCTGCAGACCCAGAGGTTTGAAGCCGAAGCAAACAAGCTGGCAGGAGATTTCATACTCTATACAGTCAGCATGGACCTTCCTTTCGCGCAGAAGAGATACTGCGGGGCGCACTCCATAAGCAAAGTCAAGACCGTCTCTGACCATGTACACGCCTCGTTCGGCGCCTCTTACGGAGTGCTAATCAAGGAACTCAGGCTTCTTGCCAGGTCCATCTTTATTGTGGACGCGTCGGATACCGTCAGGTATGTTGAGTATGTGAAAGAAGTGTCAACACATCCGGATTATTCAAAAGCTCTTGCGGCTCTTAAGGAGATAATAAAATAATGAAAAGAAGATATACCGAAGAACACGCCAAGGCGGGCCTTAGCGCGCCGCTCCCGGGGCTGGAAGCCTTCGAAAACCAGTTTCGAAGCTATGAGATAACAATTACGCTCCCGGAATACACGGCAATCTGCCCAAAGACGGGCCTTCCCGATTTCGGGGTCATAACAATAAAGTATATGCCGGGCAAATGGTGCGTTGAGTTGAAATCGCTTAAAGAATATATTCTGGCGTATCGCAACATCGGGATATTTTATGAGAACGCGGTAAACCGAATACTACGTGATTTTGTGGATGCTGTCAAACCTGTATCCGCCGAGATAAAGGGCGAGTTTAGCCCCCGCGGCGGCATAAGGTCTGATATCAGTGCGAAGTATGGAAAAAAGACTTCCTGAATTAAATAGGCAAAGCCCGGACACAGTCCTCCTGCTGCACATTCAGGACAGGAACCCGTTCGCGTTCGAATTACTCTATGAAAGGTACAGGAAGCACGCGGCTGCTTTTGCCCAAAGAATGCTTGGCGATGACGTCTCTTCCGCTTCAGCCGTGAAAGAATGCCTGCTGCGGGCGGCGGCAAAACGCGACAGTTATCGCAAGGGAAGCAGCGTTTTAACCTGGCTTTTCCGGATCTTCTATCATGTATGCCTTGAACGTTTTTCGCGCGGCAAAGCCAGCCGAAATCCCGCGGCAAGGCTTCCGGTAGAATTTGTTGTTCAGGCATTTGACAGGCTTAATCCTGAGCACAGGGCTTTGGTAGTCATGCAAAAATACCACAACCTGAGCTATAACAATATCGCCGATGTCATCGGCAAAAAACCCAGCTGGGTCAAATGGCAGATGAAAGTTGCCTATGACCTCCTCGGCCTTGAGCTGCAAAACTGCAGGAAAGCAGCTCCGGGGAAAGCAGATAACTCTGAGCCGCGGAAAAGAAAGGCAAAGAAAGTTCCCGCGGCAAAAGCCGGCGGCAGCTGAATGTCCTGCTTTGAAGATCAAATACTTGAGTACGCCACCGGGAACCTGTCTGAGCAGGAAGCTGACAGGGTCAGGGGGCATATTAAGTACTGCCCGAAATGCCACGCCTATTACCTGGGATTACTTAAGACCGAAGCTGAACTTAACGCCTGGAATGTCAGCTCCTCTTTCGGGGATGTTTTCGATAAAGAAATTATTATCGCATGCGAAGCAAGACTGGAAGAAAAAGACTTTCTTCACGACATACTGAAACCCTCTTTGAAGTATTTGTATCTTTTGCTGGGTCTTATTCTCTTCTTTGCTGTTTACAGGTTCACAATTTTTAGCGAGACTGCGGCGGTTTCCAGCCGGCTCGGTTCCTCCCGGATTTTGCTTGAAACTGAGGCAAAAGACCTGGAACTTTATCTCGGACAGCGTTTGATCGGAGAGTTAATCGAAAATGACCCTGATCTGTGCACTCTCGCGACCCTTGGCATGGCGCTAAACCTTCCGCCCGGAGAAACTGCGGAACACAGGATAGCAAGCCTGAAATACCTGCTTAAGGAAACTTCAGCTGCCGGGAGAAAAAGGTTCTTTTTGTTTAGCGCGGTTGACGGCGTTATTCAGGCAACCGAAGATGTGTTTAAACCAAAACCGGCGGTATTCCCGGCCGGAAAACTCGGCAAGGAGTTTCTGCTGGCGGCAGCCGCAATGGATAATAGGGAATGGGATAAAGCGGCGGGATTGCTCGCTGAGGTTATGCTTAAGCCCTCCTCCGCAGAGGAAGCAAAAGCGGCGATGTTCCGGCAGGCTTTTGTCTTGGACCTAACGGGTGATTATGCTGGCGCTGACAGGCTCTATGCGCAGCTTCCGGAAAAATATCGCGGGAGCGTGGAGGCGCTATTGACTCCCGAGATGAAGAAGTTCTCTCGAGTCAGACGGCGCAGTTCTGCGCTCGTTGAAAAAGAAGCCGTGAGGATCCAGCAAGGGAAGGAGAACGCGTCGACTTTTTACAGAATCGGGAATGAGAGAATGCTGCACCTCGATCTTGACGGCGCGGTAGAGGCATATACCAGGGTAATCCTGAAGTTCTATGGAAAGAACAAGAGGCATTCAAAGATAAACCTGGCCTGGTGTTTCATGATGAAAGGCGATTATAAGAGTGCGATAGACCTTTATGGGAGCTTCAAGCGCATAGATCTTGACCATAGAATCTATGGCGATTTTGGAAAGAGCCTGGCTTATGCGCGTCTTGGCGACACTGACAGGGCAAGAGAATCAATTTCTTGGGAAGCAAGCAGGGAGTTTCCCGGAGCGTATAAAACTTTTGCAGAAAATTATTTAGCGCCTTAAAGGAGTTATTAGTGGAATACAGGACGCTCGGCAAGTCAGGTTTGCAGGTTTCGGTAATATCCTTCGGCGGCATGCGCATCCCCAACGTCTCCGACGAGACCGCCTATAAGGCGGTCAACAGGGCCATCGACCTCGGCATTAATTTCTTTGAGACCGCGCCCGGCTACGGCGATTCTGAAAGGAAGATAGGTTTGTCCCTGGGGAAAAGAAGAAAGGATATATTCCTTTCAACAAAAACAAACAACTGTTCCGCGGACGCCTTCAGGAAGAAATTGGACGAGCAGCTTAAGCGCCTGCAGACCGATTACCTGGATTTTTACCAGATGTGGTACGTGAATTCGCAGGAGGAGTTTGAACAGGTAATCGCCCCGGGCGGGCTGCTTGAGGGCGCGCAAAGAGCGAGGAAAGAGGGCATAGTAAAGCACATAGGCATTACGACACACGCTCCGAACGCCGCGGTGCGGAACATGATAAATTCTGGGCTCTTTGAGAGCATTACCATCTACCACAACCTCTTCAAGCAGGAATACGCGGAAGAGATAAAACTCGCGCATGAGAAAAACATGGGAGTTGTCATTATGGGGCCCCTAAACGGCGGCATACTCGGGGACAAGGGAGAGAAGTTTAATTTCCTGCAGCGGGGAAAGGCGAAGTCCAACGCCGTAGGAGCCTTGCGCTGGCTGGTCGGAAATCCCGAAATTTCCACGGCTATCGTCGGCATTGACACCCCGGAGCACGCCGAAGAGGTTGTGCTCGCTGGAGATATGTATGAAGACATAAAGAATACCAACGACGTGGAACTGCTGTCAAAAGAGGCGGAGAAGTTCAAGAATGTTTCAAAGGACGGGTGCTGCACCTGGTGCCAGTACTGCAAGGAGTGCCCGGCGGGCCTGAATATCTGGGAGATAATGGACCTGCACACCGTAATGAAAATATACGGAACGCTGGATACCTGCAGGGAAAAATATTCTAAAATGAAGAAAAAAGCGGATCTTTGCACGGAATGCGGGAAATGCGATGAACGCTGTCCGCAGCATTTGCGGCCGATGGAGCAGTTGAAAAAGGCGCATCAAAAGTTCAACTAAAAAAGTTTATAAGGTTCATAAGGTTTGTAAGGTTTATAAGGTGAAAGGCATTACATCCTTATAGCGAAAACAGGGGACATTAGCGGCGGTTTTGGGAGGGTTGGGCTATGAAAAGCATAATAAAGGCTTGCGTAATGTCAGCAATACCATTTATGCT
>CAIWRR010000177.1 GCA_903915125.1 Candidatus Firestoneibacteriota bacterium | reverse complement strand
GCGCGAAGTTTTGCCGGGTCGGACTCATAGCTTTTCGTGGACACATAGAAGGGTTTGGGCATATCCTTGAAGGCCTGCCCGAAAATGACCTCGCTCTGGCTGCCGCAGTAATACGGCGAGGTGTCAAAGTAATTCACGCCAAGCTCGCTTGCTTTGCGGACGACTGCGGCGCATTTATCAAGGTCGAACTTGCCGCCGTCCGGCTGAAATCGCATCCCGCCGAAAGCGATAACGGATATTTTCTTTCCGGTCCTGCCGTATTCCCTGTACCTCATTGCTTTGCCTTTTGAAAAGAGGATTCAAGCATACAGGGTTATTCTACAATATAATGAGGAAGGTTTCAGCACTATTATGAAACCGCGATTGAAAAGAAAAAGGCCCGGCTAACGCCCAGGTTCCTTCCCCCAGAATATATGGAACCGCGGCGTCAGCCAGGCCTGTGCTAAATATCTTTCTTTGGCAATTGACAGCAAGCCTTCCACGCTGCCAACAAGATTATACTCCATAAGGTTTATCTATTCAACACTTATAGTCTCTTGATTAATCCCGGGGAAAAGCGGATGATAACAGCCTGTACGGGGGAAAGAGGTCAAATTTTATGAAGTCTCAAAAGAATGTGTATGTCCTGATCGGCAAAAGAGCCCGTCAGGAAAGGAATCGAGTAGGCCTGACACAGGAAGAATTGGCTGAGAAAGCGCGCATACATCCTTCATTTCTCGGTCAGATTGAACGCGGGACAAAAAAGGCCAGCCTTGTCACAATTCAGCGGATTGCAGGAGCCCTTGGGCTCTCCGACGAGCAGCTGTTTTGCGAGAACGCTTCAAATGCGAAGGACAGGAAACTCTCTGAATACCAGCAGAAGGTCTTGGGCCTTATGGAACACCTGCCGGTGAATGACCAGAAGTTCCTTTACAAGACCACCAAGGAACTCTACAACAACTCAAAGTTTCACGAAAAGAGCTAAAACCCGTTTTTCCCGCGAAGGTTACACGCCGAGCCGTCTAAAGATCTTGTCAACGTTCTTCAGATACGCCCCCAGGTCAAAACAGGCGTCTATTTCCGCGTCCGTCAGGCGCTTTGTCACCCTCTCGTCGGTCTTTAAGAGTTCCGCCATCGTACCTTCTTTCTTCCAGACCCGCATAGCGGAATCCTGGACTATCCTGTAGCCCTCTTCCCTGCTGATGCCCTTCTTCGTCAGCCCGATAAGGACTTTCTGCGAGAAGACCAGCCCCTTCATTTTATTTAGATTGTCCATCATGTTTTCCGGATAAACATTCAGGTTCTCGACCAGCCAGTTGAACTTGTGCAGCATATAATCCAGAGCTATGGTGCTGTCCGGCAAAACCACCCTCTCTGCGGAGGAATGAGAAATGTCCCTTTCGTGCCAGAGCGGAATGTTTTCAAAACCGACAATCGCGTTCGCCCTGAGAATCCTCGCCAGGCCTGAGATTCTTTCGCAGGTTATGGGGTTTCTCTTGTGCGGCATCGCGGAAGAACCCTTCTGCCCTTTCGTAAACGGCTCCTCGGCTTCCAGCACTTCCGTCCTCTGCAGGTGGCGTATCTCCGTGGCAAATTTGTCAAGCGAAGAGGCCGTTATGGCAAGGGCCGAGAGAAATTCGGCGTGCCTGTCGCGCTGGACTATCTGGGTGGAAACAGGCGCCGGTTTAAGCCCGAGTTTTTTGCAGACCGCGACTTCAACCGCGGGGTCAATATTGGAATAAGTGCCGACCGCGCCCGACATCTTGCCGTAACTTATAACTTCCCTCGCGCGCTTTACCCTTTCAACATTCCTCTCCATCTCTTTCCACCAGATGGCAAGCTTTAACCCGAAGGTGGTCGGCTCGGCGTGAATGCCGTGCGACCTGCCGATTGTCGGAATGTGCTTGTATTTCTTTACCTGGGCCTTAAGTATCTTTACCGATTTTTCCATCTTCAGAAGAATAATGTCGGCGGCGTCGCGAAGCTGCAGGGCCAGGCCCGTATCAAGCACATCGGAGGAAGTCAGGCCGCGGTGTATGAAACGGGAATCCTTTCCCACATACTCGGCGACTGAAGTAAGGAAGGCAATAACGTCGTGTTTTACCTCTTCTTCTATCTTGTTTATGCGGGAAACCTTAAAATTGGCTTTGTTTTTAATGGTTTGATTGGCTTTTCTTGGTATCTCGCCTCTTTTGGCGAGGACTTCGCAGACCGCGAGTTCAACCTCAAGCCATTTTGAGTACTTGGCCTCTTCGGTCCAGACATTGCCCATATCTGGGAGAGTATAGCGTTCTATCACATAAGCCTCCGGCCATTAAGATCATGCTATTGAATACTTCGCAACCCGACCAATAATTTGACGTTCCACTCAAACGAAATTGGCTTATTTCGTCGTTGGCCGCGTTCATGGCTCACAAACTCAATGTATCACAGGAAAATACCTTAGTCAATGCGCTTTCAAAGAAACTGCCTGAAGGTAGACTGGCTTTTCTTTATGCTGTATAATCCATTATGACGCTTGAAGAGAGCTTGAATAACCTCCCGGATAAACCGGGGGTCTACCTGATGAAAGATATCCTTGGCAGGATAATTTATGTCGGAAAATCCGCCTGCCTGAAGGACCGGGTTCGTTCGTATTTTCATGACAGCGCTAAATACGAGATGAAGGTCGCGGCCATGGTGCCAAACATCACCTCGTTTGAGACTATTGAAACTGCCAATGAAATGGAGGCGCTGATACTCGAAAGCCGCCTGATAAAGAAGTACCGGCCAAAATATAATGTAATGTACAAGGATGACAAGACCTATCCTTACCTTAAATTGACCGTAAACGAGGACTTCCCGCGCCTCTCCCTTACCAGAAGAATTACCCAGGATAATTCAAGGTACTACGGCCCTTATGTGCTCGGTTCGGTGACCGGACTGATAAAGGTAATCAATAAAAAGTTCAAGCTCCGGGACTGCCGCATTGATATGAACAAGAAACTTGAACGCGCCTGCATAAAAGAAGGCATGGGCTTCTGCACAGCGCCCTGCACGGGAAAGGCAACGCGGGAGTCCTACGCGGAGCAGGTAAAGCAGGTGGAGGAGTTTCTCAAAGGAAAGCAGAGGACTCTTATTGCCGAGCTGGAAAAGAAAATGACGCAGGCCTCTGAAAAACTGGACTTTGAAGATGCGGCAAGGTACCGCGACCAGAAGGACCTGGTGGAGCTGATACTCCTTCAAAACGACAAGACCATCGGGATGAAATCGCAGGCAATGACGGATTACATGGACAGAGAATCCACCAAGGCCCTGCGGATGCTCAAAGACGCTCTCAAACTCCCGGAAGAACCGGTCGTTATTGACTGCATTGATATTTCAAATATTTCAGGGAAGGATTCGGTCGGTTCAGCCGTAAGGTTTGTCTCGGGTCTGCCCGACAAGGACAAGTACCGCAAGTACAGGATTAAAACGCTTTCCGGCCCGGACGACACCGGAATGATTTTTGAGGTGGTTTCCAGAAGGCTCGCGCGCCTGAAAGAAGAGGGCGACCTCCCCCACCTTCTTGTGATAGACGGGGGCAAGGGGCAACTGGGCGCGGCTGAAAACGCAATGAAAATTTCCGGCGTTTCCCTTCCGATCATCTCACTGGCAAAACGGGAAGAAGAGGTCTTCACTCTGGATTCCGCGGAAAGCATCCGCCTTCCGAAGGACTCTCCCGCCCTTCACCTCCTTCAGGCCGCGAGAGATGAAGCGCACAGATTCGCGGTGAAGTATCACAAGACTCTGCGGGATAAAAGGACAACCGAGTCCGTGCTTGACAAAGTTTTTGGCATAGGGGATAAGAGGAAGAAAGAAATACTCGGAAAATTCAAGGAGCTCGGCAAGATAACACGCGAAGACCTGCAGTCCATTAAAGGCCTGCCTGAGAAAATGATACCTGCCATACTTGAAGCGGTAAGAGGACTAAAGAAATGAGCCTGACTGAAGCGGACATATTAAAGATTACCTCCTCTTACTTCCGGCAGAAGCGCGTGAACGCGTGGGCTGTCGGCGGCTACGTTCGGGACCGGCTTATGAAGCGGGCCTTTTCAAAGGATATTGATATCGCGCTCCCAGGGGAAACTTTAGGCCACGGCAGGGCGCTTGCCCGCCTGCTGAAAGGCACGGTGGTCCCTCTCTCTAAGGCCTTCGGCATCACCCGCATCGCCCTAAGGGGAGGCGTCACGGTTGATCTTTCGCGCCTGCGCGGCAAGACAATTGAATCAGACCTTTTGAAAAGGGATTTCACCATTAACGCCATCGCCTTCCCTCTCTCTTCCCCTGAGGTATTTATTGATCCTTCGGGCGGCAGGGCGGATTTGAAAGTGGGAATTGTGCGGATGGTCTGCAAAGAAGCGTTTCAGGATGACCCTGTAAGGCTCCTTCGGGCTTTCAGGTTCTCCGCGACGCTTGGATTTTCTATAGAGAAAACAACGCTTTGCGAGATAAAGGAAAGGGCGGGCCTGCTGCATTCTCCGGCAAGCGAGCGCATCAGGGATGAGTTCCTTAAACTTCTATCGTCGAAAGACCCGATTCCAAGCCTGCTGGCGGCTGATTCCGCAGGCGTGCTCTGCGGGTTATTTCCGGAACTTTTCGCGCTAAAAGGCGTGGAACAGCCGGGATATCACCACCTTGATGTGTTTGAACACACGCTTGAAGCCGTAAAACTTTTGCAGAATATTTCCTCGCTTTCGGATTTTAAAATAGAAAAGAGCACTCGCGCTTTCACCCTTGACAGGCTCCGGGAGCGGCGGGGACAGTTTGACGTTCTGACACATCTTAAATTCATTTGCCTCTTCCACGATATAGCCAAGCCGGAGACTAAAACTCCCGGAGAAGACGGCGGGGCTCATTTCTATAATCATGAACTGCTCGGAGCTAAAACATTTTCAGCAATCGCCAGAAGGATGAAACTCAGCAACCTGGAGATTGAAGCAGGAGTAAAGGTAATCAAGAACCATCTGCGGACTGGCTATCTTGCCGGGCTGAAAGATATATCAAAAAGGTCGGTGCTCAGATTGCTTCGCGAGACCGGTGAGTTTACCGTTGAGGTGCTTTTGCTCTCCTGGGCTGACAGGCTTTCGGCGCTCGGGCCGAAGATTAAAAAGTCTGACATCGAGGCGCAGAGAAAAGTTATTTCCATGCTATTAGACGAAAATTACCGGTTGAGCACGGAAAAACCGCTGCCCAAGATAATCAACGGCGAAGCTGTAATGAAAAAGTTTAAACTAAAACCCTCTCCCGAACTCGGCAAACTTCTCGCGGCGGTGAAGGAAGGGCAACTTTTAGGGACGGTGGTTACCAGGAAGGATGCGTTTGAGTTAATTAGGGGCCTGATAAAATAAAGGCGCATGATTAAAAGTTTATAAGGTTTTTAAGGTTTGTAAGGTTTGTAAGGTAAAACAACTATAGGAATTATTTGCCTGCAATACTTCTAATTCTTTTGATTATAGTTAACTCGTCACCTTCTTTTACTGCTCTTTCTACCTCACACTCCCAAATTACTGCCTGTCTAATAACATTATCCCTGTATTGTCTGCTCACATTTTTATCCCTGGAAATGTTACTTTCGAACTTGCGTTTCCAGAAAGCTACATTACTCTTAGGCAAATAAGAATATTCACAACCAGGATGCCTGTGCCAGAAGCATCCATGAATAAAAATAGCAACTTTTTTGTTCGGAAGGAATATATCCGGTCTTCCTGGGAGGTCACGGTTGCTGGTCTTTACCCTGTATCCATATTTCTTGAACATTTTCAGCGCCAATTGCTCTGGCCTTGTACCACCTGACTTTATTGCCGACATGTTTGCGCTTCTGGCATTCTTTGACTTGATATCCATGTCCTAACTCGTTTTTTCCCTGACATACAAAATAAACTTTTTCAGTGAAAATATACTGTCCCTGAAAGCAAGTGGATAATACTTTTTGTATTCTTCTGGCACAACGAGTGTCACATTCTCTTCACGCATTTCCTTCAATTGTTGAGATGAAATACCCTGTTGCAGGGTGAACAGATGCTTGTGTTTTATTCGTGCTGCTTCATTGATTATCTGCCTCCATCTGTCTTTACAAGTTGTTTTTGCTGCAAGAAACACCAACTTATTCGAGCTGTACGCAGAGTTAACATACTCAAGTTGCCCGGGGAATATAAAATCAGGCTGACGGTTACCTTCGGTATATGGCTGAGAAACAAACCTGAGAGAATTAATTTCAAAAACTTTCTTCAAATGATGCTCAAGAGATTTACCGGCCCGGCTCTTCCTTCTATTTAATATTGAGTTTGCAAGTTCAATGAAATCGTTAATATCTGTAAAACCTTCTCTTACAACCAGCCCAAACCTCGTATCTTCAATCCTTCTGAACAACAAATACTCGGTATCAATCCATTTAATAAGTTCTTTATCCGGATTGGACTGAATGTTCTCGATATGATTATGTACTTTATAGAATATTTCCCTGGCTTTATCAGCGACCTCAAGAGACGATGGGAATTCAACAGCAAGGTTTTTTACATATGCAACAAACTCTTTCTCCAATGCTAATTCATCCGAAATCAAACCTGAGGTTCTTATAATTTTGTTTGTTTCGGTAGCGCTCATACCAAACGCCTGAAAAAATTCCTCAAAATCAGTTTCAACCGAAAAAACATACCCGGAATATTCCGCTTTTGAGTTTTTCACCAGTACAAACAGATTTCCGAGATTATCACTGGTAAGAAATGGGAAATCTTTTCCAAACCTGGTAATTCTATATTCGTTCCTGGTTCCCTGCCCATAATAGGTAAACACACTGTCAGTTGTAAAATCATCCTGCCATTTAATTCTTACATTCTTTTTGGCGTTAGCACCCTTTGTGCCTTTTTTTTCAAACAAAATCTCCCACGATTCCTTTCCTATATAGATACCATATTGGTGACCTCCCGTTTCACCAATATCGTTCGACGAAAGGAATTTGCAATAAGCCATTTCAGACCCGTTAACTGCTGATATCGCCTTTAACACCAGTTCAGACGGCATAACTTTTCACCTCTTCTCTTTCTAATTCCCTGACTTTTTTAACTATGCTTTTTGCCACGGCTGTTACCAAGGGGACTACCACAGCATTTCCAAACTGTTTGTAAGCCTGAGTATCTGAAACAACTATCTGGTATGAATCCGGAAACCCCTGCAACCTGGCACATTCACGGGGCGTCAATCTTCTGGGGTTTTCACCATGCTGAGGAATCAAAATCTCTGACCCATCCTTATAATACCTTGCGCTAAGAGTTCGGGTTGTTCCATTCAAATCAGCCATGCCAAAGCCAAACCCATTCCCCTTTTGCCTGTGTTTTTCTGCATATCTTTGAAGATAGTCCCAAAGGTGATTGGTAAGTGTATATTTATCCTCAATATCCTTCTGCAAAATACTTTTCAATTTTGGTTTGCTCTCCGGAACTGCCGGGAACTTATAGCTTAACCCACTCCCGTATCTCTTCCTGTCAAAACCAACAATAAATATTCTTTCCCTGTGTTGAGGCACATAGTTCTGACCGTCTAGAATAGAAGTTGAAACCTCGTAATCCAAAGCATCAAGCGCTTCGATTATTGTTGCAAATGTTTTGCCTTTGTCGTGGGATCTTAGATTCTTTACATTCTCAAGAAGAAAGGCTTTAGGTCTCTTTTCTTTTACTATCCTCACTATATCAAAGAAAAGAGTTCCGTGTGTTTTATCCAGGAACCCGTGAACTTTGCCAAGACTATTTTTCTTTGATACCCCTGCAATTGAAAATGGCTGGCAGGGGAAGCCCGCAACAAGTATATCGTGATTTGGAATAAGCTTTTCATCAATTTTCGTTATATCTCCCGCGGGTTTTTCTCCAAAGTTGCTGGCATATGTCTTCTGACAATACTTATCCCACTCGGAAGTGAAAACACATTTACCGCCACAACTCTCGAATGCCAATCGCATGCCCCCTATACCTGCAAACAAATCAATAAAAACAAAATCTGTCTTTCTTTTATCATCCCGCTCTTCCGAAAAAAGGTAACCAATAATCAGCTCATTAACGCATTCTTGTATGGTGTTGTTTTGGCTTGCAGTGTACTTAATAAGTTTATTGTAGATATGATTATCCACTTTGATATGAATCTGTTTTTTCACTTTTTCCCTCGCTGGGTAAAAACATATACCTGATTACTCCCCATTATACAACTACAATAAGCCATTTACAACAAGCAATTATCTCGGATTTACTTTCTTTTAGCGCCTGTTGTACCTTCTGTTTTTCTTTCTTTCAATAAAGCCTTTGTTGCTTTACCTCTTACTGGCAGTATTCCGGCTATTCCCTCGAAGTATTTAGCGGTAACTTCAAAATGTTCTTTCGTGCCTTTCTTTATTTTCAAATTCTTCTTCATTTTTGTTGATACGACAGTCGCAGTCATAAGAACCTCCGCATTAGGATGCAATATTATACAATACTACCTGTGGGTTTTATGCTGCTCAATTTAATACTACCTGGCTTTTCTTATCCTAAGAGAGTTTAGTACAACGCTCACCGAACTCGCGGCCATAAACCCGGAGGCTAACATCGGATTTAGCGAAAACCCGTTTAGAGGAATTAAAACGCCTGCGGCTATCGGGATACCTATCACATTATAAAAGAAGGCCCAGAAAAGGTTCTGATTTATTATTCTCATCGTCCGCTTTGACAGCTTTATCAGTTCAAGAACCTTGCTTAAGTCGCCGTTTATCAGCACTACATCCGCGGACTCTATCGCTATTCCGGTGCCGGTGCTGAGTCCTATCCCGACATCCGCCTGGACCAGCGCCGGGGCGTCATTGATCCCGTCGCCTACCATCGCCACAACTTTGTATTTCCTTTGAAGCGCCTTTACGGCAAGGAGCTTATCAGCCGGAAGTATTTCAGCCCGGTAATCCTTGATTCCAAGCTCTTTTGCAACGGCTTTCGCGGTTGCCTTGTTATCCCCGGTCAAAAGAACCGGTTTAATCCCCAGTTTGAGCAGTTCATCTATTACGCGCTTTGAGTCTGCCTTGATAGTGTCCGAAAGCGCTATTAATCCAAGGACTTTTCGCCTGTCAGCGACAAATACGACAAGTTTCCCGGATTTAAGATACTTTCCGGCCAAGGTTTTCGCCTTCCCCGCGTTATCCAGGCTCTTTACAAGCTCGTACTTTCCGGCAGTATATTCCTCTTTTCTAATTATTCCCTTTATCCCAAATCCGGAAAGAGCCAGAAACTTCCTGACTTCAGCCGGCCTGATTGAATATTTCTTTGCTTCCCGCGTTATTCCTTCCGCCAAAGGATGCTCGGATTTTTTTTCAAGAGAGACGGCTATCCTTAAAAGTTCCTTTTCGGAAATAGCTCCAAAGGTCTCGACGCCGGTGACGCTAAGTTTTCCTTCAGTCAGCGTCGCCGTTTTATCAAATACCACCGCGTCAACATTCCTGCATTTTTCGAGGCTCTCCGCGTTCTTTATCAGCACTCCCTTCTTCGCGGCGGTTCCGACGCCTACAATTATTCCTATCGGCGTGGCAAGCCCGAGCGCGCAGGGGCAGGCTATAAGAAGCACCGCCATAAAATTGAGGGTGGCCGTTCCGGCGCCGGCAAAGAAATACCAGACAATAAATGTAATCAGCGCGAGCCCAAAAACAACCGGCACAAAAACATTCGCTATCCTGTCAACCAGGTTCTGAATCGGCGCCTTAGAACCGGCGGCATTCTCAACAAGCCGTATAATACCGGCGAGGACGGTAGAATTTCCGGCGTTCGCAACCTTTACGCGCAGGAATCCGTTTAAGTTAACAGTCCCGCCTATAACCTTGTCCCCCGGGTTCTTTTCCGAGGGAAGAGACTCGCCGCTAATCATTGACTCGTCAACGGAGGATTCTCCGTAAACCACAATGCCGTCAGCGGCAAAACGCTCGCCCGGGCGCACCGCCAATATATTTCCCTT
>CAIWRR010000176.1 GCA_903915125.1 Candidatus Firestoneibacteriota bacterium | reverse complement strand
CCCGCAAATATGCAGTATAACAGGAACTTTAATTGCCTTTGCCATCTCTTTATGAATAGGCAGAATATAGTCCCTGTAAGCCTCCGGGCTGCAAAGATCGCGGGTGCAGTGGTCGGCAAGCGTGATGCAGTCAGCCCCGGCGGCTATCTGCGCTTCGGCGAATTTGAGGGTCAGGACTTTGAGTTTCTCAAGGAGTTTCTTCGTTTTATCGGGATCCGTGAAGGAACCCATCAGAAATTCTTCCATCCCGACGGTGTGATACGCCAGAGTCCAGGGGCCGAAAACCTTTCCGTTTATCGCTGCCGCGCCGTTTAGTTCCTTCTTCATAATACGAATCGCGTCCGGAACAACATTGGCGTATTTGTGCTCAAGGAATTTGCCTGAGGCGTCTATGTCCTCAGGTTCTTTCCAGATGGTATTCTTCGTGGAGGGCATGTTGTCTTTGCGCCCCCAGTCAACCTCCACCCCGGAAGCCGCGGACTCGTAAACAACCGAGAAATAGGGCATTACATTGTCAAACCCCATCACGGTATGCCCCGCAAGCGCCAGGACCACCATTTTTGAGGCGTCCGTGTGGGCTTCCGGGAAAAAGAAGCCGGTCTTGTCCATAAGTTCCGTGCAGACTATTGAAACCGGATTCCCGATAGACGGCCGCGGAGTCTTTTTCCCCTGTATGGCGTTGAGGTAAATCTCTTTTTGTGTCAAACTTCCCCCTTGTTGGATGGTTGGAGGGTTGGATGGTTAGACGCTTGGACGTTTCAAGAAACAGAGGCTTGGATGTTCAGATGTTTGGATGCTCAGAAGGTTGTAGTCCTTATATCTTCCAACCCTCCAACCCTCTAACCCTCTAACCCTCCAACCCTCTAACCTTCCAACCCTCTAACCTTCTATTTCCTGCTGCCTCTTTTCGTCAACGGAACACCCTTCTCGCACATCGGGCATTTTGAAGGATCGTAAGTCTTGATATCAAGAACCGCGAGCGCTTCTTTTCTAACGCCGAATTCAGCTTTGCCGTTGCTCCGGTCAACGAGCAAACCTACGCCCGCAAGAGTTCCCTTGTGGGCTTTAACCACTTCTATGACTTCCATGACTGAGCCGCCGGTTGTGATGATGTCTTCGACTATACGGACTTTCTCCCCCGGATTAATGAAAAAACCGCGCCTGAGGGTCATTTTTCCTTCTTCGCGCTCCGTAAAAATAGCGCGCGTCCCCAGTTCTTTGGCCACTTCATGGGCAAGCAGAATCCCTCCGGTCACTGGGCCGACGACGACCTGGATGTTGTCATTATTGAATCTCTTGGCTATTTCTTTGCAGAGTGATTCGGTGTATTTCGGCCATTGCAGGACCTGAAATTTCTCAACATAGTGCCGGCTGTGAAGGCCGGAGGTGAGTTTGAAATGCCCTTCCATAAGCGCGCCCGATTTCTTAAATATCTCCAGTATTTCTTCCTGTTTGAGCATCTTTTTCCTCCGGTAAATATCTAAACTACGCCTTATTTTAGCAGATTTCCCCGCCGGAATAAAGGTTAAGAAAAAGAAAGACGGTATCAGGCCCGGCTCCCAAATCCAAACGGATAACGCCTATTTAAGCTCCTGCCAGATTTTCACGCCTGACGCCCTCTTAAGGGAAAAGACGCTCATTACATAGGAGTACTGCGCCTGAGAAAAGAAGAGCCTTGCCCTGGCAAGAGAGGTCTCGGAATTTATCAGGTCGAGATTGGTTATCACGCCGTTATCAAACCTGACCTTGGCCTGGGACATGGCTTCTTCGGCCAATTTCACATGCAGGCCGGCGGCTCTTAGTTTTTCATAACCGGTATTCAGATCGGAGATTGACTGGCGGACCTCGGTCTTCACACTTTCTTCCACATCCCGGCTTTTGAACTGCGCGGAGGCAAGCGACGCTTTTGCTTCAGCTTCGAGACCGGCAGTCCTGCCGCCGTCAAAGAGCGGTATCTTTACCCCGGCGTTCAGCACCCAGTTATTCTGCAGCACGGAGAGGTCGGGCAGGTAACCGTTTCTGAAGCCGAGGGAACCGCCGACGAATAGCGCCGGATTATCGGAATTATCGGCGACCGAAAGCTGCGCCCTCGCTATTGCTTCCCCCCTCTTCGCCATTACACATTCCGGCCTTGAAGCAAGCGCCCTCGTTATCAGCGCGTTTTCGTCCGCGTTTACTTTATCCTGAAAGAACCTGCCTTCGAGCACAGGGTCGGAATCAGCGCCGATGTTCTTCTTGAGCTGCAGGAAGGCCTTCTTCAGGGAATTATCCAGGTCGGCTTTGGCGTTCTTAGCTTCTTCAAGCTTCACCTGAATGGTGAGCGCGTCAAAATCCGTGGCGCTGCCGAATCCGACCTTCTTCCTGGTCTGCTCCATATATTCGGTGAGAGAATCTATTTCTTTCCTCTGGACATCGGCCTGCTGAGTGAGAAAAAGGACGCCGTAAAAGAGCTGAATCGTCTGATAGGAGAGCAGGGTCCTGGAGAGCTCAACCGCGTTCTCAGCCTGAGCCAGCATTTCGTTTGAAAGGTCTATCTGAGAGCCGGCCTTTCCCAGGTCCAGAAGCGTGTACTTCAGTCCGGCATGAAAATCATAGTTGTCCTCAGGAAAGAGCTGCATTGAGCCGAGCCCGGGAAATGTAAGGGCGGGGTCCGGTTCGACTCTCGCGTAAACGCCTTCAAGCTCCAGGGAAGGCCAGCAGGAAGCCGTTTTCTGCCCCACCCGCGCGGCAGCCGCATCCCTTTCTGAAGCTGACTGCTTTATCGTCGGATAATTCCTTAGGGCAAGTTCCACGGCTTTTGCAGCCGTCAGAGGCTCCCCTGCCAGGGCCGGAATTCCGGCCGCAAGCAATGCAAGCGCTGCTAGTAGATGCTTTTTCATAGGTGTCTCCCGAGTTTCTGTCCTATTCAAGGGCGGCAGGTTTTTCCGCCGCGTCCTGCTTGTTGCCGTTTGTTCTCAAAATAAAGACCGGAACCAGAATAAAGAGCGTCACGATTGCCGCAATAATAAAATCGTCGCAGATTGCCTGGACAAATGCCTGTTTCTGTATCTCGCTCATTATAAGGGCGCCCGCCTGTGAAGCGGCCACTCCCGGAGTACTGTTGAAATCCCGCACAAAATGACCCGAAGCGGCCGAAACAGCGTTCTTGAATACGGGGCTGGATGAATTCAGGCTCTGTCCATATATCGAAGCGTGAAATATTGTGCGCCTTGTAAGTATGGAACCGAAGATGGCTATACCGAAGCTCCCTCCTATCTGCCTGATGACATTTATCAGGCCGGAAGCCTGCGCCATCTTGTCCTTCGGTATTTCAATAAGAGACACGGTGGTAAGCGGCGTGAATATCAGGCCCATCGCCAGCCCGCGGACGGCAAGCAGGGCGTACATGAACGGCTTCTCCGTCTGCAGCGTCAGCCTTGAGTTAAAATAAAGGCTTATTGCCAGGAGTATTATTCCGATTGCCGCGGGAAGTTTAGGATTAATCCTGTCGGCCAATATGCCTGATATCGGCGAGGCAAACGCCTGCAGTATCCCTACGGGCAGGAACATGCTGCCGGCCATTATAGCCGTGTAGCCCAGGGCGTTCTGCCAGTAAAGCGGCATTAAAAAAGTGCTTCCGAACATGCCGATGCCGAAGATAAAGATTATCGCGTTGCTGGCGGTAAAATTGAAACTCTTGAAAAGTTTAATCTCAATGAAAGGATGCTCCTGGCGGGTTTCAACAATCAGGAAGATTATCAGGCTGACCAGCGCTATGGTGAAACAACCCACTATGAACGGCGAGGTCCACCCCCCCGTGTTCCAGGCGGCGTTGCCCTCCGAGAGACCGAGCAGCATTGAGGTGAGAAAAGCCGTTATGGCAAGGAATCCCAGGAAATCAAAATCCCTGGTATTCTCGGTCATATATTCCCGCTGGATGATAAGAGTGACAAGCAGGCCAAAGATGCCTATCGGGACGTTAACGAAGAAGATGGCCTGCCAGCTGATGTTGTCCACCAGGTAGCCGCCGATGAGCGGGCCGAACGATACCGAGGCCGCGGCGGCTATACCCCAGAAACCCATAGCCATGCCGCGCTGCTCCTTCGGGAACTCCCTCATAATAGTGGCAAGGCCGACAGGCATCAGCATGCCGGCTCCCAATCCCTGCAGCAGCCTGAATGCTATGAGGGAACTTTCATTCCAGGAGAGCCCGCAGAGGAAAGAGCCGAGCGTAAATACGGCAAGAGCCGTAAAATAGGTTTTCTTGTAGCCGAGATGATCCGCTATCCAGCCGGAAGCCGGGAGCATCACGCCAAGCGCCAGGTTATACCCTGTCATTATCCATTCTATGGAATCAATGGTCGCGCCCAGCGACGCCATAATCTTTGAGAGCCCGACATTGACTATGGTGGAATCAAGCACGGCAATGAAGGTGCCTATCATAACGTTAAGCAGCACCCACCATTTATAACTGGAGTGCTCATGGTGAATTGACGGCACCCTGGCAATTATGCTCCGTTTTATCTCGTGGTGTGGGGAAGCCATTCTACCTGGTCTTTACCAGCACTTCCACCGACATTCCGGGAAGCAGTTTCCCGGGATTTTTATCGAGAATATCCCTGTCAGGAGCTATCTTTATGGGTATTCTCTGGGTTACTTTCGTAAAGTTCCCCGAGGCGTTGCTTGACGGAATCAGCGAGAACTGCGAGGCCGTGTTGGACCCGAGCTGGCTCACTTTGCCGCGCAGTTTCATGCCGCCATAAGCGTCAACCGTGATCTCGGATACCTGCCCCAGGGCAAGCTGAGAGAACTTTGTCTCTTCAAGATTGGCGGTAATCCAAATGTTTTTTATGTCGTAGACCGTATAGATTGCCTGGCCCGGCGTAACGACATCCCCGGGCAGCACCCACCTTTTTGCCACCACTCCGTCCATCGGAGCTTTAATTTCCGCGTTCCCGAGCTGTGTTTCAATCACGCCAAGCTGGGCCTGAGAGGTCTGTATCTGCGCGAGAGCTATGGAATCCTGCACCTTTGCGGATTGAAACGCTTTCTTCGCGTGGTCATACTGTTCTTTAGCCACTATCTTGTTTTTGTACTGGGCTTCGACCCTCTGAAAATCCTCCTCCGCTTTCGCAAGATTAACCTTCGCGAGCTTGCCGCTCTCCTGCGCGAAAGAAACCGCGGCTTTCGCCTGTTCCTTCTGCGCAAGCAGGTCTGAAGTGTCCAGGATTGCTATCACCTGGCCGCTTGCCACATTGACGCCTTCCTGCGCCGCGAGCGACGCTATCCTGCCGGGATACTTTGAGCTAATGGTCGCTTTGTCGGCGTCCACAAACGCGTCATCGGTGTAAACCTCTCTTCCCGACTTCAGATACCAGAGCACGTAAAGCACCGCCGCGACCGCAATGAGACCCAGGACAATGATTATCATCCTTGTCTTTGAATTAGGCCCTTCCGTTTTTGCTTCTGCTTCCCTGATTTGATCCGCCATTATACCCCCTTTCCGCGCGAAGCCTTTTTCACCTTCGCTATTTTATTCTTTATCAATTTTATCCTCTTCACATAACCGGTAATATAACTGTTAAACTGGGTTGTGCTTGCCAGTATAACCATCCCGTTATACGAGAGCACCAGCATCTTGTCATTCTGCTTCAGTTTCAGTTTGTTCCTGACTTCCTGCGGCACCACAACCTGGCCTCGCGCGCCAAGAATGGTTGTGCCGTGTATCTCGCCGCCGAGCGGCCCCTTCATTTCAGGTGCTTTCATATTCCTCCGGGTAGCGGTATGATTAGTATGATTAGCCATAATAATAACATTATCCCCGCGGAAAAGCAAAGGAAAGAGGCGGCTTAGACGGTTACGTTCAGCAGGACTTTTACCAGATAGCCAATCACGAAAGAAACCGCCGCCACGGAGAAACAGATGAGCGTCATCTCCCAGAATCTTTTCTTGAAGGACAGATTCTTTGCCACGGAGATATAGAAGTTGAAGATGACTATTTCCGCGAGCGCCAGCGCCATGGTGGCCGCAAGCGCGAGAAAGTAATCCTTAAAGAGCAGGTAAGGCGCCACGAGAAATATAACCGTGAAGATGTAGGTTACCCCGGTATAAACCGCGGATTTGTACGCGTCCCCGGAGTTTTCATGCTTTACCGCGAGATACTGCGAGGCGGCCATGGAAAGCGCGGCTGCCACGCCCGTTATCAGCCCGGCCAGCGCTATCAATTTGGAATTTTGCATCGCAAGCGTGAGCCCGGCAAGCATCCCCGTGAGTTCCACAAGGGCGTCGCTTAAACCCAGCACGACCGACCCTATATATTGCAGCTTTTCCTCGTTGATAAGATCTATGAGCGCGTGTTCGTGCTTTTCTTCATCCCGTATTATCTTTGAGAGAGAGCCGAGTTCCTGCTGCAGCTTCGCGTAATTCTTTTGGGCGTTCCCCTCGTCCTTCTCCATAAGGCGTATGCCGAAAGTAAGGCCGAAGATCCTCGCGATCCAGAAAAAACGGAAAATCTTACCCCTGTCAGGTGAAACTTCCGTTTCAGTCAGCTTGCGGTAAAAGTCATAATGCCGCTTTTCGTCCCCTGAGATGCGGGAAAATATTTTCGCCGCCGCCGTATTTTTCATTAAAACCGCAAGGCGGGCGTAAACCACGGCTTCCGTAGCCTCGTTTTTCTGGGCTCGTAACAGTTTTTCCCGCATATTCTTTCCAATTTTTGGCTGCATTATTCTCCCACGTGAAAGTAGGACAGAAGAGCTATCAGCCCGAATCCCGCGACGATACAGAGGAACTGCCCGAGCGATTTCCACACATTGTGCTCGGTCTTAAGTTCAGGTATCAGGTCTGAGCCGGCAAGATAAATAAATCCGCCGGCGGTTATTGGCAGAAGCGCCGTCCTGAAGCCTTCATTCACATTGCCTATCACCAGCGAGATAACCGCTCCGAGCACAGAAAGCAGGGCTGTGGAAAAATTGTAAAAGAGTGCCCTTCTCGGGGAAAGGCCGCCGTGGACAAAAGCCGAAAAATCGCCTATCTCGTGCGGCGTCTCGTGCATAATCACCGCGAGAGCGGTCGCGAACCCCACCCCGGCGTTTACGGTGAAAGACGCGCCAAGGATGATGCCGTCTATGAAGTTATGGAAAAGGTCGCCCGCGAAGATTATCGGGACATAGGGTTTCACGCTGCTGTTCCGCGGGCCGTGGGTTACGGACCAGTTTATGAATTTTTCCAAAACAAAGAATGCAGCTATTCCGGCAAAGACCAGCCAGGCAATGTGCAGCGGGTTCGGTATGAGTTTATAGGCTTCCGGAAGCAGTTCAAAGAAGGTATCTCCAAAAAGCCCGCCTATCGCGAAGCTTACCAGATATATCAGTATCTTTCTGAGAACTTCCTGATTGAGAGAAAGAGTGAATATTCCCACAATGGAGACCGAGCTTACGACGGCGACGCTGCCTATTGAATACAGCCATTGGTGCATAAACGCTCCCCTTTGCATTGCCTTGAACGCGGCCCCCGGCGCCCGGGGATTCAAGCCGTATTCAAGCTATCCGCTAAACGGCGAAAAAAACCTCCGGATAGATTGCTTCTCCTTTCACGCAATCCAGGGCGTCGGGAGAAAGCTCGGCGGCCATAAACTCGCTTCCCGAGTTCAATTTTGAAAAAAGCCCCTTTTCTTCCGCGAAAATAAAGCCAAACTTGCTGTAGTATTCGGGATGGCCTGACGCGACAATGATATTGTAGCCGTTAATTTTGGCAAGTTCTTTGCCTTTGCCGATTAAAAGGGTTCCTATTCCCTGCTTTTGCGCTTTGGGCAGGACCGCGAGGCTTGCCAGCGCCAGGACCGGCACTTCCTCGTCTTTAGTCTTTATATGCACTCCGGTCAGCAGCAAGTGGCCCCTGATTTTGCCGTCTTCTTCGGCCACCAGGGAAAGTTCCGGTATAAATCCCGCTGTGCCGCGGAGCCTTTCGACGAGTTCCGCCTCGGCCTTCCTCCCAAACGCGTGCAGGTTTACTTCATATACACTCTTTGTATCCTCAGTAGTCTCCTGCCTGATATTTATCATACTCTCTCCGCCTTTCCCGCTTTCAGCTTCAGCCCCGCATCTTGGTTTGGTTTGTTCTCGCCTGATGAACCAAATAAACTATTTATTTTTTTACGTTAGGTAGTCTCAAACATCTAACGCAACACTTTTCCTTAATTCGTCCTCTGGTGTCTCGAAACCAAGTGTTCTTCTCGGGCGACCGTTCATCAGTTTTTCGACCTTGTTTATTTCTTTCTGCGTCACTTTGTTGAGAT
>CAIWRR010000175.1 GCA_903915125.1 Candidatus Firestoneibacteriota bacterium | reverse complement strand
GTTACAAATATGTATTTGGACATCAAAGCCTCCGTTAAGAGCAAATTCGAAGTCCGCCTGAAGTTCCTTCAGGCGAGATCTCGCCTATTTGCAAGCAAATAGGCGGACACTAAATTCGAAATTCGAAACTTCCAACCTTCTAAACCTCTAACCCTCCAACCTTCTAACCCTCTAACCCTCCAACCGTCTAAACCTCTAACCTTCCAACAGTCCTCAGTTCTTACTGCGCGTCAAGCGAGCAGCTTTACCACCTTCGCAAGGTCTTCCTTCGTGTCCACCGGAACGGTGTCAAACCTGGTTTCAACCGCCTTAATCTTGTAACCGTTCTCGATGACCCTGAGCTGTTCAAGTTTTTCAATTTTTTCCAGGCGGCTCTGTTTCATTTTAACATATTTGAGCAGAAAATCCTTCTTGTACACGTAAACGCCGATATGCTTATAAAAATAATCAAACCCTTCCGCTCTCGCGAGCGAGGGTATGTTTGATCTTGAAAAATACATTGCGTAGCCGTTGACATCCACGGTTACTTTAACGATATTGGTGTCTTCCGCGAGCTTCCTGTCATGCACCTTGCAGACCAGAGTGCTCATGCGAAGCCCGGGCGAGGCATAAAAAGGAGCGACCGCCTTGTCAATCATATCTGGACGAATCAGCGGCTCATCGCCCTGTATATTAACGACTATATCGGCCTTAAGCCCCTTGACCGCCTCGGCAATCCTGTCGGTTCCGCTTTTATGTTTCGCGGAAGTCATAACGGCGTTGCCGCCGAAATCCCTGACCGCGGAATATATTTTTGGATGGTCAGTCGCGACAAAGACTTCTGTCAAGGTCTCGGCTTTTTTAGCCGCTTTCCAGACCCACCAAATCATCGGCTTCCCGTTTATTCCGGCGAGTATTTTTTCAGGGAACCTCGTCGAAGCCAGACGGGCGGGTATCAAGCCTATTATTCTCATTATTTAAGGACCTCTCCGGTCTTACTGCTCCAGAAGAGCAGATCAAGTTCGTCAAAATCAATGCCTATCTTCTTCGCGAACTTCTTCATTTTCTCTTCAGTTTCCGCGTATTTCTGTTTGGTATTCATGGGTTCAACTTTTTTAATTATACCATATTCGAACAGGCAGTTTAAAATATGTTTATCCAAAATAGCGTACCCTTTAAATCCGATATTCCGCAGAAAATGGCTCGCTTCCTTGTAACCTATCCCCTTTATATCCTTCCCTTTGGCGAAGAAATCCCGCAGCGCATCGCGGTCCGAACCGAAGGATTCTATTAAATTGTGCATTTTTAGCCCGTAGCCGCTCCTTAAATATTCCCTCGTGTGGACCAGGTATTTCGGGCGGACGCGCCAGAAACGGTACCTGCCCTTTATCCTGCGGCTGAGTTCTTCGGGGCTTGCGGTAAGCAGCACCGGCCGGATCAGGTCTATGCAGGTAAACCCCATTTTCGCTGAAGCATTGGCTGTGAAGATGCAAAAACAGAGTTCTTCCAGGATACGGCGGTCATTTTCCGCGTAAACCAGCTCAAATTCCTTGAGCCGTCCCTTTATTACCTTCTTTTCTTTTTCGTAGAAACATTTCATTTCTTTTAGCGTCATTTTACCGGTTCTCCTTTCAGGCTGAACGGCCCCGCGGAAGTAATCTTTACCCTGACAAAACCTTTCAGGCTCTTTTCAGCCGGAAAAAACACCTGCTTTTCCGAGAGAGTCTTTCCGCAAACCTTTCCGGCGGAAAATGTCTCGCTGTCTATCAATACTTCCTGCTCGGAACCGACAAGCGGTTTGTTATTCGCAAGGCCTGTCTTCCTCTGGAGCGCCATAAGACGCGCCAGCCGTTCTTCCTTAACGCCCTTTGGCACGGTGTCTCCCAGTTTTGACGCCGCCGTGCCCTTGCGCGGCGAGTACTTAAACATATAGGCCGAGTCAAAAGCGGCCCGCGCGAACATTTCCAGAGTCCCTTCAAAATCTTCTTCGGTCTCGCCCGGAAAGCCGACAATAATATCTGTGGTGAGCGAGGAACCGGACAACCCCCTCACTTTACCCGCGACCTCAAGATAGCGTTCCGTGTCATACCCGCGGTTCATAAGTTTTAGCACACGGTCAGAGCCGGATTGAAGCGGCAAGTGGAAATTCCGCATTGTTTTTTTTGAACTCTCAACCGTTTGAAGAAGTTCTTCAGAAAAGTCCCTGGGGTGCGCTGTCTTAAAACCTACCCGGAACTTCCCCGCGAGCGAGGCGACCTTTCCCAGCAATTCCGCAAAATTCCCGCCGCCCTTTACATCTTTTCCATAGGTATTTACATTCTGGGCTATCAGGTTTATCTCTCTGCAGCCGCTATTTATCAATTTAACGGCAGTCTCTATTATATCTTCCCGCGGCCTGCTTTCTTCCCGGCCGCGGGCCAGCGGCACCACGCAGTAGGAACAGAAAGAATTGCAGCCTTTGCTTATTGTTACCCAGGCCTTTTCCCCGGAAGA
This sequence comes from Candidatus Firestoneibacteriota bacterium, assembly GCA_903915125.1. Classification (GTDB taxonomy): domain Bacteria; phylum Oederibacteriota; class D2-FULL-39-29; order D2-FULL-39-29; family CAIOVX01; genus CAIOVX01. The sequence goes on along the minus strand of CAIWRR010000175.1, from coordinate 634 downwards.
GCGGGCAATCGCTGAATCTTTATTCCATTCAACTTTCGCGTCGCCCGTGTAATCCTTCCGCCTGCCGTTTTTGAGGAAATCTTTCAGTATGCCGCCAATGTTTCTTATTTTTGAAGGGCCGATCACAAGATCTATACCGTTCATTCTTTTCAGAGCCCCGGCCCCGTCCTGCTCCGCGACACAGCCGCACATAACCACAATCTGCTCGCTTTTTTTGTCTTTTTTCAGGATGCTTCCGAGGTAGCTGTAGGCCTTCTCGGCTGCAAGCTCCCTCACCGCGCAGGTGTTCGCCAGCACGATATCGGCTTCACCGGCCGAAAGCGCGGGTTCAAACCCCTCTGCTCTCAACAAGCCGGAGATGAGCTCGGAGTCGTACTCGTTCATCTGGCAACCCATGGTATGTATATAAAAGCGCAAGGACATAAAATCTCCAGGATTATTGATAATTACTAATTGCTGATTGCTAATTTGAGAATATATTCCACCCAAAACCGTTATACCAACCAAACGCAGACACAGTGCCCTGGAATTAGAATTTGCTTTTTTCGTTAATCAGCAATTAGCAATCAGTAATTAGTAATCGCCTTTAACGAAAGAACGTCCTTGAGGTATGTACATACCAAAAGGACGTTCT
>CAIWRR010000174.1 GCA_903915125.1 Candidatus Firestoneibacteriota bacterium | reverse complement strand
TGTGATACGCACATAGCAAATCTCGATCTTCGATACTGAAGTGCTTATATTGCTTTTTCATAGACACTTAGGTTAACATAACCTCCTAAGTGTTGCACTTCCTTATTGAACTCGTGACGTTTATAAGGTAAAAGCAAATACAAAACAAAGAGCAAAAACAAGCAAACCATTTAACCCGGTTTGAAGTTTTTTGCTCTTTGCGTTAATGATGTTTACTGAATATTTTTCGAATTTCAGATTTCGAATTTCGAGCTTATTCCAACTTCCTACTTATTATTGTCCTCTTCGTCTTTTTTCTTGTATTTATCCGCGCTTCTCTTATCTGAAAGCGCTTTCAGCTCGGCCTTCATATCTTCCGAATCCTGCTTGATGGAATCCATCCAGCTCTTCTGCAGCTCGCCCATCTTCCCCATATACTCGCCCATTATCTTCGGTGTTGCGGCCGTCATTTTCTTGCCGGACGGCGATTCGTAAAAAGCAACAATATCATCTATTTCCTTATCTCCCAGGTATTTCGCGTAGATTGGAACCATCATATCGATTATCCCGTTAATCTTACTGTCGCTTAAGATATTATCAATCATTTTCTCCGTATATTTTTGGGCTATCTTTTGAGTTTCTTCATCCATATTCTCGCCGGAAAACGTGTTCTTGGCGGTTGCCTCGGTCATCTTTTTGATGGAGTCCTTCATCTGCGCTATCATTCTTGTGCCGCCGCTGAGTTCTATCATTTTTCTGACTTTCGCCTCGCGCCCGGCCTGTCCCTGGTCGTCAGCCGCTGCCGCGAGGAGCGGGAGCATCAAAAACGCCGAAAGAAACACCGCTGCCTTTTTCATTGTTCCTCCGCATAACTTATTTTGAGTTAATAGCCTCGCGGCTAATTTGTATTTGAGCCGGGAAATGAATGCCTTGCCGGGTTGATTGCGGGAGCAATATCATCCGCGGTGTCAGGCTTGCCGTCCGGGCCGTTGCTTCCCAGAAGGTAATTTGAAACAGGATCCCCGCTCGCGTCCGCCAAAGGTTTATACCGGAAAGCCTGCTTCCAGGGGTCCGTGAGCATGCTTTCAGCCATATACCCCTTTTTCACAAGCGTTTGAAGGTCCAAAGGATATGATTTATAACGGCAATAATACAACTCAAGGGCTGACGCGATGCCCCTCAGAGTCACAACAGCTTTTTTCTCCGGAGTTTGCGAAGCTTCATCTTCATACTTTATTACTTTTGCCCTGCATTTATTCTGTCCTGAAACTTCCGCCGTGCATACCCCTGATTCAGAAAGCGCTTCCGATCCCGCAATAACCGCCGGTGAAACACCAAAGAACACCGCCAGGAAAATAGCAAAATTTTTCATCGGGCCCCCGGGCTATGTGATTTTACTTTGCTTCTTTTGATGTCTTTTTATCCGCGATGGCTTTCAGTTCTTTCTGCATTTCCGCGGTGTCTTCCTTTATGGATTTTCCCCAGCCCTTCTGCTTTTCCATAACTATGCTCATATATTCTTTCATTATTGACGGCATGGTTTCAAGCATTTTGCGGCCGGTTGGGGAAATATAGAACTCCAGAATCTCGTTCACTTCCTTCGCCGTAAGGTACTTTTTGTAAACAGGCACGGCCTCGTCAAGCAGGGCGTTAATGTTGTCATCGCTGAGGTATTTCCCGATTATTTTGCCGGTGTAAGCGTCCACGACTTTCCTGGAAGCCTCGTCAAGTTCCTGGCTTCCCGCGGCCTCAAAGGCGGCCCGCATAACCATCTGCGCCACCTGGTCTTTCATCTGCGGCCCCAGCTTTCCCGCTCCCGTCATATTCATCAGCTGGCGTATGTCGGCGTTGGCCTTCATCACCTTAAGTTCTTCTATCGTTTGCGACGCGAGGCCGAGCGGCAGCAAAATTGCCGCTGCAAAAAACAATACAAGCTTATTCATAATTCCTCCGTTTTGGAAAGCTACCGGTTCTTGACAAATTTAAGCGAAGCTGAATTAGTGCAGTAACGCTTTCCCGTAGGCTTCGGGCCGTCGTCAAAGACATGCCCGAGGTGCGCCCCGCAGCGCGCGCACATCATCTCGGTCCGCGCCATGCCGAAACTGTTGTCTTCAACATAAAGTATATTGAGTTCGGACACG
>CAIWRR010000173.1 GCA_903915125.1 Candidatus Firestoneibacteriota bacterium | reverse complement strand
TCCCTATGTGACCTCCTGCTATCTTATACTGCTCGCGATGGTCTTTGATGTGCTTGACGGCATGGCGGCGCGCCTTACCAATACCGCGGGAAAGTTCGGTATAGAATATGATTCGCTGTCTGATGTGGTTTCTTTCGGTGTTGCCCCGGCGATACTGATGTATGTTGTAGTGCTGCGCTACCAGGGCCCCATCGGAATTGCTCTCGCCTCGATATTTATTTTCGCGGGCGCTTTCAGGCTGGCAAGATTCAACGTGCTCACAAATTCCGGAGCGGGCGATCCCAGGATATTCAAGGGGCTTCCCATACCGGCCGCGGCTTCCGTGCTGGTCTCTTACGTTATATTTTCGCAGTGGTTTGATGTTTACTACGCGAACGGGCCGAGGCTCTTTTATGACAAGGCGCTTGACTGGTATTCGGAGAACATTACCACTTTTCAACATTATGTGATACCGGCTCTTATGATACTCCTGGCGGTGCTTATGATAAGCAACGTCAAATTCAGTTCATTCAAATATTTTCTGGTGAGAGAGAGAATCAGGTTCGCGGTGCTGGCAGCCTCGATGTGCGCTCTCTTTGTACTGTTTGTAAAATTTGAAGTATCCGCTTTCCTCTTGTGCACCGGCTATGTCTTGTGGAACCTAATCAAGGCGGGTTATGAACTGCTTAAGGCGAGAAGGCAGAAGTTAAAAAGGAGAAAACAAAATGGCTGACAAAATCCTCATATTTGACACGACGCTCCGCGACGGGGAACAGGTCCCGGGAGCTTCTCTTACAAGGGTGGAAAAACTTGAAATAGCGAAACAACTGGAACGGCTGAATGTTGATGTCATAGAAGCAGGGTTTCCCATATCTTCGCCTGGAGATCTTGAGTCGGTGAAAGAAATATCGAAGGCGCTTAAGAAACCTGTGATAGCGGGTCTTGCCCGGGCCGTAAAAAAGGATATCGAGGCCTGCGCGGAAGGAGTCAAGCCTGCGAAGCATCCGAGGATACATACCTTCATCGGGACCTCGGATATTCATGTGAAGTTCATCACCAACACGACCCGTGAAGAGGTGCTCAGGCGCTCCATTGAGGCGGTAAAGCTCGCGAGAAACCTTTGCCCCGATGTGGAATATTCGGCAATGGACGCGACGAGGACGGACTTTGATTATCTTTGCAAGATAGTTGAAGAGACTATCCGCGCAGGAGCTTCCACTATCAATATTCCGGATTCCGTGGGCTATTCTGAGCCGGGCGAGTACGGAAACCTCATAAAAAAGCTTATGAATACTGTGCCGAACGTGAACAAGGCTATAATTGCAGTGCACTGCCACAATGACCTGGGGCTAGCGACCGCGAACTCGCTTGCAGCAATTCAGGCCGGCGCAAGGCAGATAGAGTGTACCATAAACGGGCTCGGGGAACGCGCGGGCAATGCTTCACTTGAAGAAATCGTGATGACCCTCAAGGTCAGAAAGGATATCTACAAAATAGACACGAACATCAAGACCGAGGAGATATTCAAGACCTCCAAGATGGTGACGCGTTTTACCGGTATTCCCGTTCAGGTGAACAAAGCCATTGTCGGGCAGAACGCTTTTGCCCATGCTTCCGGTATTCACCAGGACGCGATACTCAAGAATGATTCAACCTTTGGGATTATGACGCCGAAAAGCATCGGCATTATCGGGCACGAGATAGTGCTCACCGCCAGGTCCGGCAAGCAC
>CAIWRR010000172.1 GCA_903915125.1 Candidatus Firestoneibacteriota bacterium | reverse complement strand
CTTTCCTTCAACATACTTAAAACCGCCTATATAGACATTATTTGAAGCATCTACGGCGAGCGTGTTTTTACTGTCAACTCCACCAAGCCCGATATCGCAAATCTGTTTCCACACTATTTTTCCGTCAGCGTCAAGTTTTCTGACAGCCACTGTACCGCGTATATTGGTCCCATCCGGCACGCACTTTAGGCCGGTTACATAAAAACCATTGCCTCTCCATTCCACGCCTATATCGCCGGCCACCTCTGAATCTTCCGCTTCAAGCGTGAAGGTCTTTGTCCACACCTCCGCCATCCTCGCCCCCGCTCCGGCGCAAAGCACAAACAGAACCATTATCCCCACCACAATTTTTCTCATACACTCTTCCTCTGTCGTTTTGCTTTATTAACTTTTCCTGCCTTACATTACAAACGTTATAGACTTTATAAACCTTACAAACTTTTATCTTTTATGTTTACGTTAAGAACGTTATTAACGTTACAAACCTTTTTAGTCTTTTACCTTACAAACCTTACGAACTTTACAAACTTTTATCGCTTATGTTTACGTTATAAACGTTACAAACGTTAAGAACGTTACGAACCTTTGCCTTTACCTTATAAACCTTATCAACCTTACAAACTTTTGCTCTTACTTCTACATTCCTTATAAAGCTCCCCCAACAAATCCCAGCAATACTCCGGCCTTCCGCAAGCAAGCTGGCTCATATACGAAGCCCCGCCGTAACCCCAGGCAGCAATATCCCTCGCGCCGCAGTCAAAAGCCGTTCTTACCGCAGTTTCCAAATTGTATTCCTCACCCTTTTTTATGGAGTAACACTGGACCCAGACACCCGCCTATTTACGGTATTTCTTGGCGGCCGCCAGAGCGTTAACAGTATTTCTTCTTACGAATTCCTCCACATTGAAGCCAGGCCGCTTCAAATGCATCGTCCAGTAAGGATCCGTTGTAAATAAATCTATCCCTTTCAATGACGCCACCCGGTCCCAATCTCCGGTTCCGGAATTTTCCCCTTCAATCAGTTTAGGCAGAACACAGATCGCGCCTTCAACTCGCCCGCGCTTCAACACAGGGTTTATCTCATTTAGCAGCGAAGCGACACATTTTTCGCGGAACTCATCTACCGTTCTGTCTTGTTTTTTTGGCATCGCCTTTCCGTACTGTTCTCTGTACAGCTTCTTACAGTTCGGACAGAAACAGCCGTAATCACCGGGGGCATCGCCAAAATGCCAGGGGAGGTAAAAGTGCGGTTCATCCCAGAAAAACGTGTCAATACCGTAACTTACGCAATTTCCTATAAACTGCTTAAGAAAAACCCTGAATTTTTTACTGTTTAGACAGGCCGCTGGAAGTTTCTTGCCGTTTGAAAGCTCCTGGACTTCATCGCTGTTTTGCATTACAAAAAGAGAATAGGCCTCGCCGCCAAAAACCCCGCCAACCGCCCAGGAATTCATCTGAACTTTCAAGCCGCTGTCGTGCGATATTTTCACTATTTCTTTCATCGTGCCCGGGTAATAGGCCTGGTCAATCTCCGAGCAGGTGTGCAGTACATAAGTGCAGTTATGCTTTTTTATATCCACGAGGTCTTTTGCGATGTGCTTCGGCATTCTGTTGCCGAAGTAGCTTATTCCTGTTTCCACTTAACCTCCGGGCTACTTCTCTTCCTGATACAGCTTTTTCTGGCAATCCGGGCAAATGGAATGCGTAAAATCTACCCCGGTTCTCTCGCCTATATAGGTTTCTATGCGCTCCCAAACTTCGCTGTCATTTCTTATTTTTTTGCAGTTCGCGCAAATGGGTATCAGCTCGCGCAGCTGGAGCAGTTCCGTAATATCTTCAATCATAACCAGAGCCCTTGACCTGTTTAGTTTAACCGCCGACAGGACTATGCTTACATTGACTTTCTTTCTGCCATGCTTGAGCTCCAGCGCTGTTGCCTTGCGAAAAACCGATCCGGCAGAGAATGTTTTTTTCACGGAATTCCTCAGCACACAGCTCTTGCATTCCTCGCTGCCGCCGCACCCGCGCTTAGTATTAAAGGAGTTAACACAAAGGAGCACATCGCCGCACCTTTTTCTAATTATTTTGTAAGCTGATTTACCCAGAAGATTCCTTTCGGCGTGCTTGTTGTAGGCGAAAATCCTGGCGTCCTTATCCACAACAAACGCGCTCATCGGCATGCTCTGAAAGATCTTCTTGAAAATATCGGTTTTCATGCTGCCTCCGTGTAAGTTATCAGTTAATTCTATCATATTTATCAGGCTTTGGCGAGGGCCGGGGCCATGCCTTATGCGAAAAGCTGCTTGTGGCAGGGAAATAAAATACTGCGGCCTGAAGGCCGGAGTTTTTGTTTCGGTTGGTAAAGATATAATTCATGCCGAATTCATCCCCGCCATTATTGGCGGGTATGAATTCGGAATAACTAAATAAAAACGCCGCCGGCTTCAAGCCGG
>CAIWRR010000171.1 GCA_903915125.1 Candidatus Firestoneibacteriota bacterium | reverse complement strand
TACTCCTCAGGCAAGCCCCTGTTTCTGCAGACAATGTTCACCGGAAAGTCAAAAATCTGGCTTAACGGCAAGGAACTCGGGACTTACGGAGAGCATGGTTCCAGAAGGCAGCTTGATATGCAGGGCGGCTGGAACAAGCTGTTATTCAAAGTTACGCCTGTTGCCAAAGCGGACTGGAGCAAAGGCGTGGCGCAGTGGCATTTTAACGCGGCGCTCTTCGGAGTAATTCCCGTAGACAGCGAATCAAAAAATATACTATGGGCTACCCGCATGCCGGATAACGGCCCCGGCGTCGGCTCGCCCGCGGTTGTCGGCGACAAGATATTTGTCCAAGCTGAACCTGACATCCTGCTCTGCGTTAATAAGAAGGACGGAAAGCCGCTCTGGGCCGCGGCAAACACCCTGGCGGATGCCGCAACGGACACGGAGAGAAAATCGAATTCCGCTGTTTTCAGCGAAGCGGATGCCCTGACAGCCTCCATAAAAGAATCCCTTCAAACCTATATGTCCGCTCCCGACAAGTTCTCCGGCGCTAAGAATATTCTTGGCGCGGAAGCGAAAATAGCCGCTCTAATGCAGAAAGTGGACGCGGACAAATACTTTAAGCAAAGCGGTTCGGAAGCGGGAGCTGCGGCGCAAACTCCCGCCTGCGATGGCGAGTCGGTGTATGCCGTGTTTGGTTCCGGAGTTGTTTCGTGTTTTGACCTTGAAGGAAAGAGAAAATGGACCACACTAATCGGGGTAAGGAACTCAGAACACGGTTACTGCGCTTCACCAAAAATTATTGACGGTAAACTCATAGTCAAGTCTTCCAAATGCCTGGGCGCCGCTATCCTTGACTGCAAAACCGGTTCGACAATAGCTACGGTTAAGGCCTGGAGGAAGGAAGGCCTGAATATGTATTCCACGCCACTCGATGTTTCCCTCGGTAGCGAGAAGCTTGCGGCACTCTCCTTCGGAGTGGTCGCGCGGGTAAAAGACGGCAAGGTGCTGGCCCAGGATTTCCAGCCGCCGTATTATAACATCCCGGATTTTGTTTCCCCTGTAATTGAGGGCAAAACTATCTGCAGTATCATTATTCCTCCCTGGGACGGCAATATCAAGTTTGGGTTTCAAACCCTGCCGGACTCCGCTTCGGAACCGATGAAGATGAAGGATATTAAGACCTGTACTTTTGATATCAAGAAGTTCCCGTGCTGGTTTGCATATGATCACTGCGCCTCTCCTCTGCTCCACCAGGGGCTGGCCTATGTTTTGAGCGTTGACGGGATTCTTACCGTTATTGACGCGGCAAAAGCGGAAGTCGTTTACCAGAAATTACTGGATCTCTCGCCCTATATGATTCACAACGGCATAGTCCGCACAGGGTGTTCCGGAAGTCCCACGCTTGGCGGAAAATATATATACATTTTTGACAACCAGGGTACTTGCGTGGTCATTGAGCCGGGAAGGGCGTTTAAACAGGTTGCGAGGAACAGGCTGGAGCAGTTCTACTGCGCCTACGGCGCCCCTTCATACAACGAGAATTTTTCAAGCAACCCGGTATTTTCCGGGAATAAGATGTATTTAAGGGGGCAGGTCAACCTGTACTGTATCGCGGAATCAGGGAAGAAATAGCGGGAGGGAACGGAGATGTACGAACAGATAGCGTCAAATAAATTCAGGACTGTAATTATCATGGTTCTCTTCACACTTATGGTTCTGCTTCTCGGATATCTATTCGGCAGGACGACAAACTTCGGTCCCTGGGGGTTCTTCCTGGCAATAATAATCGCTTCAGGTTCGGTATTCACGAGCTATTTTTTCAGCGACAAAATAGTCCTCTCAATGAATAACGCCCGGGAGGCGGACCCTAAAGAATATCCCCATGTAGTAAATTCTGTCGAAGGGCTGAGTATCGCCGCGGGGCTTCCCGTCCCAAAAATATATATTATGGATGATCCCGCTCCGAACGCGTTCGCGACGGGCAGGGACCCGAAGCACTCTGTTGTCTGCGTTACGACAGGCCTGCTGGAAAAATTGAACAGGCAGGAAGTTGAGGGCGTGCTGGCGCACGAGATGTCGCACATAAAAAATTACGACATTCTTATACAGAGCATTTCCGTTGTGCTGGTCGCGGTTATAGCCCTGCTCTCCGACTGGATGCTCCGCCGCGTGAGATGGTCAAGGATGGGAGGAAAAGGCAACGGAGAGGGAGGGGCCGCGGGCGCGCTCTTCTTGGTTGTCGCGATACTGCTCGCTCTTTTAGTCCCGCTTATTGCGCAGTTGATGCGTTTCGCGCTTTCGCGCAAAAGAGAATTCCTCGCGGACGCTTCGGGGGCGCTGCTGACCCGATATCCGGAAGGGCTGGCGAGCGCTCTGGAAAAAATTACCGGTGATACCCACGCTTTAAAGACCGCGAACAAAGCGACGGCGCATATGTTTATTGTCAATCCCTTTCTAGACCTGCGCGGTACAATAAATGACATGTTCAACACTCATCCGCCTGCGGCAGAAAGAATCAGGATTCTTCGCTCAATGTAACTCGGACCGGTTGCCATTGCGGCCTGTTTGGACTATAATAATGGTGACTTTACTGTATTATCAAAGGAGGAGTTATGGGGCTCGCAACGGCGCTGTTATTGGCACTTCTTGCTCTACTTGCAATCGTGGTTCTGTTAATTATTGTTGGCTACAACCGTCTGGTAGTTGTCCGCAACAGGTGCGACAACGCCTGGTCTCAGATAGACGTCCAGCTCAAGAAACGCACCGACATGATTCCTAATCTTGTGGGAACCGTTAAGGGCTACGCGGCGCACGAAAAAGGGGTATTTGAAGAGGTAGCAAAAGCAAGGTCAGGTTTAATGAACGCCAGCGGCGTGACTGAAGTAAGCCAGGCTGACGGCAATCTTACGAAAGCGCTGAAATCCCTCTTCGCGGTCGCCGAGAATTATCCCCAGCTCAAGGCTGATGCGCAGTTTAGGCTCCTGCAGGAACAGATAGAAGGGATGGAGAGCAAGATTGCCTACGCGAGGCAATTCTATAACGATAACATCATGGATTATTCAAATTCAACGCAGGCCTTTCCTGGCAATATCCTGGCAGGTATGTTCAATTTTAAACAGAAGGAATACTATCAGATTGGAGAAGCCGACAGGGAACCGGTAAAAGTTAAATTCTAAGAATGATTCCGCGGATTACAAAGAGCGATTACGCAGATTAAACAGGAAAGATTATATAATCTGTGTAATCGTTTTTTTTTGGGAGAACATGAAACTAATCAATAAGATGACAGCTTCGGCGGCATTTAAGGCGGTGCAATCCGCGCTTGAGGGCGGAGACGCGTCTGTTTCCGGGCTTTCAGGGCCTGCTGTTTCTCTTTTTGCCTCAGCCCTGGCCAACGCGGGGCGGCCCGTACTTCTGCTGTGCCCGGATATGGACAGAGCCTGGCAGGCTTATTCCGACGCTCAGGTTTTCTTAAGAGATGAGAATAAGGTCCTCATTTTTCCGCCGGCGGAAATGATTGAGGGCGTAAAAATGCCTTCTTCTCCCGAAGCCCGCAATGAACGCATCGGCACTCTCAAACGGCTCACCGAAGATTCCTGCAGGCTGGTAATCTCCGTTCCCGACAGCCTGCTAAAGAATGTTTCCAGCCCGGAAAGTTTTGCCGGCGGGCTTACTTTTCTGGTTAAAGGCGCTCGCGAAAGCATGACAGGAGCAGCCGAACGCCTCGTAAAGAACGGCTACCGGATGGAGCCTTTCGTGGAGAAGAAGGGAGAGGTTAGCGTGCGCGGCGGTATTATGGATGTCTATCCGTTCTCGGAAGCCGGCCCGGTAAGAATAGAATTTGACGGCGACGAGATTGCGTCTCTCCGGAGGTTTGACCTGCTGACGCAGGCGTCCACGGGGATGCTTGAAAAGGTTTCAATACCTCCCGCGGACGATAATGTCACCGCCGACGGAAGCCTGGCGGACTATCTTCCGGCAGATGCGGTAATTTTCTTCGAAAACGCTCCGGCCAAGAAACCTCCCGCGGGGCGCAAATCGGTTATAAATAATCCTCGCAAAGGAGAAGCAACCGCGGAATTTCGCGTCAGGGATGTCCCCGCTTTCAACGCGGACATCAAAGCTGTTGCAGAGGAGATCGACAGGCTCAATTCCAGAGGCCTTGAAGTCTGCCTGTATTTTAATAACGACGCCGAGAAGAAAAGACTCACCGAGATCTTCCTTGAAATATCGGGTGAGGCCGGGTTTGAAGCTGCTCTCGGAAGCCTGTCGTCCAGCTTTGTCCTTGAAACCGTAGGCGCGGCGGCTATCACGGATGATACTATATTTTCCAGGTACGCCGCGGCGTCAAAGAGAAGGAAGTATCTGTTTAAGGGAGCGGGCGGAGCGTTTGCCTCCGCCGGGGACTTAAAGCCCGGAGAGTTTGTTGTCCATGTGAATTACGGCATCGGCAGATTTATCGCCCTCATGAACATTGAAGCCAACCTGATAAAAAGAGATTTTCTCTGCATTGACTACGCCGGCAGCAACAAGCTCTATGTCCCCGTGGAAGATGTTTCAATGGTTCACAAGTACATTGGCTTTGAAGCCGTTCCCGAACTTTCCCGGCTCGGCACCTCCGGCTGGGAGAAAGCCAAACAGAGGGCGAAAGAGGACGTTAAAAAGACAGCTGAGGAACTGCTCAGGTTTTACGCCGAGAGGGAGACCTCGTATTCTTTCAGGTTCGGAGAAGATTCTTCCTGGCAGAAAGAGTTTGAGGATGAATTCCTGTACGATCTGACGCCGGACCAGGCGAAGACGGTCGGCGAGATAAAGAAAGACATGCGTTCGGGGAGGCCTGTTGACAGGCTGATTTGCGGAGATGTAGGTTTTGGCAAGACGGAGGTAGCCATCAGGGCTGCCTTTAAAGCGGCGACCGAAGGCAAGCAGGTTGCCCTGCTCTGCCCGACAACGATATTGGCTGAACAGCATTTTAATACTTTCTCCGAGAGGATGGCTGATTATCCTGTCTCCATCGGCATGGTGAGCAGGTTCACCCAGAAGGCTGTCCGCGATGAAAATCTCAGAAAACTAAAAGCCGGCGGGCTGGATATTATTATCGGCACGCACAGGCTTATCCAGAAGGATGTGCAGTTCAAGGACCTGGGGCTTTTGATTATTGACGACGAGCAGAGGTTCGGCGTGGCGCAGAAAGAGCGGCTCAAGCAAATGAAAAAAGATGTCTACTGCATCAGCCTCTCGGCAACGCCGATTCCGAGAACGCTCTACCTTTCCTTGAGCGGCATCAGGGAGATAAGCAATATCAATACGCCGCCGGCCGGAAGAATTCCCATCCAGACATTTATAACCGGCTACAACGACAAAGTTGTAAGGGCGGCGGTAATGAGGGAACTGGACCGGGACGGGCAGGCCTATTTTGTCCACAACGCCGTGAGGACCATCGACGCCTGCACGGAACGCCTGAGGAGATTGATTCCCGAGGCAAGAATAGGCTACGCGCACGGGCAGATGAAACCCGACGAGCTTGAGCATGTGATGATGGATTTCTACAGGAGAAATATTGATGTCCTGGTCTGTTCAACCATAATAGAATCGGGGCTGGACATTACTTCGGCAAACACGATGATAATAGAAAGGGCCGATGAGTTTGGCCTCTCCCAGCTCTACCAGCTGCGCGGGCGTGTGGGACGGGGAAAGCAGCAGGCGTATGCTTACCTTACGTATCCTCCGAGGAAAGCGGTAACAGGAGACGCGAGAAGAAGGCTGGACGCGATAGAAGAATGCGACGAGCTTTCAATGGGATTTTCCATCGCGATGAAAGACCTGGAGATACGCGGAGCCGGCAGTATTCTCGGTAAAGAACAGCACGGGCAGATTGCAAGGATCGGGTTTGAACTTTACTGCTCGCTTTTGAAAGAAGAGATAGACGGGCTGAAGCTGAAAGGCGGCAGGGAGCTGCCTGAAGAAAAGAAAGAAGTGAGGATAGATATCGGGGTTGAAGCGTACCTGCCTGACCACTACGTTCAGAGCAGTTTCCAGAAGATCGGGCTCTACCGCGAGATGATGGCGGCGGAAAAGCCTGAGGATGTGGTGAAAATTGAGGCCTCTCTGCTGGACCGCTTCGGGCCGGTGCCAAAAGAAGCACGGGAGCTGCTCCGGATAGTTGAATTAAGGGTTGCCGCGCGCCCGCTTGGCATAGTAAACATAGAAGAAGCAGGAAGGAATATTGTGCTGACCAGAGCAGACGGGAAAAAACAGGAAATGTATCTCGCGAAAGGAAGAGACAAGATAGAGCAGTTGAAGAGTTACCTCGCCGCCCTAAAAACCCTAGAATCCTGATCTTCTTCTCGTTGAAAACGTCATGCAGAAGCAGGCTGCAGTGTCAGGCTATACCCTGTTTTTTTAATACCCTATTTGGTATAATAACCGCAGATGGAACTCGCAAAACTTACAAGAAAAGTTTCAAGATTGTTGCTCATTTTGGGGCTTGTTTTTGCCGTTGGCGTGGCCGGTTACATGCTGCTGGGAGGGCTTGGAACCGGGCAGGCCTGGAGCTTTTTGGACGCCCTCTACATGACCGTCATTACCCTTGCCACTGTCGGCTACGGGGAGACGCACCCGCTTGGACCTGCAGGAAGGATCTTTACTGTATTCCTGATAATCGGCGGTATGACCGTTGTTTCCTACGGCGTCATAACTATTACTACGTTGATTGCCGAAGGCGAGCTTCAAAGGCTTTTACGGAGGGGGAGGATGGATAAAGACATCAGCAAGCTTAAGGACCACTATATTGTCTGCGGCGCCGGAGAACTAGGGCGGCACATCCTGAAGGAGCTTCAGGATACAAGGCAGCCATTTGTGCTGATAGACAAAAACGCTGAAACCGTTAAAAAGCTTTATTCCGGAGAAATTCTTTTCATACAGGGTGATGCATCTGAAGATGCCATTCTTCAGCAGGCAGGCATAGAGAAGGCTTTCGGAATTTTTTGCGCCCTGCCGGAAGATAAGGACAATCTTTTTGTCGTACTGACCGCGAGGGAACTGAACAAACACGTAAGAATCATAAGTAAACGTATTGAAGATGAATCAGAACAGAAATTCTTCCGCGCCGGAGCGGACAAAACTATTTCCACTAACAAGATAGGCGGGTTGAGGATGACTTCGGAGATGCTCCGCCCGACGACAGCTACCTTTCTTGATTTTATGCTGAGGGACAAGAAAAATATAAGGTTTGAGGATGTAGAGGTCGGATCTGAAGGCCTCGCCGGAAAGACCCTCGCGGAAACCTGCCTCCACGACAAAACCGGGGCGATGGTTGTCGCCATAAGGAGCAAAGACGGGGAAATAGTATACAATCCGAAGGGAAATACCAGGATAGACTCCGGCAGTATACTGGTGGCCCTTGGCGGCGTTGAGCAGATAGAAGCTCTGCGGGCTCTGTCAAAAAAGTGACGCTTGATGAAGCAATTGCAATACTTAAGCTGGAGATAAAGCGGTATAAGGTTCCTATAGTCGGCGTTGTAATGGAGAAGACAGGCGATCCTTTTAAAGTCCTCATTTCCACAATGCTTAGCTTAAGAACAAAAGACACTACTACGGCGGAAGCATCCGACAGGCTCTTTAAGCTTGCCGGCACTCCGGAAGAGATGCTGAAACTTTCGGACAGGGTTGTTGAGAAGGCTATTTATCCGGTAGGGTTCTACCATACCAAGGCGAAGAGCATCAGAAAAACCTGTGAAATGCTGGTCTCAGCCCACGGCTCGAAGGTTCCGGATTCGCTTGAAGAACTGTTAAAGCTTGAAGGCGTGGGAAGAAAAACTGCTAACCTGGTGCTGACTATAGGTTTTAACAAATACGGCATCTGCGTTGACACTCATGTGCACCGCATTACCAACCGCTGGGGATATGTAAAGACGAAGAATCCGGAAGAAACGGAGTTCGCCCTTCGTGCAAAGCTTCCCAGGAAATACTGGAAAATTATAAATGATCTTCTGGTGACTTACGGACAGAATTTGTGCGCGCCGGTCTCTCCAAAATGCTCGGAGTGCAAAATTAGCGGGTTCTGCCGGCGGGTGGGGGTCGGCAAGCACAGGTAGGGCAAAGAACAAATTCTAAATACTAAATTCTAAACAAAATGAAAAAGGGCGAAGGCAGAAGCAAAAGAAATTCAAGCTGTTGTCCTTGCCTTTGTTTGATTTTTGTTGTTTTCCTTTTTTGTATTTAGAATTTAGTGCCTAGTGCTTGCAGTTTTGCTTTTAGAATTTAGTGCTTAGTATTTGCACTTTGCTCCCAAGGAGGACTTTGTCATGAAGAGATTTTCTGTGTTGTTGCTGGTGGCTGCTCTCGCGCTTGTTTTCACGGGCTGCTCCAAAAGGCTTTCCAAGGAACAAATGATTGAGAAAGGCAAGTATCTGGTCAATGCCTGCGGCGTTTTGAAAGAGCACACGCCCCTGCACGACGGCAAACCTGATATGAGAAAATTCATGTCGGGGAGCAATGTCGGGTACGCCGGTCCGTGGGGCGTCTATTACCCCAAAAATCTCACTCCCGATTCCGATACAGGCATAGGTATTCTTACGGATGAAGACATAATCTCCGAGATAAAGGGCGATACCGGGAATGTTCCCGGCTATTTCTCCGATTACTACAAGAATCTGAGCGAGGAAGATCTCCGCTGCATCATGCTGTATCTGAAAACTCTTGAGCCGGTCGCAAATAAAGTTCCGGCGGATCTAAAGCCGGGTGAAACTGTCGCGGGCCCGGTGATAAATCTTGCACCCAAAGCCGTAACGATTGAGCCGCTTAAAAAAATAGAAAAACCGGAAGGTAAGAAGCCCGCATCAAAGACTTCAACAGCGAAGAGCACATCAAAGAAAGCGTCAAAGAAAGCGTCAAAGAAAAAGTGAGCGTAAGAGCCCCGGGAAACCGGGGCTCTTTTATTCGCGGTTGTTTCTCCGCGCCAAAAGGAAATCATGCTAAAAGGTAAACTTAAAAACTTGCGCGCCATCCTCAATAGCAGTGGGTCAGCGCTGGTGGCTTTTTCCGGGGGAGTGGACAGCACCTATCTTCTCAAAGAGGCGATTGAAACTCTCGGGAAAGAAAGGGTTCTTGCCGTTGTGGCAAGTTCGGAAACCTATCCCGAAAGCGAAGTAAAAGACGCGGTAAAGCTTGCCAAAAAGATAGGGGCAAGGATTAAAGTAATAAAAACCTTCGAAATAGACGACGCGCGGTTTGTTAAAAATCCGCTTAAGAGATGCTACTACTGCAAGCGCGAACTTTTCTCAAAACTCAAAGCGATAGCAAAGAAAGAAGGCATCCCCGCGGTGTTTGACGGCGCGAATTACGACGATAGGCTGGATTTTCGCCCGGGAAGCGTTGCCGGAAAGGAGCTCGCAGTCAGAAGCCCGCTGAAGGAAGCCGGGATTACCAAGGCGGAGATCCGCAAGCTTTCTAAAGCCTATAAGCTTCCGACCTGGAACAAACCGTCCCTCGCCTGCCTCGCGTCCAGAATACCTTTCGGCACAAAGATTGAAAAGAAGACGCTTGGCATGGTGGGTAACGCGGAGGATTTTATCCGGTCGCTCGGGTTCAGGCAGGTAAGAGTGCGCCATCACGGGAATATCGCGCGCATTGAGGTCTTCCCGGAAGATCTGTCGCGTTTGTTGAAACACAGGCTGAAGATTGCGGAGAAGCTGAAAATATTGGGTTATCTATATGTAACATTTGATATAGAAGGTTTCAGGAGCGGAAGCATGAATCCTCCAAAGAGCGGCACCCGATGAATAAAAAGAAGCTGGGCGTGATCGGCTTTGGCACGGCGGTGGGCGTTTTTGGCGGAATGTTCGGGCTCGGCGGCGGGGTAATAATGATTCCCGTCCTGCTCTACGTGTTCAAGAAAGATATTCACGCGGCAGCCGCGACCTCGCTTGCCGTGATAGGCCCTATGGCCGTCTCCGGAACGATAGGCAATATATTTTCAGGAACAATAGTCTGGCCCGCTTTTCTTCTTCTGTCCGCGGGGTCTATTGCCGGGGCCTATTCCGGAGCGCACATGTCGAAGACTGTTCCGAGGGACGTGTTGAGAAAAATGCTGGGAGTTTTTGTCCTGCTGATAGCGCTCTCAATGATATTTGTGCCATCACGCGCCCAGGCAGTGAGCGGTTTCTCCGGCAGTATAAGCCTGCTTGCCGGGCTGGTGATGTTTTTTTCAGGGCTAGCTGTCGGAGTTTTTTCCGGGCTCTTCGGGCTGGGAGGCGGGGTAATAATGAATCCGCTGATGCTTTTTGGTTTTGGGTTTACCGCGCACCAGACGGTTGCTACTTCACTTGCGGTAATAGTCCCGACCTCTCTTAGCGGCACGATAAAACAATTCAGGCAGGGAAATATTGACCTGAAGCTTGCCGGCCTTCTTGCAGCCGGGGCCTGCGCGGGTTCATTCGCGGGCGCGAATCTAAAGGATCATATAAATAACAACTACCTCAAAGTGCTTCTCGGAATTGCGGTTTCGCTGATCGCGCTCACGATGCTTCTCAAAAGAAGCAAGCACGAATAGAACTTCAAACGGACTTGTTAATTAATGTTTTTCTGGAGGCGGTATGGCCGATAAAGTTGACAAACTTGGCAGTTTGCCGGTATGTGTCGGGGCTCTTGAAGAGCACCCGAATTTCTCAAGGTTCTCTGCCGCGGAACTGAAAGCTCTCTCGGGGCACTGCGTCCTGAAGGCGCTTCCCGGCGGGAAAGTGCTCTTTAATGAAGGCGAGCCGGGGCAGGCGATGTTTATCGTGAAAAAGGGAAGCGTTAAGATCTTAAAGATGGGTTACCTCGGCGAGACTGTGATCGGAGAAGTGAATGTAGGCGAGTTTTTCGGTGAAATGGCAGTCATTGACGGCAGTCCCAGGATGGCAACCGCCAGGGCCGCGGCCGAAACTGAACTGCTCGAACTCTCCGCGGACGCCTACGCGAAACTGCAGAAAGACAATCCTCAGACGGCTGTCAAGATAATGGACCTGCTATTGCGCCTATTAACCCAGCGGTTGAGATCCGTAACCGTAAAGATGCTCAAGAAAACCACAAAATAATCTACAGGAGAGCCTATGCAAATCAATGAAATCTTGAAAATCATGGTAGAGAAGAACGCTTCGGACCTCC
Organism: Candidatus Firestoneibacteriota bacterium; assembly: GCA_903915125.1. Taxonomy (GTDB): domain Bacteria; phylum Oederibacteriota; class D2-FULL-39-29; order D2-FULL-39-29; family CAIOVX01; genus CAIOVX01. Next base: position 184 of record CAIWRR010000171.1, on the reverse strand, counting down.
TTTTAAAGCCGGGCATTCCTCCGACCCTCCGCATCGACGGGGTGTATTTGGACCACGGCGCGCCGAAACTGACGGCCGCTTCGGTCAGAGAGCTCATCGGGCAGATGACGGACGACAAGCAGAAACAAACCTTTGACGAAGAACGCGAGCTTGATTTCGCGTATTCCATAGAAGGCCTCGCGAG
>CAIWRR010000170.1 GCA_903915125.1 Candidatus Firestoneibacteriota bacterium | reverse complement strand
TATGGTGAGGCTGACACCATTGACCGCAACAGACCCTTTATGAACCATATAGGCGACCAGCTCGTCCGCCACGGCTATCTCTATTGCCGCCGCCGATGAGTTCTTTGACAGGCTCCGGATTCTTCCTGTTCCGTCTACATGCCCTTGAACAAAATGCCCGTCAAACCTGCCGTCAGCCCGCATCGCTCTTTCCAGATTTACCGCGCTGCCGCGCGTCAAAAGGCCAAGGTTGGTCGACGCGAGAGTCGCCTTTGTCGCTTCAACAGTAAATTCCCCGGCGCAAAACGCGACGGCTGTAAGACAGGCTCCGTTTACTGCAATGCTCTTACCTAATGCAATATCCGAGCTTATAAGAGGCGCTGTTATTTCAATGAGGATATTATCCCCGGAACTTTTTACGCCCGCCACGCGGCCTATTTCTTCAATTATCCCCGTAAACACATGCCCTCCGTTCAAATCCCTCCGAAAAGGTCCCCTTCAACCAGAATATCTTCTCCTGACACGGAATATTTCACGTTTCTCATTTTTAGGGAATCTTTCATAAACCTTATCCCGAGATCTCCCGTAAGCCCCAAACCCCTGCCGCAAAACTTTGGAGCGATAAACAAGACAACTTTGTCGGCAAGCTTTTCTCTCAGCAAGCTTGTAATGACACCGCTCCCGCCCTCCGCGAGGACCGAGGAGATGCCGTAGGCGGGAAGTTTGCGCAAAAGATCCCTCAGATCAAGCATCCCGCCTTTAAGCTTCACCGTGATTATTATCACGCCTTTATTCCTGAAGGCGATCTTCTTTCTTTCTCCGGCTTTACCGGAAACTGCTATTATTGTACCTTCCCCCGCAAGTTTCGCGGAAAGCGGCGTCTTAAGCTTTGGGTCGAGAACCAGCCTTAGCGGATCTCTGCCCTTGACCAGGCGGACCGAGAGTTTAGGGTCATCCGCCAAAACAGTATTGACTCCGACCATAACGGCGTCATAGCGGGCCCGCATGCCGTGTACCCTCCGGCGGCTCTCTCTGCAGGATATCCATTTCGAATCCCCGGAGTAAGTCGCTATATTCCCGTCCAGCGTTACCGCGGCTTTCACCGTGACAAGAGGACGGCCCTGCGAAACGCATTTCATATAGGGCTCGTTAATCTTTTCGCACTCTATTCCCTGCTCTGCCTCTTCCACTTTTATTCCGCTTTTTTTCAGGAAAGCTATACCCTTTCCCGATACCTTCGGGTTGGGGTCCCTCATGCCGATTACTACTTTCTTTATGCCGGCCTCAACCAGCCTCTTTGCGCAGGAACCGGTCTTCTTTCCCGGAAACCAAACGCAAGGTTCGAGCGTGACATAGGCAGCCGCTCCCCGCGCTTTTTTTCCGGCCTTCCTTAGCGCCATCGCCTCGGCGTGTTCCCTGCCGAAAGCCGCGTGAAACCCCCTGGCGATTATCCTTCCTGATTTGACAAGAACGCATCCGACAAGAGGATTTGTTTTGGTCAGGCCTTCGCCCCGGAGCGCTTCACGGATTGCAATCTCTATGTACCGGCTTTGCAGTTTCCTCATTGTTTGTCCGCCAAAAAAAATGCCTTGCTCTTTTCAGGGCAAGGCATAAAAGTTAAAAAAAACCCTCTTCTATCCGGACTTTAACCGTCGGCACCGGAGTTTCACCGGTTCAGTCCGTCACAGTGACGGAGTAGCGGGCTTTACCGCCGGTAGGGAATCGCACCCTGCCCTGAAGGTATATATATTATATACTCTAAAATCCCGGAAGTCAAGACGCGCAGGCCTTCTTTAATTTCTTGGGCCATAAACCGGCAATGGCAGCCCCTTTTCAATTGCGCCCATATCCGGAGCCTTCCCCGCAAAACCATCGGTAATGTTCCCTATTTCTACGCCGGCGTCTATGGCAGGACATCCGTCTTTGAGTTCAAACATCGGCGCCGGGGATATCACGGCGGGAGGCGTGGCTATATTCCAATCAGCGGCAAAAAGGCTCTCTTTCTTCACGACTATCCCGTGCTTTTCCTGGTCAATATCTTCAAAATAGTCGCCGGCAGAGACCGGCATTTTGCTTATAAAACAGTCGTAGTCAAGATCATATCCCTGGTTTATAGGACCTATGTCGTGATAATCAAGCGGCCCCGCCCAGCAGGAGTAAACATTATTTCTGGAATAGACATGGTTGAGGAGCGAACCTTTTGTGTTGTTCAGGAAAGTATTGTTAATAAAAATAGCCCCGTTTGAAAGATACCTGTCTTTGAAATAATTCTCCCGAAAGCCGGCTATCTGGTTCTTTATAAAATAGGCCGGCCCTCCCAGGTATGGCTGGAAACTCATTCCATTGTGAAGACAGGAATAGAGCCTATTGTTGAAGATCCTGATATTTGGACCGCCATCGTCGGTCTCAAAAGCGTCATCTGAATTGTTAAAACTGTCATTGCCGAAAACATCGCTGTTAGGGGTCTCTATGGACAGCGCGTCCCCGACGCGCGTAATCCTGTTGTAACAGATGACCTGTCCTATCCCGGCATGAGATTCAATTCCTTCTCCGTCAATACTGCCTTCGGCTGGGATATTGTCTCCTGAGATAAAATTATCCGCTATGTAATTCTCGCTGGATTGAATTTCTATTGAGTAATGGCTGTCAAGTATCTTGCAGTGCATAATCGCGGTCCTGTCAGCGCCGGGACTCATAACGAGCGCGAACGGGAAGCCTTTAACAGTTATGCCGCAGAACATTGCTCCGGGAACGCAGAAATTCACGCCCCTTTCTATCTCTTCGGAACCGCGTTTCATCGAGCCTTCTATTATTACCTCTCCGTCGCCGGCGGCCATAATCGTAACCGGGGCAAGGACTTTAAAGTTTCCGTCGTATACGCCCGCGTGAACCAGAAGCACTTCCCCGTCTTTCGCGGCAAGTACGGCCTTCCTCAGCGCACCCCGGGCAACAGGTTTGACCTCGG
>CAIWRR010000169.1 GCA_903915125.1 Candidatus Firestoneibacteriota bacterium | reverse complement strand
TCTCAATTCCTGTTCCAAAGACTCGGCTCTTATAGTCGGCGGCGATAACCCTTCCTACACGACTATATATATGAAAGCGTGCGAGCAGGCGCGGCCGGATCTCCTGCTGATTAACGAATCCGGAACAATGATGGGACAGGCTTTCGGCAGGGACTTTTTTGAACTGACCCCTGCGAAGAAAGCTGAACGCAGGGCTTTGGTTTACAGAGAACTTTCAAAAATAAAACAACTTTACTTTACTGCCGGCACAATGCTTTCAAACGAGGACGAAAATATCTTTGTGCCTTGCGGGCTGGTCTATGCGTTGAACCTGTCAGGGAAGTTAAAACCCGTTCCACCCCCGGCGGCCCCCTTCAATATGCTCTACGAGCGGCCGACCGGTGATTACCTGGCGAACGAACTTCGCGCCCGCTATTTTTACCAGACCGGGGAATACAAGAGATGGATAGGGAAGCGGGCCGAAGCCGCCTCTTGCTACGATACCGCGTACGGCTTTCTATATATGGACCCCGGAGTAACAGGATTAAAGGAAAGGACAGATAAGAGGCTTCTTCAGAAAAACCCGCTTATAAAACGCTGAATCCGCAAGCGTCCCCTAAAACCCTTTACAAACCGCGCAAAATCGGGTAAAATCATATCCGCTTTAAGTTTCTTGTTTTAGTTTTGCTTTTGTTTTTGACTTTAATTAGTAATTAGCAATCAGTAATTAGTAATCGCCTTTAACGAAAGAACGTCCTTGAGGTATGTACATACCAAAAGGACGTTCTCTGATTTCGCATAAATACTTCCCTTGAAAAGGTTCCGAAAAACCAGTCTAACGTTTGGAGAACTGGAATCTCTTCCTTGCGCCTGCCTGGCCGTACTTCTTTCTTTCGACCATTCTCGGGTCCCTCTTCATCAACCCGGCCTTAGAAAGCACCGGCCTGAAATCGGGATTGTTCACAACAAGCGCCCTGGCAATACCGTGACGGAGCGCGTCTGCCTGTCCTGCAACGCCGCCGCCCGTTATCGTGGCCTTTACATTCATCTTTCCGGCTACGCCCGCGGCTTCAAGCGGTTTAAGCACAAGAACCTGCAGCGTAAGGTTCGGGAAGTATTTCTTGTAATCTTTCCCGTTTACCAGTATCCTGCCGTCTCCGGCTTTTAAAGCTACTTTCGCGGTGGCAGTCTTTCTCCTGCCCACGCTGATATATCTATTTTTTTTCGCTGATTCCGCCAATTTAAGACCCTCCTTAAATTATCCTGCCGATTAGAATTTTACTTCTTTTACCGCTGTACCGACGTAGTCATGCTTATCGCCCTTAAAAGTTTTAAGCTTCTTGAGCATCTGGTGTCCGAGGATGCTCTTAGGGAGCATTCCCTTTACCGCAAGCTTCAATACTTCGTCGGATTTTTTCTGCATCATGATCCTGTAGGGCGTGTACCTTGAACCTTCAGGGTAGCCTGAATGCGTATAGTCAATTTTCTGGTCAAGCTTCTTGCCGGTCAGCACCATTTTGTCGGTATTGATGGCAACAACAAAATCCCCGGTATCGTTGGTCGGGGTGTAAGTTGCTTTGTTCTTTCCCATGAGCATCATCGCTATTTTTGAAGCGGCCCTGCCCAGGACCTTTCCCGAAACATCCGCGACATACCAGGTTCTCGCGGCGTCTTTTGATTTTACGAACGTCGTTTTCAATTCTCCTCCTTGAAAATACTTTTCATATTGACCGCATAAGGATAGTTCCAAGGGTCTCGGCCACTCTGTCCGGGGTCGCCGAGATACCGTTCACAAATCCTTTCGCGGAAAACTACTTCAGACGGTACCGGCCGCCAGTAGGCCGGTAAAACCGCCTAAACAAACTCCACAAAAACTTCATTTGAAAGAAAGAGGCCTTCACGGGTGAGCTTTATAAATCCGTCTTTTTGCTCGAGCAAACCGAGACCCGCGAGTTTTTCGAACTGCTTTTCGAATAAAAATAAAAAATCCTTGCCGAACCGCGTCTTCCACCCGGCAAGGTCTATACCGCGCAATAACCTCAAGCCAAGAAATACGGTTTCCTTTAACTGTGTTTCTTCTGTCAGACTTTCCTCAAATAATATAGCAGAATCATTCCGTTTTATCAACTCCATATATTTCTCGGGGCCGCTTTCGTTTGACATCCTGCGGGAGCCGCGTTTCGAGGCCGCACCCGCCCCAAATCCGATATAATCATTATAATTCCAGTATATTTCATTGTGCCTGGATTCCCTGCCCGGCAGAGAATAATTTGAGAGTTCGTAATGCGAATATTTCACGGAAAACCTGTCTTTCAACAGGTAGTACATGTCAGCTGCAAGGTCCTCTGAAAGCTCCGGAAGCTCCCCTTTATGCACGCGCTCGAACATGCCTGTTCCTTCGTCAATTGACAGGCAGTAGGTCGATATGTGCTGCGGAGCCAGCGAAAGGAGCTTTGCGGCTTCTTTTTCTATATCGCGCATCGACTGCCCTGGAATTCCGTAGATCAGGTCCAGGCCGATGTTTTCAATCCCGGCAGCCCGGGCTTCCGACAGACAATTTTCCGTATCGGAATTAGTATGGAGCCGCCCGAGATATTTGAGCGTCGCGTCATCCGAAGACTGCATCCCCAGGCTGATCCTGTTCACGCCGGCTTCTTTCATTTTCCTGAAAAAATCCTTTCCCGCGGTCCCGGGATTGACTTCCACGGTTATTTCAGTCTCCGGAGGAACGAAATATTTTGTTCTGACGGCCAGGAGGGTATCCGCGAGAAGTTCCGCTCCAGCGAAAGAAGGAGTCCCTCCTCCGAAATAGACCGAGGCCGCCTCGCCCCCGTCCGAGCGCCCAATCTCAAGTTTTAGGGCTTCGAAGTATCTTTTTATCAACGGGCTGTTTTTTTCGGCAGGGATTGAATTGAAACTGCAGTAAGCGCATTTCGCCGCGCAAAAAGGAATGTGTATGTACAGTCCTCCGTTCATTTAATTATCCTGAGCCTATTGAGGGGCCAATATATGCAGAGCGGGGTGCCTGTAAGATCTTCCTCTCCCACCGGGCCCCAGTAGCGGCTGTCAAAACTCGAGTCTCTGTTGTCCCCGAGCATAAACCAGCGGCCTTCCGGAACCTTATACGGCCCGAAAGCTTCCCCGGAAATATTGGAGCCGGCGGAGTAATGAACCGCGTAAGGTTCAGGGACTTCCAGCCCGTTCACAAAAAGCTTGCCTGATTTTATCTCAATGAGGTCTCCGGGCAAGCCGATACAGCGTTTAATGAAGGATTGAGTCTCATCCTTTGGAAACCTGAAGACCACCGGCCTGCCGCGCGCCGGGGAAAAGAAACGCAGAACTTTTTTCCCGGTGAAAGGAATCCTAAATCCATAAACAGGTTTGAAAACCAGTATGCGGTCTCCGGATTTTAGCATAGGTTCCATGGAACCGGAGGGTATGCGGAAAGCTTGGAGGATAAAAACGACAATCAGGAGCGCGGCAAGCAGGTCAAGCGCCGCCCAGAGGAGAAATCTTTTCAACTTGTCGAGATACACGCGGGACATCTTAGTCCGTGATCTTAAGTATGGCAAGAAAGGCTTCCTGCGGAAGGTCAACCCTGCCAACTTTCTTCATTCTCTTCTTGCCTTCCTTCTGTTTCTCGAGGAGTTTTCGCTTCCTTGTAATATCGCCGCCGTAGCATTTGGCTATGACGTTCTTGCGAAGCGGGGCTATGGTCTCCCTCGCCACTATTTTGTTGCCTATTGAGGCCTGTATTGCCACCTCAAACATCTGTCGCGGTATTATTTCCCGGAGTTTAGTGACCAGCTCGCGCCCTTTATAATACGCCTTCTCTTTATGAACCACGAAGGAAAGCGCGTCAACCGGTTCACCCGCGACAAGGATATCCATTTTGACAAGGTCTGACTCGCGGAAATCCAGGTATTCGTAATCAAAAGAAGCGTAGCCCTTTGAAAGGCTTTTAAGCCGGTCGTAGAAATCAAAAACAACCTCGGAAAGCGGCAGTTCATAACTTATCAGGACTCTGTTAGCGGTAACATACTGCGTGTTCTTATATATACCCCTCTTCCCCTGGCAAAGCTCCATAATCGGACCGATAAAATCCGGAGGCATGATGATCTGCGCCTTTATGAAAGGTTCGAGTATTTTCTGAATGGAACCCGGGTCAGGGAGTTTCGCGGGATTGTCGACTTCTAATTCCTCCCCGGCATTATTGATTACCCTGAAGCGGACATTTGGAGAGGTCGCGATCATATCAATGTTATATTCACGTTCTAATCTCTCCTGTATTATTTCCATATGCAAAAGGCCGAGAAAGCCGCACCTGTAGCCGAAGCCCAGCGCGGAAGACGACTCGGGTTCAAAGAGCAGGGCCGCGTCGTTCAGTTTGAGGCGGTCAAGCGCGTCCTTTAGAATGCCGTATTCGTTCGGAATGACCGGGTAGAAACCGCAGAAGACCATAGGCTTGACTTCTTTATAGCCGGGAAGCGGTTCTGCCGCAGGATTTGTCGCAAGGGTAACCGTGTCGCCTACTTTCACTTCGGAGACATTCTTGATATTGGCTATAAGGTAGCCCACTTCCCCTGCCGAGAGAGAATCAGCCGGCTGCATTTCAGGGGTGAAAACGCCCACTTCAAGCACTTCGAATTCATTGGCAGTCCGCATCATTAGTATACGGTCGCCTTTCTTTATCACTCCCTCTTTGACTCTGAAGAAAACAATGACCCCGCGGTAAACATCATACACGGAATCAAAAACAAGAGCGCGCAAAGGCGCTGTCTGGTCAGATTTTGGCGGCGGAACTTTCTTGATAACGGCTTCCAATATCTCCTGAATGCCTATTCCCTCTTTCGCGCTGGCAAGGATAGACTCTTCGGGAAGAAAGCCCAATTCAACAAGCTGTTCCTGCGCTTTCTCCGGCTGGGCCGAAGGCAGGTCTATCTTATTGATTACGGGAATGATGGTCAGGTTTGCGTCAAGAGCTAGGTGCAGGTTTGCCAGGGTCTGGGCTTCAACCCCCTGAGATGCGTCAACAACGAGCAGGGCCCCTTCCGCGGCATAAAGCGTCTTGGATACTTCATAGGTAAAATCCACGTGCCCCGGAGTGTCTATCAAATTGAAGACATAATCGGAACCGTCTTTGGCGTGGTAATTCAAACGCACGGCCTTTGCCTTGATAGTAATCCCCCGCTCGCGTTCCAGGTCCATCGAATCAAGCAGCTGCGCTTTCATGTTTCTGGAAGCAATAGCGTGCGTTTGCTCGAGTATCCTGTCCGCAAGTGTGGATTTGCCGTGGTCAATGTGGGCTATTATGCAGAAATTCCTTACTCTTGAAGCGTCCATAGTGCATTAGAATATCACAAACAGGGGTTTTGTTCAATGGAAGGATGCCGGCTGCCGCTCCGCGGATTACTAATTGATGATTACTTATTGCTAATTAAGAACTCAGGGAGGCGAACTGCTGGTTGCTAATTAGGAACTCTGGTTTTGTTAGGTGAAATGATCCGTCCTCTGTCCTCCGTCCTCTGCTCTCCGCTGGCCTTTAAGCCTCCAAACATCCAACCCTCTAACCCTCTAACCTTCTAATCCCTACTGGCTCTTGCGCGTCTGCCCTTCTGTGCGCATCTGCTCTTTTCTGGCCTTTAAGCATCCGACCCTGTACCGCTCACTTCGTTCGGATACAGGGCATGCCTTCTGCCCTTTTAGTCTCTTTCTTCTCCAGGCAAGCTCAGCGGAGATCCGAACCTGACTATCAGGCTGATCCTGTGTGTTCCACCGATATCTTCAAGGCCCGGCGCAAACGCGTAGTCAATCTCGTACTGCGTGCCGTTCGAATTCATTCTGTACCCTGCGCCGAAAGTTAGCGACTCAAGATCGTAGTTAAATTTGTAGCCGGTCCGTAAGAATATCTGCCTGTTGATGCCGTATTCTATTCCGATATTTGCCTTAATCCCCGCATCTATCGGAAGAACTCCGTCAACAGCCAAAATAGCCGCGTGTCCTTCTGAAAATCCCGGTATCCTGTAGCCGGCGCCGATTCTCATCGTAAGCGGCATCCCGGCATCCTCTCCCAAAACTGTCCCGATATTTGCAATGCTGGCGCCGACCAGGAGGTTTTTTGCCAGGACATAAATGCCGCCTATATCCGCTCCCACCGCCATTGCCGAAGTGCCGTCAATGCCGTCTCCTACAAATTTCAGGGTGGCGCCGAGATATACCGGCTGGCTTTCCAGGATGAATTTGCTTGCGTAACTGACCTGCGCCGAATAGGCCGAGTAATTGAAGGTGCCGTTGAGGGTGTAATTGCTTCCGGTATTATTCTCAACGGTTTTGTCGATGGAACCGCTATTAATGAAAGTGCCTCCAACCGCAAAGACACCGACATTTTTCATGGGAATAACTGCGCCTGCTGATTCATAGGAAATGCCCTGCCAGTAAACCAGGTGCATCAAACCTATTTCATATTTCCGGACAAAAGCAAGACCCGCGGGATTCCAATAAATGGCGTCTACATTGTCGGCAATAGCCACCTGCGCTTCACCCATGCCTTCCGCTCTCGCTCCCATTCCTATACGCATATAATTCACGCCGGTAGTGCCGGGACCTCCGGCAAAAACCGAGACTGCTGCCGCTGAAATTATTAGGAACAGGACCAATCTTTTCATTTTGCCTCTTGCTTAAACATTAATTGCATTATTTAAAATTATAACAAAACAGGGGTGAAAGTCAAGATTAACCTTCTGTAATACTTTTTACAATCCAACAAAAACCTTCTTGTTGCGGCTACAGGAAAGAAACTTTAATGAGGATTATCGCATTTGTTCGCAGTATCTGCCTGCTGGTCTTTATAATCCTTTCTTTGAGGAGCCTGTTTTAGGACGAAAAGATATTTTTTGTTGATGCAGATTCAAACAGGACAGATTAGCAGCATGGCAGGTTAATGTATTTCAGGCATTCATACCGGGCAATACAAAAAGCCGCTATTTCCGGTCATTGGGGATTTTTTACGAGCGAGCCATCTTTACACCTATATATAAGTCGCTTTATCTCACAATATAAGCGAGTGGTTCATGGTGGGCGGTACTGGGCTCGAACCAGTGACCCTCAGCTTGTCGAGCTGATACTCTAACCAACTGAGCTAACCGCCCTTGTCCTAAGCAATATCCATGCTCAATACTTGATCGTGCTTAATTGAAGCCTAAGCAACATCCATGCTCAATCTATGAAGCAGATTAACTGGAACCATGACACTCAATCCGTTCAATCTATGGACCAGTTCAACTGAAGCCATGCTATCCACGCAACCCAGGCAAAACCCTTACCCTAAATCAGTCAGTAATTATATCATTTTCCCGCGCTTCTTGCAAATCCCTTTTCTTCGCCAAAGTTTTGCTACTTAAGACTGAGCATTATTATCCCACCCGTTCCCAGGGCCACGCCGAGCAACTTTTTAGGCGTGAAAGGCTCTTTCAGGATAATGAAGGAGTATAGGGAAAACAGCACAACGCTTCCTGATATGGCTATCGGGTAAACTATCTTTGACAGATTAAAAGGCATTAGAGAATCCAAACCCGCAAGCAGGGCCCTCGCCCCGATAACGCCGGATACGGCAAGAACAAGGCCGATAAGGGCTGTACTCTTATCCATCCTTTCCCCCGCGCGGGCCGAGAGTATGACCATCAGAATGCACGAGGAAACATATAGTATGGGAACGCGCAATCCGGCATTGTCGCTCCAGTTCTGCCAGTGCGACGGCGCCGAAAAAAGAATCTGGCTTAAGCCGATAAGACAGAAACACCCAAGAACCAGCAGGAATTGTTTTCCCGGGTTCCCGGATTGCCCGCCCGGCTGATTCGCGGCGCCGGAGGCCGTGAGCGCCAGGGCAAGGAATACCGAGAAGAGGCCCAGAACCTGGAGCAGATTAATGCTCTCCCCCCAAAACACCGTCGCAAAAACAAACTGCACGACCACCGCCGATTGCGCCAAAGCCCAAACAAGAGAACTGTGCCCGTACTTCATCGCTTTTATCATAAGGAGCATGGACACCGAGTTCGCTATACCGCTGACGGTTATTATGACTATAAGTTCCGGCAGCCTTTCTATTCTTCCGCGCAAAAGGACATTCCAGTCAACAAAGAACAATGACAAGGCCGTTCCCAGGATCATCCCGCAGGTATAAAAAGAATAGAGCTTGAGATTTTTTTTCGCGGCGCGGTCAAATACCACCGCGATCATCGACCAGAGAAAAGCCGTAAACAGTGAAAATACAAAACCTTTTATCATTTGTCCTCAATCAACCCGGGTTTGCGCGGAAACCGCTTTGGCAGCGCAGGAAAATTATACCATTTTTGCGGAGAGTCACAAACATTTTCAACAGCGTAAATGCTGACGCAAAGCCCCTTTCCGGCCGGCGCTTGACTAAGGCCCGGCTTTCCTGTAATATTGAAGCATCTTCCGCGACTGGCGCAGGTGGGCCACCACCGGGGAGCGGAAGACGGGAAGGACTTTCTCCCGCAAAACCAATCTTCAGCCGTTCGCCTGGGCTGTCCGAAATCCGGAGGCCTAAATGCAAAAAAAGTACACCTCTTTCAAGACCGGCCGTTGGTTCTACAAAATCGACCTGCAGGACTTCATAACCGTAAACTACACTCCTTACGAGGGCGGACCCGGATTCCTTTCAGGCCCGACGCGGAGAACCTCGGAACTCTGGTCGCGCGCGGAAAAACTTCTCAGGACAAACGGCTTAAAAGTTTTCAGGGGTTGAGTTTCTCTTCCTTAAGCGCTTCCTCTCTCAGCCCGCCTTTCCTCTTGCCGAAGAGCACAAGCACCGCCGGAACAACCACAAGCGTCAGCAGCGTTGAAGTAATGACGCCGCCTATTATGACATAGCCCATACTCGCCCTGGATTTAGAGGCTTCATTTAAACCGATGGCCAGCGGCAGGGTGCCGGCGACAAGAGTAACCGAGGTCATAATAATCGGGCGAAGCCTGGTCTTGCCTGCGAGGATAATCGCCTCTTTCAATTCCATTCCCTGTTCCAGAAGCTGGTTCGTGTAGTCAACCAGCAGAATGGAATTTTTCGTCGCCACGCCAAGCAGCATTATGATGGCGATAATAGAGAACATGTTGAGAGACTGCCCGCCTATCCAGAGCGCCAGCAGAGCTCCGCTTATCGCGAGCGGCAAAGGCAGAAGAAGGCTGAACGGAGTTATGAACGAATTATAGAGCGATGAGAGCACCATATAGATAAAGACAACGGCAAGGAAAGCCGCGAGCGCCATATTCTGCGCCATGTCGGAATACTGCTCGGCGGCAGACATATAACCCGTTGAAACGCCCTGCGGTATGAGCTTCTTTTCTTTACAGACTTTATCCGTGAAGGCCTGAAGGTCGCCGACGCCGTAACCCGCCGCCACGTCTGCGCCGATATTTACCGCGCGCAAGCCGTTTCGTCTTGATATAAAGGACGGGCCTGCCGCTTCTTCCATCCTTGAAACCTGCGAGAGGCTGACCAGCCTGTAATTCATGTTTGGAATGGAAGTAACCGCGAAATTCTTCTTAAGATCCCTGTCAGAATCCTGCAAGCGGACTCTGATATCCCATTCTTCCCCCTTCTCCCTAAACTTCGCGGGGGTAGTCCCTTCCATCTGCGCCCGAAGTTCCGCGCCTGCCATTGAGGTAGAAACGCCGACCTGCTTGGCCTTCACATCGTCATAGATAACGCGCATCTCGGGCTTTCCCGACCTGTAGTCAATGTCGAGTTCGGAGAAACCGGGGAACTTTTTAAGCTCAGCGATAACGGCATCCGAGGTCTTTAACAACAGGTCCTGATCCATTGAGGTCAAGTTCAGCTCAAAGGGCTTCTGCCCGCCAAACATGACGTCGTAATCCGTAACCGAAAGGTGATAAGCCGAGAAATCCGCGAGTTTTTTTCTGAGAACTTCCTTGAAAGCGCTGCTCCTTATTTTTCTTTCGCCCCAGGGGCGGAGTTTTACGTAGAACTCCACCGTATTGGCGGCTCCCTCGCCGTTGCCGACTATGAAGGTTGAGACCGCGACTTCCCTGTCGGCAAGAATTACCGAGTAGGCCTTGTTCCCTATCTCTTCCGTCTTGTCAAGGGAAGTGCCCGGCGGCGTTTCCATTTTCAGCATGAACTCGCCGTTGTCGGTCGGCGGAAGGAAAGTCTTCGGCAGGTAACCCGCCACGAAGATGCTTCCGGCGAACAAAACAAGGCAAAGTGCCAGGATAAGCCAGGGCAATTTAATGGTGCGGTGCATCAGTTTCTCATATATCCTGACAAGCCAGTCCTGGAAGCGTTCAAACGCGCGCACCGGAGGATCAGTCAGCGCCCTCCACATTCTGGGGACAAAGGAGTTGCTCTTTTTCTCGCCGGCAAACTTTGCCGAAAGCATCGGGCCCATGGTAAGCGAATCCATAAGGCTGATGAGCATGACAAAGACCACGGTCAACCCGAATTGCCGGAGGAACATGCCGATAATCCCGCCGACAAAGGCTATCGGGCCAAAGACCGAGATGATGGCGAAAGTCGTGGCAATAACCGCCATCGCGACTTCGTTTGTGCCTTCAACCGCGGCCTGCACCGGAGGTTTTTTGAGTTTCTGGATGTGCCTGAAAATATTCTCGCGGACAACTATGGCGTCGTCAACGAGCAGACCCACGACCAGGCTCAAGGCCAGCAGAGTAAGCATATTTATGCTGAAACCGAAAACGAGTATGAAAACAAAGGCGCAAATCAGCGAGTTCGGAAGCGCGATTCCCGTAATAAAGGTTGAACGCAGGCTTCCCAGGAAAAGAAATACGACCAGCACGGTAAGCAGTATGCCGATGACTATGGATTCCCCGACATCCCAGATATTCGCTGTTATGGCGCGCGAGCCGTCCCTGATGGTCACCAGGTTCACTTCCGGATACCTTGTTTTTAACTCAGCCTTAATTTGTTCAACTCTTTTTCTGACATCGGACGCTACCGCGACGGTATTTGAGCCGCTCTGCCTGTAGACATCCACGGCGACAGCGCGCTTTCCGTTCACATAGGCCCGGCTCAGCTCATCGGCAAAAGTGTCATT
>CAIWRR010000168.1 GCA_903915125.1 Candidatus Firestoneibacteriota bacterium | reverse complement strand
AACAAAGCAATCAAGAGGGTTGAAAGAATCATGAATAACACCCCTCGCAAGAAACTTTGTTTCAAAACACCTTTACAGGTGTTTAATGCGGGTGTTGCACTTCCACATTGAATGTTGCGGTTTATAAGGTTGAGAAAACAGCAGGGTTTCACTTTATAAACCTTACAAACCTTAAGAACCTTATAAACTTTTAAAAGAGAAATTTTCACAAAGATTATTAGTTGAGGACAATGGAAACCAAAGAAAAGAAACTAAACATAGTAGGTTTTTTATGTAACTGGTGTTCCTACGCCGGCGCCGACATGACGGGCCTTGGCAGGAATATTTATCCTGCCAATATCAAGGTCATAAGGATACCCTGCACGGGCAGGATGGATCCTATGATGGTCATTGAAGCGTTCCACAAGGGAGCCGACGGAGTGCTGGTCTCCGGTTGTCACCCCGGCGACTGTCACTATTCCGAAGGCAACTACTACTGGAGAAGGCGCTACGCTCATCTGAAGGAGCTCCTTGATTTCTTCGGCATAGATAAGAAAAGGTTTCACGCTTCGTGGGTCTCGGCGTCGGAGGGAAAGAAGTTTGCGGAAGTGGTGAAGAAGGTGGTAATTGAAACGGAAGAATGGAAGAAAAGTACGCTTAAATAAAAAGTTAATAAGGTTCTTAAGGTTCATAAGGTTTATAAGGTAAAACACAAAACAACAATCTACAAGGCGGATGATGGAAAAAGAGATGCAGGAAATAGCTAAGAAGCTTTTAGCGGAGAAAAAAGTTGACTGGGTCATCGGCTACGAGAATTCCTTTGAGCCGGGCGCCTCGCGTCCTGTTTTTATAAACAAGCCCGAGGACGCGGTAAAACTCGTCTTCAATAAATCCTGCGTGAATAATCTCGCGGTTTATCTTCCTAAAGTTAAGAAGCAGAAAGCGGCAGTTATTGCCAAGGGCTGCGATTTAAGAAGCGTCCGTGAGATTATCAAAGAGCACCAGATCCTGCGTGAAAATGTGGTCATCATAGGCGTTGCCTGCGAGGGAGTTGAAAGCTCAAAGTGCTCAACCTGCAGGGAGAACAAACTTGACGGAGCGGATTTCACGGTCGGAACGGTGAAAGACCTTGGCCGCAAAGAAGACCTGTCTGATATAGAGAAATTTGAAAAGCTTTCCTCGAAAGAAAAGGAAGCCTTCTGGAACAAAGAGTTCGAAAGGTGCATCAGGTGCTACGCGTGCAGGAATGTCTGCCCGGTCTGTTACTGCCCCGACTGTTTCGCGAACAGGCTGATGCCGGAATATCTTAACAAAGTTGTGAATACCGCCGAAAATAAAGTCTTCCAGCAGATACGGATGCAGCATGTGTTCGGCAGGTGCACCGATTGCAGGGCCTGTGAAGAGGCCTGCCCCGTCGGAATAAAACTGTCGCTGCTCACGAAGAAAATGTCCAAGGACGCGAAGAAACTCTTTAATTATGAATCCGGCAAAGACACGGATTCGAGGCCTCCGCTCTCAACCTTCAAGGTTGACGAGGAAGGTATAGCGGAGATAATGTAAAATGCCAAACAAACTTATAACACAGGAAAACTTAAAAGCCCTCGTCAATGAACTTGCGGCTTCTTATGATGTTTTCGCGCCCAAAAGGGAGAACGAGAACACTGTCTCCTTCGGGAAGCTTCAAGCCTTTGAGGAATATGTTTCCGGCGTGCTGCTCACCAACACCACCGCCAAGGACAAGGTTTACCTGCAGTCGGAACAGCTCTTTCAGTACGAGTTAAAGAAGGATACGGTGGAGTTTAAAGAAAAAGCGCCCGGGAAAGAAGCGGTGATTTTCGGCGGCAGGCCCTGCGACGCGAGGGGCTTTGATGTAATTGACAAACTCTTCAACTGGTCGGGTTATGAAGACGGGCCCTATACCGGCGGTAGAAAGAATACCACTATAATTACCGTTTCCTGCGAGAAGCCGGAGACAACCTGTTTCTGCACCTCCTTTGCCGGCGGAAGCCCGGCGGACGGAAAGGGAAGCGACATTCTGCTGACCCCTGTTTCGGGAAAGTTCCTCGCGGAACTGCTTACCGAAAGAGGAGAGAAACTCGCGGCAAAATATTCAAAATACTTCTCCGAAGCAGGTGAGGCTGAAACCGCGGCGAAGGCGGAGTTCGCGAAAGCTGCCGAAGCAAAAATAGCAAAGAAGCTTGACCTGGCCGCGATAAAGAAAAATCTTGACGCTTCATTTGATTCCTTTTACTGGGATACGGTCCATTTGCCGTGCGTGAAATGCGGCGCGTGCACCTATGTCTGCCCGACCTGCTATTGTTTCGATATAACCGAGAAAAAGTTTGGTTATTTGAACGGCGAGCGCAACCGCACCTGGGATTCCTGCATGTCCGAGATGTTCACCAAGATGGCCGGCGGGCATAATCCGAGGACCGATACAAAAAGAAGGTTCAGGCAGAGGTTCATGCACAAGTTCAGATATCACGTTGACAACTTCAAGGAAGAACTCTGCACCGGCTGCGGGCGCTGCATCCGCAGGTGCCCGGTGGGGATTGATATAAGGAAGGTTGTGGAAGACGCGAAGTAGTTGTTGGAGGGTTGGAAGGTTGGATGCGCCGGCGGAGCCGGAGGACGGAATAAATAAAACATGAGCAACATATACATACCACATAAGGCGAGGATTGCCTCCATTAAGCAGGAGACGGCCGATATTAAGAGCTTTCAGTTTGAGCTTCTTGACCCCGAAGTCAGGAAGAATTTCAAATGGAAGTCCGGCCAGTTTCTTATTCTCTCGGTCTTCGGAGTCGGCGAGGCCACTTTTACTTTCGCTAACCCGCAGACCAGATCAGAGTACGTGGAGTGCAGCATCAAGAAGACAGGCCTTGTAACCGAGGCCCTTCACGATCTTGAGGTTGGCGATATCGTTGCAATCAGAGGCCCTTACGGCAACTGGTTCCCTTTTGAGAAGTTTAAAGGGCAGAACCTGCTCTTTGTGGGCGGCGGCATCGGAATTGCCGCGATCAGATCTCCGATAGAATACAGTTTGGACACCAGGAATGATTTCAAGGACATAACGATACTTTACGGCGGCAGAAGCCCGCTTGATATCTGCTATTTTGACAAGTTCGACGAATGGCAGGGAAAGAAAGCAAACCTTGTGCTTACGGCAGACAAGGGTTCTGAAGGCTGGAAGCATAAAGTGGGGTTTGTTCCCGCGGTCCTTAAGGAAATGAAGCCCTCCAGGGACAACTGCACGGTAATAACCTGCGGCCCGCCTATTATGATTAAGTTCGTTCTGAAAGAATTGACAGACCTTGGGTTCGCTCCGGAGCAGATAGTCACCACGCTTGAGATGAAAATGAAATGCGGGCTGGGAAAATGCGGCCGCTGCAACATTCAGCAGCTCTATGTTTGCAAAGACGGACCGGTGTTTGACTACGCCGAAATAAAAAAACTCCCTGACGAATTTTAGCAGGTTGCTGAAAAACTCTAATTATATACCTTAAGCACTCTGCTATCCCCTAATTTGGAAGCAAATTAGGGGATCAAATACTCATATTGTGCCTTTTGATTTTGACTTTGATTTCGTTTCGAATTTAGTGCTTCGAATTTCGAATTTTGCTTTACAAGGGTATTTTGAGGGAAAAGGGTGTAGTCTTATCTGCCTTCGTCTCCGCCAAAGGCGGTTCGGGGGCCACGCTTCTATGCGTTAATACTTCTGCCGTTCTCGCCAGAACCAAAAAAGTCCTCCTTGTTGATTTTCACATATGCAACTCTTCTGTTTTGCTCGGGCTGGAAGATACCGACAGAGATATTGTTCTAAACACTCTTAACGGTTCAATTTCGCCCGCTTCCGCAATCGCTCTCCTTCCGGCCCATTCTTCCGGGACTAAAATGCTGACGTTGTCCGGTCTTAACGGCCGCGAGGCGTCTAAGTTCCTGTCTGAAATTTCCGGCGCATTTGACCATGTGATTGCCGTAATCCGAGAAGCCGGGGAAGCAGCTGCCGAGCTCCTGCAGAATACTTCCGGTATATTCCTTGTTGCGTCACCGGAGTTGCCTTCGCTGAAGAACGCGAGCGCCGTATTAAGAAATCTTTACTCCAGGCATATTGAATCCACGAAAGTTAAATTCGTACTGAACAAGTTTGGTGGGACTGCGCAAGAACTTTTCAATGCAGGCGCCGTGGCCGGAAGAGCCCCTGAGTTTACGGTGGGCAGAGATAACGCTCAGTCGCTTTTGTCGATTAACTCCGGAACCCTGCTGGCCGGAAGAAACGACAATAACCTTTCTGAAGGGATAGACCGGCTTGCCATCTGTATAAGAACGCTTAAACCTGTTAGCCTCTGTTACGGGGATCGACAGCAGGTATCAAAACAAACAGGAAAGGAGGAAGTTAAGGCCAGGATACATTCCAAATTGATCCCTTTTCTGAAAGAGAAAAATGTGGTTGTTGCCGGCCCCGCGGAAGCAGGTAAAGTGTATTTGGATGAACGTGTCAGAGAAGCAGTTGAAGAACTCTTCGCGGGGGAGGCCACTGAAATATCAGGAAACGAGAACCGTTCCGCGCTTGTAAACGAGATAATTCAGGAAGTGCTGGGCCTCGGTCCACTTGAAGACCTGCTAAAAGACCCGGAAATTTCCGAGATAATGGTTAATTCAAAAGAGCAGGTCTTTGTGGAACGAAACGGCCGTCTTGAGGACTCCGGCAGAAAATTCTCGTCCGACAGCCAGCTCCTGCTCTGTATTGAAAGAATTGTCGCTCCGGTAGGCAGAAGGATTGATGAGAGTTCTCCCATGGTAGACGCACGCCTGCCGGACGGTTCGAGAGTGAATGCGATAATCCCTCCGCTCGCCCTAAAGGGGCCGTGCCTTACCATTAGAAAGTTTTCCAAACGGAAACTAAGAATAGAAGACCTGATAAACTCAGGGTCTGTTACCGAAGAAGCTGCCGCCTGCCTGTTAAAGGCAGTAAGGGCAAGAAAGAACATAGTTGTCAGCGGAGGTACTGGATCCGGTAAGACAACTTTGCTGAATATTATTTCCTCTTTTATTCCGGAAGACGAGAGGATAGTAACAATAGAAGATTCTGCCGAACTTTCGCTTTCGCAGGGGCATGTTGTGACACTTGAATCCAGGCCTTCAAATATAGAGGGAAAAGGCGCGGTAAGCATAAGGGATCTCTTGAGGAATGCGCTAAGGATGCGTCCGGACAGGATAGTGGTAGGCGAATGCCGCGGCGGCGAGGCTTTTGACATGCTCCAGGCGATGAACACCGGTCACGCCGGAAGCCTTACAACGCTCCACAGTAACTCCCCAAGAGATACATTGAGCAGGATTGAAACTATGGTGCTTATGGCCGGAATGGAACTGCCTCTTCGCGCCATCCGCGATCAGACGGCCTCGGCTATAGACATTATAGTTCATCAGGAAAGGTCCAAAGACGGACGGAGAAGTATAACTCATATTACGGAAGTCTGCGGTATGGAAGGAGATATTATCCTGACGCAGGATATTTTTTGTCAAAAAGACGGCCGTTTGCTTCCGACAGGCATTGTGATGGAATCGATGGCCGCGAGGTAATTGCAGGGGCACGGTTTAGCCAGATTTGTGATAGACATGCAAAAGATTGATTGTTATAATATCCCATAAAGGCGAAAGACAGCCGGAATGGAGGCAACGTGAAAAGAATTATGGTTCTTGCCGCAATCCTTCTGACCCTTAGCCTTGCCGAACCGGCTGCTGATGAGTCCGGGAAAGCAGTAATAAGTTTCTTAAAAGGTCAGGCCGGTATAATTAAAAAGGATGCAAGCGGTCCGGTCACTGCAAAACTCAGCGCCCAACTATCGGCCGGAGACCGCATTGAAACCGGAGCCGGGACGAGGGCGGAGATCAAGCTTGAAGACGGCAGCACAGTCAGGATGAGCGAGAATACCTCTATTCGGCTTGATGAAATGTCTTCTGACAAAGACGCCGGCAAGGACAGATCCGCAATAAACGTCTTTGTCGGCCGGATATGGATGAATATTAAGAAAAGCCTCGGACAGGAGAGCAGGATAATTACTCCGAAAGTAATTGCGGCGGTAAAAGGAACTACCTACAGGGCGGATGTTTCAACAGAAGGCGAAACAAAAGTAAATGTCTATGACGGCACGGTCGAGATCAGCAAGGCCGGTTCGGACCCGGTTCTGCTTTCGAAACTTGAGATGATAACTTCTAAAGAACTTACCAAGAGCGGGTTTGACGAACAGTCTGATGAGAGAGAAGATTGGGTAAAGTGGAATAAGTCCAGGGATAAGCTCAGGGTAATGATTGTAGCTGCAGAAAAGAAAAACAAGGAACTTACCGCGGTTCCTGTTTCTGAAAGCACTCTTATTGAGCTTTTTAATAATAATTATCTCTTCTCGGTAGTCGACCAGACGCAGGTGGCAAACATCAGGCAGTCCGAAAGAGTGAAGGCGGCGATTAAAGGTGACGCGGCTTCCGCGGCGGCAGCCGGATTGGAATTTGGAGCAGACATAGCGATAGTAGTAGACACGTCCACCGGATTTTTCAGCGACAAAGAGATTCTCGCGGGGATGATATCGGCCAGCACTAACATCTCAGGCAAGATCTACCGGACTGATGACGCCATAGTAATTTCCGCCGGCAATCAACCATCGCGAAAGGTTGGCATAACTGAAGATTCCGCGGCTGCGGCCGCCATCAAGGATGCAGCCACCAAATTGGGCCAAAAATTCATAGGGGATATAGTCAAGAAATGGAAAGAAGAGGCCAGGAAGGGAGGCGTATTCACCGTCACCTGTTCAAATCTGTCTGATTTCAACAAGGCAAAAGAACTTGAGAAGGCTCTTGCGGGCATAAGCGGCGCAAAGAATGTTACTCAGTACTATTTTAGCGGTAAAAGGGCTCTGTACGCCGTTCAGTTTACCGGAGCCTCCGGCGCTCTTGCAGAAGAGGTTGGAAGTTTTACACTCGGGGGTAAGAGTGTTGATGTTGTCGGCGTTACTGCCTACAGAATCGAACTGGAAGCTAGATAAGCGCTCTAACCTGTAAAAGGGAGGTTTAGATGAAGATAGGAATATTTACTGTGCTCTTTGCGGGAAAAACTCTTGAGGAGACGCTTGATTTTGTCGCAGAGAACGGCGTCGAGTCTGTGGAGATTGGGACAGGGAATTGGCCAGGCAACGCTCACTGTAAGATGGACGAGCTTCTTGCCGATAGAGAAAAATTAAGAAATTTTAAGTCAGCCGTTGAAGACAGGGGCCTGAGCATAAGCGCGCTCTCCTGCCACGGGAATGCCCTGCATCCTGACAAGAAATTCGCCGCGGCAAATCACGAAACACATAGAAAAACCATTTTACTCGCTGAGATGCTTGGAGTTGAAACGGTTGTCAATTTCTCAGGCTGTCCGGGAGATTCTGAGCGGTCAAAATATCCAAACTGGGTGACCTGCCCCTGGCCGGAAGACTTTCTCGCAATACTTGACTGGCAGTGGAACAAGGCCGTTATACCCTATTGGAAGAAAGAAGCTGCCTTTGCCAAATCTCATGGCGTAAAAAAAATAGCTTTGGAGATGCATCCGGGGTTCGTGGTATATAACCCTGAAACGCTCTTAAAGCTGCGCGATGCTGCCGGTACGGTGATAGGCGCGAATTTCGATCCGAGCCATCTTTTCTGGCAGGGAATTGACCCGGTCGCCGCTATTAAAAAACTTAGCAAAGCTATCTATCACTTCCATGCCAAAGACACGAAAATTGACAGGTACAACACCGCGGTCAACGGCGTTCTTGATACCAAAAACTACGACGACATTCCGGCGCGTTCCTGGGTTTTCAGGACTGTCGGTTACGGAAACGGTCAGCAGGTCTGGCGCGATATGATAAGCGCGCTTCGTACCGTCGGATACAACGGGGCCCTCTCCATCGAGCATGAGGACGGGCTGATGTCCATAGACGAAGGTTTTAAGAAAGCGGTAGCTTTTCTTAAAGAGTCAGTTATCACGGAGCCGCCGAGCGCAATGTGGTGGGCGTAGGCTGCAGATGAAAATTGACATTAAAAGCCGGTTCGCGAAGATAGATAAGGCATTCGTTCTTTACAACATTGCCCTTGTCTCAATTTTTATTCTCTGTGTCTTCGGTATAACCAGAATTCTGCACCCAAAAAGCGCTCAGGATGCCGGGCCGCAGAGGCCCGCTTATGATCCGGCAGCCGAAAAAATATTTGAAGAGTCGCTTGTCGCCAAAGGCTACACTAAAAACATTGAACCGTACGCGAATATGGTAAAGGCGAACATACTAACCGATAAAATCCTCGTGGTAAGTTATAAAATCACACAGAAGAACGAAAACCTTTGGACTATTAAGAAGAAATTCAATATAGACCTGGACACTATCATCGGAGCGAATCCTTACCTTAAGACCTATGAGGTCAGGCCCGACCAGGAACTTGTTATCATAAACAGGAAAGGCGTGCTTCACAGGATAAAGACAGGCGAGACTTTAGAGCAGGTTTGCGAGCTTTATGGCAAGAAGACGGAAGATGTACTGTCTGAGAATGAACGGTACAAGCAGATGTCCGTGGATTCATTCCTGTTCATTCCAAACGCAGAGCCGGTTGATCTTACTCCTGAGATGAAGGACCAGTATGCCCTGAAGAAGATTTTTGGTTTCCCTTTCGAAAAATGGCACAAGCGCTCTTCGGGATTCGGTTTGCGTGAAGACCCTTTCACGGGAGAGAAATCGTTTCACTCAGGGTTTGATTTGCGGGCTAACTACGGTGATAAAATCTGCTGCGTGGCTGACGGTGTTGTCATCTTTTCCGGAGAGGATGGCGCGTTCGGCAACGCGGTCAAAATCAAACATTCCGGCGGCTATGTTACTCTTTACGGTCATTGCGAAAAACTGCTCGTAAAAGAAGGAGTAAAGGTAAAGAAAGGCAAAGTCATAGCCCTCGTGGGAAGCACCGGCAGGTCAACCGGGCCCCACCTTCATTTCACGGTATGGAAGAACGGGGTGCTGGTCAATCCGAAACCCTATCTTCAGTAGAAGATAAGTTTTTTCCCGTCTGCGTCAAATACATTCTCCATGTTCTCCGCGCTCCGCAGTATCAGATCTTTTAGCGCGCTCTCAAACATTTTTTTGCCTGAAATTTCCGGGGATTCCTCAGGTCCGGAGCCGATTATTACTCCGGCGCTGTTAAGCACCACGTATCTTTGAGAGGCGCAGCCTCTCTTTAATATCTTGGCAATAAAAGGCGCGGTGTATTCCGCTGTTTCTGACGACAAAGGCGCAGACGGCTGTTTCCCGGAGGGAAAAGCGAGCAGTAGAAAGGCTGATAGCAGTGAAGCTGCGAGCGCGGAAAAGCCGAAGATTCCTGCTGTTGAATATTGGCCCTGTTTCCGCGAAGAAGAATATACAATCAGTTTGCAGCCCTGGACCCCGGGTATGTCATAGGTATCTCCTGCTGCGATAACAGCGGGTTCCGCAAAAAACGTCCCGACAGCGTCGGCTTCCGTGTCAGCGATTATTCTTTCCTCGGAATTTACGACAGTTGCCCTGGATATCAGGCCGGATTTCTTCCCGGCTTCAATCAAAGCGTTAATCTCGAGGTCGTCGCCCTGTTTTGCCGGTCCGGATAGCGCAGCGGAAATCATGGTCCCGGGTCTGCTTTCGCTGTTCTTTGAATGATTGTCAGCCGGAAGCAGGAGAGAGAGAGCCATAAGCGCGGCAGCAAGCACGGCAAGTACTGCCGAAAAGCGTCCTTTAATCTTCATTTAACCCCCTGTAATGTTGAAAAGAAAACCTTAATTGTGTTATAATTTAAAAGATAACGGCAAACAAGTCAAGTATTTTCACGGGGAGAGTTACAGCCGGAGTGACTTTTCATTATGCCCTGCTGCGCTGCTAATAGCGTCTGTCCTTCGAGTAACTTCATCCGGGCCGCTGGCCGACCGGGTGCTTTAGGAGGCCTGAATCAATGACGGAAAAGGACAGAAAAGCGCTCCTAAAGATAGCGCGGGAAACCGTAAAATCAGGTTTCTCGGCAGAGAAGTACCTTCCTGCAAAACCCGAAAGCGTTTTCCTGTTATCAAAAAGGGGCGCTTTTGTGACAATTCACGGCAAGAATGGCGTGCTCCGCGGTTGTATCGGGATGATGCAATCCGACCTGCCTCTTTATCAAACGGTCAGAGATATGGCCCTGGAAGCCGCTTTCAATGATTCCAGGTTTGACGGAATAAAGGCAAGTGAACTTGAATCTCTTAGATTTGAAATCTCGGTGCTTACCCCTTTTAAAAAAATCAAGGATCCAAAGGAAATTGAACTTGGCAAACACGGGGTGATGGTGAAACAAGGGGCAAGTTCCGGTGTTTTTCTTCCTCAGGTTGCTCTTGAAACGGGATGGGGAATTGAAGAGTTCATGGGGCATCTCTGCGAGGGAAAGGCGGGGCTGAGTTTCGACTGCTGGAAGAACGGCAAAGCCGATATTTATACATTTGAAGCTGAAATCATACAGGAGTGAATATGAAAAACTGGTTCAAGCAATACAAGGAAAAGTTTGGCTACACGGAGCTCGTAAATAAAAAGAATTCCCCGCTGAAATATATCAGGTTCGGGATTCTCCGCCTAAAGAAAGGAGCTTCCTGGAAAGGAAAGCTAAAAGCGGAAGAAGGGCTGATTACGGTGCTTTCCGGCAAGGTTGAGATAACCTCAGGAGGCAAGTCCTATAAACTTGGAGGCAGAAAGGATGTTTTCAGCGGCAAACCGGAATCGCTTTACCTCGGCAAAGGAGCGTCTTTTGCCGTCAAAGGGCTTTCTCTCTGCGAAGCAGCAATCAGCGCAGTCCCTGCGAGAACCGGACACGCGGCCGCGGCAATTAAGGCCGGCAAGGTCGGCTCGCGAGTCGCCGGCAAGGCGCTTTACACCAGGGACATCTACGACATACTGAATAATAATGATATTAAAACGGACAGGATAATCGCCGGAGAAACCTATCACCGCCGGGGTATGTGGTCCTGCATCCCCCCGCACAAGCACGATGTATCTCGGATGCCGAAAGAATCAAAACTCGAGGAACTTTATTTCTTCAAAATGCAGCCGAAGGAAGGGTTTGGGTTTCAGAGGCTTTATACGGAAGGCGAAAAATTTGATCATGCTTGGACCCTTAAGGACAACACGCTGCTTTGCATGCCGCTTGGGTATCACGCGCTCGCGGTTTGTCCAGGATATAAGATGTATTATCTTTGGATACTTGCAGGCAAGGAAAAAGATTTTAAACAGTATGTTGATCCGCGTTACGAGTGGCTGAACAAATAAAGGTTTTTGAGGCTATTGCAGAAAGGCTCTTGCGGGTTGCTTGCTTGGCAGAGAAAAAGAGATAGGGGCTAAAATAATAAATGGCAGACAAGAGGAAGAACGAAAATAAGCCGCTGAGAGCGAGTTTTATCATAGGCGCCAGCGTGATTGCTTTTGTTATGCTGCTCTCCTTGTTTAATTTCTTCCAATATTTTGAAATGAAAGGTTATGATTATCTCTTCGGGTTTAAATCAGCTTTCAACCGGCCTTCGGAAAACATTGTCATCTCGGCAATTGACGACTGGTCAATCGGCAACGACGAGGTGCCGGACCTGAAAGAATGGCCCTTACCGAGGCGCGTCTACGCGACCGCGATTGACAACCTGAAAAAGGCGGGCGCAAAGGCCGTCTGCATAGATATTGAGTTTTCCAGCAATT
The DNA here is from genome assembly GCA_903915125.1 of Candidatus Firestoneibacteriota bacterium. Classification (GTDB taxonomy): domain Bacteria; phylum Oederibacteriota; class D2-FULL-39-29; order D2-FULL-39-29; family CAIOVX01; genus CAIOVX01. The sequence goes on along the minus strand of CAIWRR010000168.1, from coordinate 7,429 downwards.
CCCCGAGCGCCGAAAACGACAGGGTCTTCAGCGAAGCGGTAAAAACGGCCGGGAACTGCGTCGGGGTTTACAGCCTGCAGGATGAATTGATAAACATCAGCAACAGGTCGATGAACGTCAAGAGGCCGATATACCCGCTGAGTTCGTTGCAGGCGGGCCTGGCAGGCCTCGGCTACACGGGCTACAAGCAGGACCAGGACAAGTACATCAGGTCAGGCGAAATCTTCGAGAATATCAGCGGCAATTATTACTATTGTTTCGGGCTGAAGATACTCTGCCTGACGAAAGGAACGGCGGAAGATCAGGCGCTGAAAAATCTTCAGGCGCGCGCGGTGATGATCAGGGGCCCGGAGAGCCTGGAGAATGATTCCCTGCTCATCAATTTCTGCGGGCCGGCGAAAACCTACAAGACCATACCTTTTGTTGACCTGCTAAAGGGAAAGAATCTCGAGAATTACAAGGGCAAAATAGTCCTGCTCGGTTCAACTTCCTCGGGGCTGCACGACGAATTCCCGACGCCGTGCGGAGTACTTCCCGGCGTGGAAATACACGCAAGCCTGCTCGACACACTCCAGAAAGAAAGTTTCCTGAAAAAAGCTCCATTCTCGTTAACCGTGCTTTTCCTTTTCATTGTTGTAGGGGTTACGACTCTTGCCGCCTACAAGCTAAATCCGATTAAGAGCATCTTCGCCGTGTTGCTCCTCGCGGCAGTTTATGTGATTGCGGTAGCGGCGTTATTTGTCGGTTCTAATTACTACGTGGAATTTACAATGCCGCTATGGGCCCTTGTTTTTGCCTACATAGGGAATATAGCCTACAAAGCTGTCACTGAAGGGCGCAAGAAAGAGATGATCAAGAAAACCTTCCAGAGGTACGTCAGCAGGGATGTGGTCGAGGAAATACTGAAGAATCCCGAAGGGCTGGCTCTCGGCGGCAAGCGCCAGCATATGACCATACTATTCTCTGACATCAGGAACTTTACGCCGATGTCGGAGAGCCTGAAGGCGGAAGAAGTCGTCGAACTGCTTAACATGTATTTCTCGGAAATGACCGGGATAATATTCAAGTACCGCGGCACCCTTGACAAATATATCGGCGACGCGGTTATGGCGCTCTTCGGCGCTCCCAAAGAACTGTCCAACAGCGAAGAACTCGCGGTCAGGACGGCGATAGAGATGCAGGAAAAGATGAAGGAGTTTCGGGCAGCCATGAAGCTCCGGGGCAAGAAAGAGATATCCATCGGAGTCGGTCTAAATGCCGGAGAAGTTATTGTCGGAAATATAGGTTCCGGCCAGCAGATGAATTATACCGTAATCGGAGACGTGGCTAACACCGCCTCCAGGATGGAGTCTCTTACGAAAGAGTACAAACGGGATATTATAATCAGCCAGTCGGTCTATGACAAGGTTAAAGACATTATTGTCGCTGAAGACCTGGGTGAAGCTAGCATTAAAGGCAAGTTGGACAAGGTCAAAATTTATGCCGTTTTGGGTCTGAAGAGAAAATGAAGACAGCAAAATTGGTGATGATCCTGCTAATAGGCCTTGCAGCCGGCGCGGAATCTCCGGCCCAGAAATATTTTACTAACGCTGCGGCGCACTACAAAAACAGCGAGATAGAAAAAGCCAGGTCCGAGCTTCTAAAAAGCCTGGAGTATGATAATTCGAATCAGGATGCCGCAAAGTTACTTGTAGAAATTGAAGAAGAGAAATTTACCGCGAATGAAAGCGAGTATATTGAGACGGCGCGCGAGTTCTTTGAGAAAGGGCTTGTATCTTACAGGAAGGGCGATGTCTCTGGGGCCGAAGCGGAATGGAAAAAGGCCCTAAAGGTGGCGCCCTCTAACCCTCAAATTAAGAAGTTCCTTTTAAGGGTAGAGCCTGAAAATAGCGCTCTAAAAGAGCCTGTTCTCTCAAAGAAAGAACGAATAAAACAAAAACATTCGGCTGATCCGGTAAAGCAGGAAAGACAAGAGGCCAGGAAAGAGAGCCGCGTCAGCCCGGATAAAAAGAAGGCAGACGACCTTTATTACGATGGCCTTAGACTCTATAAACAGGGCAAGATTGAGGATGCTGTTTCCTGTTGGCAGCAGGCGTTGAAAATAGATCCGGAAAACCAAAAGGCACTTAAAAGCCTGGAAAAATACGGCAAAAAAGGGGAAAAATTATGAATCTTGTAGTACTCGGGGCCCAGTGGGGCGATGAAGGAAAAGGCAAGATAATAGATTTTATGTCCAGCGTAGCGGATGTAGTTGTCCGATACCAGGGCGGCAATAACGCGGGGCATACGGTCGTGCTTGGAGAGAAAAAATATGTCCTCCACCTGATCCCTTCCGGTATACTGCACCGGGGAAGGTCCTGCGTGATCGGCAACGGCGTTGTTATAGATCCCGGATACCTGCTCGAAGAGATGGGCTACCTGAAAAAGAACGGTATAAATCTCGACGGCAACTTGAGAATAAGCGAGAACGCGCATGTCATAATGCCTTACCATAAGCTCTTGGACAGACTTGCGGAAGAAAAGAGCAGCAAGAGCGGGAAGATTGGGACGACGAGCAGAGGCATCGGACCCTGTTACACGGACAAGGCCGCGAGGCTCGGCATCAAGATGGCAGACCTTCTGAATAAAAATGTGCTTGTCGAGAAAGTCAGGGCAAGCCTGGAAGTTAAAAATTACCTGATTACGAAATATTACGGCTCAAAAGGCTTTAACGCGTCAGAGGTGGTAAAAGAATATCTTGCTTACGGCGCTAAGCTTAAAAAGTTCATCGGTAACACCTATGTCCTGCTTCAGCATGCCGCGGCTAACAACAAGAAGATTCTCTTCGAGGGAGCGCAGGGTACGATGCTCGACGTTGATTTTGGCACCTACCCGTATGTTACCTCTTCAAACCCGACGGCAGGAGGCGCCTGCACAGGCGCGGGATTCTCCCCGTCGCTTATAAACAAGGTGATAGGCGTCACCAAGGCCTACACGACAAGGGTCGGGGAAGGGCCATTTACTACCGAGATGCCGGTAGAAATGAACGAAGAGTTTAGAGGGCGCGGCAACGAGTTCGGGGCAACTACCGGGCGGCCCAGAAGGTGCGGGTGGCTGGACATGGTAGTCTTGAAGCACGCCCATGCGGTTAACGGGTTCCATTCCCTGGCGGTAACAAAACTTGATGTGCTCTCCGGTTTAAACGAGCTTATGGTGTGCGAGGCCTACAGGTACCGCGGCAAAAAGTTTTATGATTTCCCGGCAGATATTGATGTCTTGCGCGAGTGTACGCCGGTCTACCGCGCGGTCAAAGGCTGGAAGGAAAACATATGCGGCATTAATTCCTTTGCGAAACTTCCCGGCAACACAAAGAGATACCTGGACATGATCACAAAAATCTCCGGAGTTCCGGTTTCCATGTTCTCGGTCGGGCCCGACAGGGACCAAACAGTCATTACGGATAAAGGGCTGTGGAAATGATAAGGAAATTCCTCCTTCTTTTCCTCTTGCCTGCATTTTTGCTCTGCCAGCAGCAGGCGCCTAAAGAAATGAAGGTCATAATTGATGCCGGCCACGGCGGCTATGACGCAGGAGCTGTGAGCAATCGCGGTACAAAAGAGAAGGATGTTGCCCTTGAGATAGCGCTGCTATTGAAAAACTACATAGAAAATCTTTCCGGGCTGCCTGTTCAAGCGATACTTACCAGGTCGGAGGACAAGTTTGTTCCGCTTATTGATCGGGTCAGCCTGGCCAATAAATCAGAAGGGGACCTTTTCATCAGTCTTCACATGAACGCGAGTCCCTCCAGGCGGGACACCGGTTTTGAGGTATATTTCTACGATTCAACAGGCGACGCGGAAACGTCGGCAGTGGCAAAGAGAGAAAATGAACCGAATGGCGTCGTTGACAGCAAAGATAAGAATAACCCTCTTTACATCTTGTGGGACCTGGCTCAGAATGAGTTTTCCAAGGAGAGCTCGGAAGCTTCGGATGTTATCCAGGCAGCGCTTGACGGTGCCTTGAACGAAAACTCCGAGACTTCGCTCAAGCTCCGCAACCGCGGTGTAAAACAGGCAGACTTTCTGGTGCTAAACGGCATGAAGATGCCTTCGGTGCTGCTGGAGATGGGCTTCCTTACTAACAACGGCGATGAGGAAAAATTCAAAAAAAAGGAATTCAAAGAGAGATACGCAGAGGCAATTGCCTCTGCTGTGAGGCGGATTTGCCGGAAATTTGATAAGAAAAGCGAGACTACGGTCAAATGAGCGACAAAAGAGCTATAGGGGTATTTGATTCCGGACTCGGCGGGCTTACAGTTATGAAGGAATTGAGAAAAGCCCTCCCCGGAGAAAGCATATATTATCTCGGCGACACTAAACATGTGCCCTACGGAGCAAAATCACGAGAGACCGTAACTCGCCTCTCCGCGCTGAATATTGAATGCCTTCTGGAAATGAACGTCAAACTTATCGTTATAGCCTGCAACACTGTTTCGGCTTTGAGCCTAACCGACCTTAAAAAAAGATTCCGTGTGCCTCTGCTCGGGGTAGTTGAGCCGGGTGCGGTCGGAGCCGTAAAAGCTACCGTCTCAGGAAGGATCGGCGTGATAGGGACTGCCGGAACAGTCGGAAGCGGAGCCTATGAGAAGGCAATCAAGCGGAGTCTTCGCGGGGCCCGTGTTTTTAGCAAAGCATGCCCTCTCTTTGTCCCTTTAGTTGAAGAAGGCTGGTGGGGCAAGAAAGTAACGCGCGACATCTGCAAAGAATATCTTTCAGATCTCAGAAAACACAGGATAGACACTCTTGTCCTGGGCTGCACTCATTATCCGTTTCTTAAACCGGCTATTGCCGGCGTGCTGAAGGGTGTTTCGCTGATAGACTCGGCTTTTGAAACGGCCGGCGCGGCGCGCTCAATGCTTGAAGAAAAAGGGCTTCTGAATAATTCCGGGAAAAAACGCGAGTACAGATTCTATGTTACTGACGCTCCGGACAAGTTCAAAAGTCTCGGATCAAGTTTTCTGAAGTTTAATATAAGCAAGGTAAATCTTTTGAACATTGATTGACCACGGAGGACGATTGAGGGCAGACGGAAGAAAGACCGGAGATTTAAGGCCGATAAAAATTGTAAAGAATTTTCTTCGTTACCCTGAAGGGTCGGTACTGATTTCCTGCGGGAATACCCGGGTTATCTGCGCGGCAAGCGTCTTGGAAGATGTCCCGAAATTCCTGAGGGCCGGAACCGCAGGCTGGGTAACCGCCGAGTACGGCATGCTTCCGGGGTCGACTCATGAGAGGATGGACCGGGAAGCGGCGAAGGGCAGAGCTTCCGGAAGGACGCTTGAAATTCAACGCCTGATTGGCCGCAGCCTCCGGGCCGTAATGGATATGGAGAAGCTCGGCAAGCGGACAATACAGATAGATTGCGATGTAATACAGGCGGACGGCGGGACGCGCACTGCGTCTATCACCGGAGCGTACGTCGCTATGGCCGCGGCTGTCATGAAACTTATAAAGAAAGGAGTTTTAAAAGAAGATCCGCTTCTTGATACCGTAGCGGGAGTAAGCGCGGGTATTGTGGGAGGGGTGAAGATGCTGGATCTTTGCTACTCTGAGGACTCAAACGCGGATGTTGATATGAATATAGTCATGACCGGTTCGGGAATGTTTGTGGAGGTACAGGGTACAGCCGAGCGTGAACCGTTCGGCAAAGAGGCGCTTGACAGCCTGCTCAAGCTGGGCGCGGCCGGCATAAAGGAATTGACTGTTCTTCAGAAGAAGGCGCTAAAATCTTGGAAATAGTCCTCGCCACGGGAAATATTGACAAAGTCCGGGAGATGAAGGCTGCTTTCAAAGGGCTCAAAGTTAAATTTCTGACATCTTCAGATTTTAAGGTCTTCCCAAAACCAAGAGAAAACGGAAAAACTCTCGAAGCCAATGCTCTCATTAAAGCCAGGGCGCTTATAAAGCATACAGGGCTCGCCTCTCTTTCCGACGATACCGGCCTTGAAGTGGCGGCGCTTAGCGGAAGGCCTGGAGTCTATTCCTCGAGATATGCCGGCTATGGCGCCACTTATGACGATAACTGCAGGAAACTCCTCCGCGAGATGAGGGATAAATCCCGCCGGGCCGCTTCTTTTCGCACTGTAGTCGCGCTCTGCCTTCCGGACGGCAGAGAGTTTACGGTCTCCGGAAAAATTGGAGGCGTCATAACCCGCGAAAGAAGAGGGCTGAAAGGTTTTGGCTATGATCCCGTCTTTAAACCTTCCGGTTATGAGAAGTCTTTCGCTGAAATGAGTCTTGGCCAAAAGAACAGGATAAGTCATAGGGGAATTGCGCTATTAAAGGCCCGGAAATTAATAGGCGCATTAATAAAGCAAGGGACCCAAAAAGGTTCATAACGTTATAAACCTTTTAGTCTTATTATTTCCGCAGCGCTTTTCTTTTTATTGTAACCCACAACTTAATTTGTTAAACTCTATTACCCAATTAGTTATTAGTTATTGTTCTTATCGGGGCGTAGCTCAGGTGGCTAGAGCACTTGCTTTGGGAGCAAGGGGTCGCACGTTCAAATCGTGTCGCCCCGACCAATTAGAAGGTTGGATGTTTGGATGATTAGAGGGTTAGGAACAAGAACAGGGCAGAGGGCGTGCCCTGTACCCGAACGAAGTGAGTGGTACGGGATAGTGGTACAGGGTCGGAAGGTTGGATGCTCGGACGCTAGAAATGTCGGAAGGTATGCCATGAACCCGAGTGTCAACGAGTGGTTCATGGTCAGAATATAGCGGCTGTATTCTTCCAAACCTCCAACCATCATTCTTTGAGTTTCACGAAGGAGGGAAAATGCCAAAGGAAATAATCTCCACTCCGAACGCGCCAGAAGCCATCGGGCCCTACTCACAGGCAGTAAAAACAGGCAATTTTGTATTCGTTTCCGGACAGATTCCTATTGACCCGGTCAGCGGAAATACCCTCCGCACAGGTGTTGAATCACAGACAATAAGGGCCCTTGATAACCTGAAGGCAGTCCTTGAAGCTTCAGGTTCAGGCCTTGATAAGGTCGTAAAAACAACAGTTTTCTTGAAGAGAATGGACGATTTTAGCATTATGAACGGGGTTTACGAGAAGTACTTCACAGGTAACTTCCCTGCCAGGTCGACGATCCAGGTTGCAGGGCTGCCGAAGGATGTGGATGTTGAGATAGAGGCGGTAGCTACCTTAGACTAATGGTTTATAAAAGTTAATAAGGTTTGTAAGGTTCGTAAGGTTTATAAGGTCAGAGAGAAGGGCAAAGCAAAATTCCGGATAACAAAATAGCGTTCATAAGGTCAAAGAACAAACAAAAGAAAAGGCGCTCGTTTGAGCGCCTTTGTTTTTTGCGATATAGATTTTCTAAACCTTATAAACCTTATTAACTTTACAAACCTTACAAACTTTTGAATTTATTTTACTTT
>CAIWRR010000167.1 GCA_903915125.1 Candidatus Firestoneibacteriota bacterium | reverse complement strand
TCCGAGCGCGTTTTTGAACTGCTTGACGAGAAATTGGAAGTTGCCGACGACCCGAAAGCCGTCAGTCTGCCGGGGTTTGAAAAGTCCATCGAGTTCAAGGACGTCTGTTTCCATTATTCACAAGACAAGCCTGTACTTAAGAATATCAACTTGAAAATAAACAAAGGGGAAGTTGTGGCCATCGTCGGCCCTTCTGGTTCAGGTAAATCCACAATGGTTGACCTGATTCCCAGATTTTACGACGCCTCTTCCGGTGTTCTGCTCGTTGACGGAATGGATATAAGGCACCTCACTCTGGCGTCTCTTCGCGCGCAGGTCGGCATCGTGACGCAGGAGACCATACTCTTCAACGACTCCATCCGCGACAATATTGCCTATGGCAGAAAGGATGAGGGACAGGCTGAAGTTGAAGCCGCCGCTAGGGCCGCGAACGCTCATGCATTCATATTGAAAACACCGAAGGGGTATGATACATTTATAGGCGAGCGGGGGGTCAAGCTTTCGGGTGGGGAAAGACAGAGGCTTTCTATTGCCAGGGCAATCCTGAAAAATCCTCCCCTGCTTATCCTTGATGAAGCCACCTCGGCGCTTGATACTGAATCGGAGAAACTCGTCCAGGAAGCTCTGGAAAACCTTATGAAAAACAGGACGACCGTGGTGATAGCTCACAGGCTATCCACCGTCGTTAACGCTGACAAGATAGTGGTGCTGAAAGACGGGGCGATAGAGTCCGTGGGCAGGCATTCTGAACTGCTCGGGACCAGCGCAACCTACAAAAAACTATACGAGATGCAGTTTGCCGTCGAGAGGAGTGTTTAATGGACAGAGTCGGAGTTATCGGCTGCGGGAAAATGGGTTCTAAACATATGGATTGTTTCCGGCGCATTCCCGGAGTTAAAGTCGTCGGCGTTTTCGACACTAACACGCAAAAGTGCAATGAATGCGGCGGCGTTAAGCATTATGGTACAGTTGCAGAGTTGTTTAAGGACTGCGATATTGTCGATATCTGCACCCCGACTAATACCCATAAAGACTACATCATGGAAGGAATAAAACAGAAGAAGGCCATTTTTGTGGAAAAGCCCCTCTGCCGCACGATGGAAGAGGCGAACGAGATACTCAAGGAAGCAAAGAAGAGGAAAGCCAAAATAATGGTGGGACACATTCTTCGCTACTTCAACCAGTACGCCAACATTAAAAGGCTCGTTGACACAAAAGCCGCCGGCAAGCCCTGTGTCGTCCGCATCTCCAGGGTGAACGGTTTCAGACGGGGGTCAAATAACTGGTTCTCCTCGCTGGAAAAGAGCGGCGGCGTTATTCTTGACCTGATGATACACGACATAGATTTTCTTATGTGGTGCTTCGGCGATGTTGAACGCGTTTACGCCATGAACTTGATGAGCAAAGGGGTTCAGAACACGGATTACGCGCTCGCGGTCCTGCGTTTCAAGAACGGGATTATCGCGCATCTTGAAGCCAGCTGGGCGCACTACTCCGGTTTTCGCACTTCCGTGGAGATGGCCTGCGATAAAGGCCTTATTTCTTATGACAGCAGGAATCCGAACACTCTGGCTGTTGAGTTCGCAGGCGGCCGCAATTTCAAAGACAGCCCGGTTGATGAAAACGCGACGCTGGTTGAGTTGAAAGACTTCATTAACTACACAAGAAACGGGAAAATTCCGAAGCTTGATATTGACGACGCTTACGGATGTCTTGAGGTCTCTCTCGCCGCGCTAGAATCAACAAAAACAGGAAAGGTCATAACAATTAAGAAAGGCAAATTCTAAACCCTAAATGATAAAATTATGGACCAAAAAAGCAAACTCTAAGCACGAAATTCTAAAAAAAAAGATAAAGCGAAAGACAGAAGTAAGAACACGAGATTGTTTTGTTGTTTTTCCTTTTGTTT
>CAIWRR010000166.1 GCA_903915125.1 Candidatus Firestoneibacteriota bacterium | reverse complement strand
GTTACAAGCCATATAAACGTTATAAACGATAATCAGTTTAAAGGCAGGTTTTAGTTTTACGTTATAAACTTTATGAACGTTAAGAACGTTACGAACACTCACAAGGAGCACTATTTCTATGGGAAAAAAATTCACCTACGCCCAATCCGGCGTTGACATTAATGTCGCGGATGAAGCGAAAAAGCAGATTAAAAAACTCGTCAGGCAGACTTTTAACAAAGGCGTGATGTCGGAAATAGGAAAATTCGGCGGGATGTATTCCGGTAAGTTTCCCGGCTACAAGAATCCAATCCTTGTAAGCTCTGTTGACGGTGTCGGCACTAAACTTAAACTTGCCGTGGCAATGAAAAAATTTGACACCGTGGGCGTAGATCTTGTTAACCATTGCGTGGATGACATCTTGGTGCACGGCGCGAAAGCGCTCTTCTTTCTTGATTACATGGGAATGGCGAAGACCGAGCCAAAAAAAGTTTCCTCCATCATGAAAGGTTTCGTAAAGGCCTGCAAAGCCGAAGGCTGCGCGCTGGTCGGAGGCGAGACGGCCCAGATGCCGGATGTCTATTCCGGCGAAGATCTGGATCTTGTCGGTCTAATTGTCGGCATAGTGGACAAAGATAAGATGCTTGACGGAAGCAAGATAAAGCCGGGCGATAAATTGATAGGTCTGCCCTCAACAGGACTTCACACAAACGGTTACACTCTCGCGAGAAAGCTCCTGCTGGAAAAGAAAAAGATTAAAGTCTCTAAATATATTCCTGAACTTAAGAATACGCTCGGAGCCGAGCTGCTCAAACCCCACAGGTCTTATTCAAAGGCAGTATTTAGCCTGCTTAAGAAATACAATATTCACGGGCTGGCTCACATCACGGGCGGCGGCTTTAGGGATAATCTCCCCAGGGTGCTTCCCAGGGAAGTAGGGGTAAGGATTTACAAGGAGAGTTTTCCGGTGCTTCCGATATTTTCGCTCATACAGCGCCTGGGCAACATAGAAGACGCCGAGATGTACAGAACCTTCAATATGGGTATAGGAATGGTAATAATGGTGTCCGGGAAGGATGCTGACAAGGTTATGTCTGACCTGAAGAAAATGAAAGAAAAAGCCTATTTTATCGGGGAAGCGGTGGAGTTTACAGGGACAAAAGTAACGCTAATATAATGTAAATTCGAAATTCGAAATCAGAAATTCGAAACATAAGCAGAATAGCCTGCCTGTTTTTCTTAGATTTTGTTGCTTTTCTTCGCCTTCCTCTGTAATTCCTATTCCATCAGGGCAATTTGTAGTTGACATAATATAACTCTTGTTGTATAATCGAAATGTAGCAAATGCAGTTAAGGTAAGTTACATTGAGGAGGAACCACCGGCAAAAAGAGGGAAGTACCCTCTTTTTTCATTTTAGGATGGAAACCCAGGGCCAGGAATTAATAGAGCGCGTAAGGGCGCTGATAGCTCCGGAGCTTTCCGTCTCCGGGCTGGAGGTTTACGACCTCGAATACAAGCAAGGCGTAATGGGAATGACGCTTTCGGTCTATCTTGACAGGACGGGCGGCAAGGTAAACTTGAAGGACTGCCAGTCGGCGAGCCATCTTATAGGCGAGTTGATAGACGCTTCGGGCGCAATACAGGCCAAGTATATACTTGAGGTTTCTTCGGTCGGGCTCGATCGGGAACTGAAAACAAAAAAAGATTTTGACCGGTTCAACGGGCAGGAAGCAAGGATTATCACGCGCGTCCTGATAGGAAAAGACAACACTTTTACCGGAGCAATAACGGTCTGCGATAAAGAAACGGTAACGCTTACTACCGGCAAGGGGCCGATTTTGATACCCTTGAAGGATATTGCGAAGGCAAGGCTTGAGATTAAATTCTAATAAGGGGTAGAAATTTATGTTTAACAGAGATCTGTCAGAAGCGCTCGAACAGATAGGGCGCGGCAAGAAAGTGGACACCAAGGTCCTGGCGGAGGCGCTTGAAAGCGCGCTCACGTCCGCGTCAAAGAAGATACTCGGCTCGCACCGCGATATCAAGGTAGTAATTGACGAGGAAACCGACACCATAAACTGCTTCTATTATAAATCGATAGTTGAAGCGGTTACGGACAAGGATTATGAGGTCACCAAGGAAGAGGCCGCGCAGCTGGATGCCAAATTCGTGTCCCGCGATATAGGCGACGTTGTGGAAATTCCGGTTCCGATACAGGACTTCGGCCGCATTGCGGCGCAGATAGTTAAACAGGTCATCACCAAGAAGGTGAGGGATATTGAACGCGACGCGATTTTCACCGAGTTCGAGACCCGCGTGGGCGAAGTGCTGAACGGCATAGTCCTGCGTAAGGAGAACAGGAACTTGATCGTGGATCTCGGCGACGCGGAAGGAATAATTCCGGTCAAGGAACAGGTTTTCAGGGAAAACTTCCAGGTTGGCGAGAAGATCAAGGTGCTGATCAAGGAAGTAAACAGGGCAAACAGAAACCAGCAGATACTTCTTTCCCGCCTGGACCCGCGT
>CAIWRR010000165.1 GCA_903915125.1 Candidatus Firestoneibacteriota bacterium | reverse complement strand
TTGCCGGAAGTTGACAAGACGGACCTTCTGCTTGATGAATGGAGATATAAAATAGGGAAGGAAATAGTTGCGCTGGAGAAATTGAATAAATAACGGTTCTTAACGTTTGTAACGTTCGTAACGTTTGTAACGTCATAGAAGTATTAAGGGGAGGGTATGAGGAAAATTGTCGTACTTTTGACGGTGTTTTCGGCGGCTCTTTTATTGCAGGCAAAGACTCTAATGCTGCTGGATTTTGAGAGTGACGCTGACCTAAAAAAAATAGAGCTTACTGCCGAGCCTATCAGGGTGAATCCCATCGAGATTGGAGGAATTCCCGGGCAGGACGCCGTAGTTAATTGCGATCCTATAAAGGATTTTGACCCCTCTGTGCTTCCTTACGAAAGGGTTTCGGAGAACGCAGCATCCGGAAAAAGCTCTCTTAAAGTCACGGACAAACCAAAGGCGGGAAATATTCATTTTACGGGGTTTCCCAAAGACTGGACAGGGTATCCCTACCTGAAACTTGACATCTTTAATCCTTCAGGCGAATTGGCTTCGCTGGTTATAGTCCTGACAGATTCAGCCACAAGGCCCGACAAAAGGTACACGAAAAGTATTGGCACTTATCAGACCAGGGCTGACATTTCAAAGAACCTGAAACCGGGAATGAATTCAATAGTAATTGAGCTTGAAGGCCTGGCAAACAATGAAAAGCTTGGCCAGCTTGATCTTTCGAATATAAAGAAACTCGCCGTAGATATCCAGGGAAAGTCCTATACGCTTGATAACGTAAGGCTGGATAGCGAGGAATAAATGGCTGCCGCCTGAAGGCCGGAATATTTTATTTCGGTTGGGAAAGATATTTCATGATTCGAATCCCGCGTGCGGTTCCTGCAGGCGAGATTTCGCCTAAAGGCGGACATGAAATTTGAAACGGTTTGTTGTATAATAGTGTCCTATGAAAAAACGTAAAAAGATATCGAGAAAACGCCTTGTAATCATTTTCTCCGCCGTTGCGGCGGTTGTCCTGTCTTCCTTTGTGTTCTGGGTCTCCCATCAGACGGCTGCAGATATGGCGATGAGCGCTAGGCTTACCGCGCTTTCTGCCGCAAATAACCTGCCCCAATTCATAACCCCTTACGGAGCCGAAGCAGAAAAAGAGAGCCTTGCAGGTATCTTTTACAAGCAGGTCGTCTTTAGCGTAGCCAACGGAAACGGCCGTCCAAATGATATTTATGCTGCGCGTGTCAGGCTCTCCGGTTCGAATGTATTAGTCAAGCGCCTTTTAGACCTTTCAAATACGCCGGACGCCGACGAAAGCGTCTTCGCGGTTGCCAACGGGCGCGTTGCTTGGGCAAACTCGGTCCGCGGAAAATTCAGGTCCGTTTCCACCGTAAAACTCTCCGGAAAGAACCTCATATTCTTCAAATTCGAAAGGGAAGCCAGAGAGGTAAGGATGCTCTGGGAGGAAAAGGATATATTGTCGGTTTTCTGGAAGGAAGGCGCCGCGGCAAAGAAGGCCCTTCTGAGTTCAAAGAACGGGAGCGTTATTCCGTCGGGCGCCGGGTTCGTGCTTGCCGCCAGGGTAAACGGAGAAGAACACTGGTTCTCCTCGCTTGTAAACTTTGTCAGAGGCCTTACCGGTCCGGAATTTATTTCCAGGCTTGAAGAGTTTTTCTTCGGTGTAAAGGATTGGTTTGACGGCATTATGTATAAGCTGGGGAGAGTTCCGGTATTTTTCCAGGGGAAAATAGATCAAGCAGAACTTCCGGTTCTCGAACCCTTCATTAAGGACGACAAAGTTCCCGGGGAAGGCGTATGGTCGGTAGAGGGGCTGCCCAAGTCTGAAAAAAGCAAAAATCCGCTCATGGCGAAGGCCTTTATAAGGCCCGATGAAAAGCGCCCTTACGCCGTTGTCAGTCTGTTATATATTGATCTTGACGGGGCCGAGGTTAGGCCGGTTGCAGGTACCGTTCATCCGATATCAACAACAGGAATAAAAGGACAGGGAGAGATACCGGAAGACGACGATACGAGAGGACGGATTCTTTGCGGTTTTGCCGGCGGATTTCAGGCCATTCACGGCAAGTATGGAATGATGGTAGACGGGGATGTATATCTCCCGGCGCTCCCGGGCATTGCGACCGCTTGTTTTTTCGCCGACGGAAGCATGAAGATAGGCGTTTGGGGCAAAGATACAGTCGATTCACCGTCGCTCGTTTCGTACAGGCAGAATCTTCCGCCGCTGATACTTGACGGCAAATACAACAGCAGTAACACATTTTGGGGCTATACGCCGAAGGTCCTGCAGTCGGCCTATACCTGGAGGACGGGTATGGGGCTTACAAAGGACGGAAACCTCATCTATGCCATAGGTAATTCGGTTATCGCCGAAACCCTGGCAAAGGCGATGGTTGCGGCAGGCGCGGTTACCGGCATGCAGCTTGATATGAACATTTCAAATGTTATGTGCGAAATTTATTCCGTTCAAAAATCGCCGGCTAAGAGACCGGTTGTCAACGCCGAACTATTTTGTAAGGGGCTTATTCTTAAAAAGGGGCTGTATCTTCAGCCCCATACGAGGGACTTTTTTTATGTCATCAGGAAATAGCCGGAGGCGCGCTTTAACTTAAATCGCGGCAATTGATAATTTAGCGGAGGATATTATGAAACAGGTAAGAATGGGCATAATAGGGGTAGGCGGCAGGGGCGGGATAGCTGTTCACTGGCACAAGCCGGGCGGCGCTTCGTTGGTTGTGGCGGGCGCTGATGTCAGCGCGAAGAACCTTGAAACTTTCAGGGAAAAATACGGAAATGTGTTTACGACGACCGATTACAGGGAACTGTTAAAGCGCAAGGATGTAGACGCGGTTGCAATTACTTCCCCGGATTGGACGCACGAAGAGTATGCCATTGCCGCGCTTAAGGCGGGCAAGCACGTCTATTGCGAGAAACCGATAGCGATTACCATTGCCGGATGCGACAGGATACTGCTGGCGGCAAAGAAGAGCGGGAAGAAGTTTATGGTCGGTTTCAATATGAGATATATGAGCGTTTTCCCGGTGATGAAAGATGTTATAGAGAAGGGCGCAATCGGAGAGGTGAAGGCGGTCTGGGTAAGGCATTTTGTGGGGCTCGGAGGGCAATTTTATTACCACGATTGGCACGCCAACAGCAAAAACTCCACCGGGCTGCTCCTCCAGAAAGGCTCTCACGACATAGATATGATTCACTACCTGACCGGAAAATACACGAAAAAAGTCTCGGCCTTCGGTTCTCTGGATTACTTCGGGGGAAATAAACCCAATGACCTAAGGTGCAGGAACTGCAGGGAGAAGGATACCTGCTGGGAGTTTGTAAAATCCGAGACTATGGACCAGTGCTGCTTCAGAAAGGAAGTGGATGTTGAAGACAATAATATTGTGATAATGGAGCTTGAGGGCGGTATCAAGGCCTCCTACCTGCAGTGCCACTTTACACCCGAATACCTCCGCAATTATGTCGTAATAGGCACTGAGGGCAGGGTCGAGTGCGTGAACGATGAAAAAGTGGTCATCAAGATGAGGCCGGGCGTAAAGCTGGTCAAGAATGCCACCGACAAAGAGCTCACCTTGAAGCCGGTGGAGGGCGGGCACGGCGGCGCGGACCCTGTTATTTGCGGCGATTTCATCAATTACATCCTGACCGGCAAAAAGCCGAAGACCACGCCGGTTGCGGGCAGGCAGAGCGTGGCAGTGGGTTGTCTTGGCACCGAGTCCATAAGAAAGGGCGGCAAAGTTCTCGCGGTTCCGCCGCTCCCGAAGGGGATAAAAGAATAGTTTTGGAGTGCGCTTGCAGTGCAAGCGCGAAGTTACTAAGTGCCATCCTTAAGTGTTTCGGAGGATAATGAAGAAAGCTTTTTACAATATATTTGCGAATAATTCGCTGATAGCATTCATTGTCATACTTAGTGTGTTCTTGGCTATGGCAGCAATCCTTTTCTCATGCGCGAATGACAAGCTGTCAAATTCAAACAAAATATGTATTGGAATGGCTAAGAGCGATGTTGTTGCCTTGATCGGCAAATCAGAATTTGCGTTGAAAGAAGAAAAAAAAGAAACGTGGTTCTATGGAATTGAGAAATATCTTAAAGGAAGTGAATTTAACGGTGGGGAAAGAATGGCATACACCGGCAAAGTAAGATTCTCGGTGACATTTTCAAACGGTACCGTCTGTAGTATTAATGATGCCGTTGTGCCTCCGGAAGTGATTAATGTGCAATAATAATGTTTTGCCTTGGGGCTCCGCAGCATTGCTGATGTGCTCCAAAAAACACAATGCAGGAAGAGGTCTTTAAGCGATATAGGCATAATCCGCCACACTTGTTCCGGCCTAACGGGAAGTACTTTATAACCGGAGCCACCTACCTGAAAACCAAATATTTCACATCTGACGTAGAAAAGTCTATTGTCTTTGAATGTATCTATCACGGCTGCGAGAAGTATAAGTGGCATCTGGAAGACTGGGTTATTCTTGATAATCACTATCATGTTATGCTTAATGCTCCGGAGAATGCCGATTCGTTGAGTAAAATGATGAAAGAGATACATGTGTTTGCGTCTATGAGACTTAGAAAACAGAACGAGAGTCTTAGGGTTGAAAGGAAGATATTTCACAACTACTGGGATTCCTGCATATCATTCGACAGGTCATATTATTCCAGGCTGAACTACATATATGCAAATCCTGTAAAGCACGGATATGTTCAGTTTCCCGAGGAATATGAGTGGGGCAGCTATAAGCTTAGGTTGGAAAAAAGCGCAGAGTATTTAAAGGAGCTTCAGGAGAAGTATCTTTGCGATAAAGTTAAAGTGGCAGATGAATTTTGAACGTTTTTAAAGCTAAACGACCGGAGCAAGGGTGCATCAGCACTGCCGCATAATACGTTCGCATCAGCACTGCTGATGCACTCCAAAAGAACCAAAAGCTTGAAAAAAGCGGGTTGGTCACATATAATGCTAACAGTTAATAACTATTATCAAGGAGAGGGCATGGGCCTCAAATATGTGCATGTTTCTGAAGCTATGGAGCGAGGGCTGGCAGATAAGGTAGGGAAATATTGCAGAGCACAGGAGAAGACAAAATCCTGGGTAATAAAGAAAGCAGTGGAGCTTCTCCTGGAGGACGCTAAAGACATTGAAATTACTCTAAAAAGACTTAGTAACACCAAAGCTAAAACACTGACTTCAAAGCAATTTAGGAAAAAGCTGACAATTTGACGCAGAAACACGTATAATGACCTTGAGAGGTATCCATGGATATTCCGGAAATAGTTTTTGAAGACGAACAGCTGCTGGTATTCAACAAGCCTTCGGGCCTGCTCAGTATCCGCGATGACAGGCATCCGTGGGAGAAGACCGCGATAGATGCCGCGATTGAATATCTCGACGGGAAACAGGTCCTGCCGGTTCACCGCATAGACAAGGATACGAGCGGTATTCTTATCATAGCGAAACACGCGAATGCTGAACGCAAGATGAGCGAAATCTTCTATGACCAGCATCTAAGAAAACTTTATACTACGATAGTCCGCGGGGAAGTTAAGCGGGACAACAAGATAAGTTTGCCGGTGCTGAAGACGCGTTCCGGGAAAGTGAAAATAGACAAGGAAGGGCGGCCTTCGCTTACGCTATACAGGATAAAGAAAAAATATAAAGGGTTTACCCTGCTGGAAGCCGAGCCTAAGACCGGAAGAACGCATCAGATAAGGATACACCTCGCGAGTATCGGACATCCATTGGCCTATGACCGGGTTTACGGGGCGAGGTCAGCACTTGTCCTGGAAGACGGCGGCGTGCCGAAGACTTTTAAGCGCCTTACCCTTCACGCGGGAGAGTTGATATTTACCTACTGGAAAACAGGAAAGTCCCTCTCGCTTAAAGCGCCTATGCCGGCCGACCTGACGGAAATTATTGATATTCTTGACAGAAACTACGAGCTTCCCAAACCGGTTCATCACAAGAAATAGTGCCGGATTACGAAGCATGGAATAGCAAAACATGAAAAGAATCCGTGCGGCGGGAATCAAAACCATTACACTCCTGCTCTCTGCAGTTATTGTTCTTTGCTCTGTCTGTGCCTGCGCTGCCGGCCCTGATTTAGACGACGGCGGCAAAGCCACTATACAGCACTGCGTTTTTAGCGTGCTGGTTCTTTCGGAGAGGAAAATAGCGCAACATGAAAACCTGCATTTGTTTTCCCTTGAAAACAAACCGTTCCATCCACCAATTATCCAGGCCTTTACTTTCTGAAATATTCTCCGGTTGAATAATTACCCGAATTTAATCTTACTGACATCATAATTAGGAGAAATAAATGGCATTGACCGATAAAGAAATAAAAGCTCTGCGCGGGCTGGAGCCTGAGGCCGCGTCCGAACTCCTGAGAACGTCGGGCTATAACGAACTCCCGGCCCAGAAGAAGCGCGGTATTATTAAAATCGCGCTCGGAGTGTTCAAGGAGCCCATGTTCCTGCTCCTGGTGGTCTGCGGAGCGGTCTATCTTTTTCTTGGGGATTTGGAAGAATCCGTTATGCTGCTCGGTTTCGTGTTCTTCATAATAGGCATAACAATATATCAGGAGGGTAAAACAGAGAATGCCTTGAACGCCCTGCGTGACCTTTCCAGTCCGAGAGCTCTGGTAATAAGAGGCGGTGAAAGAGCGCGCATACCCGGAAGGGAGGTTGTTCCGGGAGACCATGTAATTCTTGAGGAAGGGGACAGGATACCGGCCGACGGGGTCCTTGTTTGGGGCGTTAATTTTTCAGTTGATGAATCTTTGCTTACGGGAGAATCAATCCCGGTCAGAAAGGAGCCCGGCGAAGTTTCCGGGGGAATGGCGGAACCGGGAGGCGACGGGCTCTCAAGCGTGTTTTCCGGCAGCATGGTCGTAACGGGGCAGGGGTTGGCTTGCATCATAAATACTGGGACAAAGACAGAGATGGGGCGGATAGGGAAATCTCTGTCAATGCTCGAGCAGGAAGATACGCCTTTGCAGAAAGAGACCGGAAGGATTGTAAAAACAGTTTTTATCATAGCTGCCGCGTGTTGTATTGTAGTCGTGCTTATGTACGGTTTTACAAGAAATGACTGGCTCTCGGGTGTGCTTTCCGGGATTACACTTGCAATGGCTATGCTACCCGAGGAATTTCCTGTTGTTCTCACGATCTTTTTGGCGCTCGGGGCGTGGCGTATCTCGCAGAAGAATGTCCTTGCCAGAAAAATATCCGCCGTGGAAACGCTTGGGGCGGCTACGGTGCTGTGCGTTGACAAAACAGGAACGCTCACTGAAAACCGTATGAGCATCAGGAAGGTTTTCGCAGCAGGAAACGTCTACGACATAAAAGCGAGCGAAGGGGCAGGGCTTCCGGAAACTTTTCATGAACTTATTGAATTCGGGATACTAGCGAGCCGCCAGGACCCTTTTGATCCCATGGAAAAAGCTCTGCAGAAGCTCGGCAGGGAAAAGCTCATGAACACGGAGCACCTGCACAGGGATTGGAGCCTGATAAGGGAGTATTCCCTCTCAAAGGAACTGCTTTCGCTCTCCCACGCGTGGCACATCGGATATAAAGAGGGGTATGTTATTTCCGCCAAAGGGGCGCCGGAAGCCATTCTGGACCTCTGTCATTTTGATGATGGGCAGCGGGGAAAACTGCTTTTGAAAGTCCTGGAACTGGCGGGAGAAGGCCTGCGGGTGATAGGAATCGCTAAGGCAGTGCACGCGGAGAAAGACCTTCCGAAAGAACAGCACTCGTTTGATTTTAAGTTCATAGGTTTTATCGGACTTGAGGATCCGGTCAGAAAATCCGTGCCGACGGCCGTAAGCGAGTGCTACAGGGCCGGCATCCGGATAGTCATGATAACCGGGGATTATCCTGAAACCGCAAAAAGCATAGGGAGGCAGATAGGCCTCCGGAATCCGGAGGTATTTATTTCCGGGCAGGAACTAAAAACTTTGACCCCCGCGCAGCTTGCCGAGCGCGTCAGGGAAACGAACATTTTCGCGCGAGTCGTTCCCGATCAAAAACTTCTTATCGTTGAGGCTTTTAAGGCCGCGGGGGAAGTAGTGGCCATGACGGGCGACGGAGTTAACGATGCGCCCGCCCTAAAGGCTGCATTTATAGGCATATCCATGGGGGAAAGGGGTACGGATGTTGCCAGGGAAGCCTCGGACCTGGTCCTATTAAAGGATGATTTCTCTTCAGTAGTTGAAGCCGTGAAGGTAGGAAGGCGAATATTTGACAATCTCAGAAAGGCCATGGCTTATATCGTAAGCGTGCATATCCCTATAGCCCTGCTGTCTCTTATTCCGGTGCTCTTTCGCTGGGAGGCGCTCCTGCTTTTTCCCGTGCATATTGTGTTTCTGGAGTTGATAATTGATCCGACCTGCTCTGTGGTTTTTGAGAATGAACCGGCGGAGAAGCACATAATGGATAGAAAGCCGAGGAACCCAAAAGAGCCGCTTTTCGGAAAAAAGACCATGCTTATAAGTTCCCTGCAGGGGCTTGTTTCTTTTTGCATTGTAATGGCCGTATATTTTGTTTCAAAACAGCTTGGCGAGCCTATGGCTGAGACAAGAACCCTTTGTTTTATGACCCTCGTGGCTTCAAATCTTCTGCTAGTGATGACAAACAGGAGCTGGACGGATTCAGTATTTGCGTCCTTTAAAGTCAAGAACGCCTCTCTAACCTGGGTTGCAGTCTCAGCAGTTGCTTTTATCCTGCTGGTAATCTATGTGCCTTTCCTGCAGAAGCTATTTAGTTTTACCGCGATGAAGGCGCAGGATTTCCTGATTGCCCTGCTGGCCGGCGCACTTGCGGTGCTCTGGTTTGAAGTGGTAAAATGGGTTGCGCTAAAATACAGGTTCAACCTGCTGAATGAGAGGGTTGCAGAAAAAAATTAGAAACGCATGGAGACGATATGGGTTATTCAATAAGAGAAAAAGAAATATTGAAAACTCTTGCCGGCCGGGTCAGGGAGATCGCGGAAGACAGGTCTATGCCGGAGAGGAAGAAGAGGCTGACGGCCCTTAACTCTCTCAAGGCTGACCGTCCTGCCGTACTGGTTTATCCGGAAGGTTCCTGGAAGGAACTGCTGCCTGATTCAAAACTCGAAACCGCCGACCCTCTCCTGCGTGAATGGGAGCATGAGCTTAGGTCAAAGATAATCTGGTGGGAAAACTTCAGGGATGACAACGCGCTGGAACCTGATTTTATGATAAACAGGGTTTTATTCAAAAGCGATTACGGAGTCCCCTATGTAGAACACCGGACTTCCGAAAACGGGAGCGTTGTCTGGGACGCTCCGCTAAGAAACCTGGACGAAGATTTCTCAAAGTTGAAGCTGCGGACCTTTAAGTTTAACAGGGAAGAGACCGCGCGAAGGGTTGCCCTTGCCGGGGAAATATTCGGGGATCTCCTGCCGCCGCGCGAGATAAGCTCCTTCTGGTGGACTCTCGGGTTGACGATGGACGCTATATATCTTGTAGGGCTTCAGAACTTTATGCTTTATATGTACGACAACCCGGAAGGGGTTCACCGGTTGATGGCTTTTCTCCGCGATAACGCGATGAACCTGCTTGACCTGTGCGAAAAAGAGAACCTGCTTACTCAATACAACAAAAATGAGTATGTCGGCTCAGGCGGTTCCGCCTACACGGATGAACTTCCCGCGAAAGACTGGAAACCCGGAATGCCCGTACGCTTAAAAGACCGCTGGGGCTTCGGTGAATCGCAGGAAACGGTGGGTGTGAGCCCGGAGCAATTCGCGGAATTCATATTTCCCTATCAGCTCCCGATACTTTCAAGGTTTGGTTTGAACTGCTACGGCTGCTGCGAGCCGGTAGATAAGCGCCTTGATTATATAATGCAAATCCCGAATATAAGAAGGGTGTCGGTTTCGCCGTGGGCCGACCAGGAAATATGCGCGGACAGGCTTAAGGGAAAAGCGGTTTTCTCAAGGAAGCCTAACCCGTCCCTGCTCAGCGCCTCTTTCAGCGAGCCGGACCTCAGGAATGACATCAGGAGCACCCTTAAGGCCGCAAAAGGCATCCGCAACCAGGTTGAGATAATAATGAAAGATACGCACACCTGCGGGAATGATATTACAAGGTTTACGAGATGGGTGAAAATGGCTTACGAAGAGATCGGACTGTAAAACTCCAAGGACAAAAGGAATATGTATATGGCTCGAAAGAACGGTCAGGCGTGGCAATCAGACAGGAATATGAGTTTCACCGGGGAACCGCTTAAAGGGATAAAATGGCTGTCCCCGAAGCCGCCTGTCGTTGTTGCGGGTTTTGCCTGGCACAAAAAAGAAGGTTTGTACCGCAGGCTGCCGCTTAAGCCGAAGTGGAAGATTAACGAAAATGTCGACGCGCTCGCGAATAACACGGCCGGCGGGCAGCTGCTGTTCCGCACGGATTCAAAGCGGCTGGCAATAAGGGTTGAATTGACGGCTCCCGCGGGAATGTATCATATGCCGGCGACCGGGCAGTGCGGTTTTGATTGTTACCTGGGCGCCCCCGGGAAAAAAAGTTTTGCCGGCACCGCCAAATTTGACCATACGAAACTTTCCTATGAGCATCTTTTCTACGGCCGGGAGAGCGGGAAAATGGAGGACATAACACTTAACTTCCCGCTTTACCAGGGAGTAAAAAATATCCTGATAGGAGTTGACCCGAAAAGCGGCCTTTTCCCCCCGTCCCCTTATAGAAACGGGAAAATAGTATTTTACGGAACTTCAATAACACAGGGCGGCTGCGCCTCCAGGCCCGGAATGGCCTACACAAATATTCTTAGCAGGCGTTTTAATCGCGAATTTATCAATCTTGGCTTCTCGGGCAACGGACGCGGGGAGCCGGAGCTTGCCAGGCTGATTCTTGAAATTGAAAACCCGGCCTGCTTTGTGCTGGATTACGAAGCAAATTGTTTCAGCACTGAACTTCTGAAAAGAACGCTGCCGGAATTTATAAGCATACTAAGAAGCGGGCATCCGAAGATTCCGCTGCTCGTCATTTCCAGAATTCCCTGGCAACACGAAAGCGCTACGCAGAGCCGGAAGGATTTCGGAAAGCGGAGGGAATTCGAAAGGGATACCGTAAAGCAATTAGAGAAAGCGGGTGACAGGCGCATATATTTCCTTGACGGATCGAATCTGCTTGGCGCTGACGCGCATGAGTGCACCGTTGACGGCGCGCATCCGACAGATTTAGGGTTTATGAGGATGGCGGATAGGATCGAACCGGTATTAAAAAAAATCTTACTGTGAATATTCATTGAGGTTCTTAACGTTTGTAACGTTACTAACGTTTATAACGAAAACAAAAGGCAGATAAAAGGCAAGTACGGATGGTTTGTAACGTTCCTAACGTTCGTAAAGTAATGCTAACCATAGTTACCGCGATTTAGAATCTTTACGTTACAAACGTTATGAACGTTAAAAACGTTATAAACGCAAAGAGCTTCCTCTATTGACCTTTATTGCAACACCCCCTTCTCAAACTTACCGTTCCATTCAGCAACAAGTGTTTCAATATGCATCATTGTGTCCAGTTGACAACTTTGTGGATATTATCGCATTAATTGTATTATTCTTTGCGGCATAAGAGGTTACAAATATATGCATTTGTTATTAACAATTGGCACGCATCTTGCTTATATAGAGTAGGAAGATTGTAGCAAAAGCCTAATAATAGGCAATTTCAAGGAGGAGGTAGAAGTATGACGATTAAGCCGTTGGAAGACAGGATTGTAGTGAAACCGTCCGAGCCGGTTGAGGCAAAGAAGGGGGGAATAATAATTCCCGACTCAGCTAAAGAAAGGCCGGATGAAGGGAAAGTGATCTCGGTAGGAAAAGGCAAAACCCTGGATAATGGCCAGCTGAAAACCTTGACGGTCAAGAAAGGCGACAAGGTTCTTTTCGCGAAGTATTCAGGAAACGAGATACTGATTGACGGCGAGAAGCACCTTATTATGAGGGAAGAAGACGTGCTAGCGGTAGTTGAATAATTAAAATAATTTCAAAATCTTAAGGAGGATAGTGCAATGGCTAAGCAGTTGTGTTTCAGCGAAGACGCAAGGAAGAAATTGCTTAAAGGCGTGGACGCGGTTGCGGACGCGGTAAAAG